>BNWW01000019.1 GCA_025999115.1 Bacteroidia bacterium
AGGCGCTAAAGATAAATGCAATGCCTTGCAAAAGAAGAAAATTTGTGTGGCACCCGGAGAGACCTCCGGAAAGTATGACTGCTGAAAATCAGTCGGTTAGCAGCGGTTGATACGCAATGTGGGTTAAGAAACAAGGGAACAATCTTGATGACAAACCCTTCGGCCAAACGGTAAAGCAAAATAAAACCGATATACCAGATAATTTGTTTCTTGGCAAAAAAAGTATTTATCACATCCCACAATTCATCCATACTTTCACGGAAAGAACCGGCTTTTTTATCCATTTCCGCACCGGAAGGCAAAGCCTTGATGTGATACAGTCCCAACAGCAACAAAATCGCGCCGCAAAGACTCATCACAATTGCCCAAGCATGGACGGCTCCCCATTTTTCAATCAAGCTTCCCGCCAAATATACTAATCCGCCGGTTGCCGCGATTTTCGCCAAATTATAAAAAGCGCCCTGCCAGCCGATGTACTCGGCTTGACCGGATTTCGACAACAGCGACATATATACCCCGTCGGCTGCAATATCGTGAGTGGCTCCGCTGAACGCAACAATGAAAAACAAGGCGATGGAAATCGCAAAAAAATGCGGCAAATGCAGGGAAAGCGCCACCAGAAAAAAGCCTGTTCCGGAAAGGATTTGCGTGAGCGCCACAAAAAACTTTTTCGTTTTGAACATTCCGACAAAGGGACTCCACAACGGCTTGAGCGTCCACGGGAGCATGATTAACGATGTCCAAAAAGCGATTTGAGTATCGGAAATGCCTAATCCGCTGAACATCAATACGGATACCATATTGAGAACAACGAAAGGCAGTCCCATGGCGAAATACACGGACGGTATCCACATAATTGGCGCTTGATCTGTTTTCACGATTCAATTTTTTAAATAGCTATGTATATAAACAAATGAAAGTGATTTTATACTGTTTTTAAAATAAAAATTATATATCTTTGTATTCGATGATTATTGAATAACTCATGAAACAAATCGTAAAAAAAATATGGTTTTGGATAAAAACGATATCGCTGTCGCTTTTTATTTTGAGTTTATTTTTTGTGATTTTGTATAAATACGTTCCGGTTTATTACACGCCGCAGATGATAAAACCGCATATTGCGCATCAATGGAAGCCGTTAGACGAAATTTCGCCGCAAATGGTTAGGGCGATTATCGCTTCGGAAGATTATTTATTCTTGATACACAACGGATTCGATGCTGACGGCGAAAACCTGCAACTCAATCGCGGCGCCCGCATTTTGTACCATGAAAACAAAACCATTTCGGAACAAACCGCGCGGAATGTGTTCCTTTTTCCGGGCGACGGCTACATAAATACGGTGTTGGAAAACTATTACACCGTCCTCATTGAGCTGATTTGGGGAAAAGAACGCATCATGGAAGTGTATCTCAACTCGGTGGAAATGGGCGAAAATTTGTATGGCGCCGAAGCCACCGCACAAAACTATTATTCCATGCCGGCCAAAGACTTAAGCGATTTTGAAGCTGCCGGAATTGCCGCCTGCCTGATTAATCCGAAAGAACTAAATCCCTGCGAACCCAACACTTATGTATTGCGGCGCCAAGCCAAAATTATGGGAATCATGAAAGAAATGATCGAAATACAATGGAAATAAAAGTAATCGATTGGGAATTAATTCCTTACGCACAAGCCTACGACCGGCAAAAAACGCATTTTGACGAAGCCGTCCAACGGAAAATGAACCGGCAAACGGTCGAAAACCGTTTCATCCTATGCGAACATCCACACGTCATTACCTTGGGAAAAAACGCTTTGCAAGCCAATTTACTTTTTCCCGAAAAAATTTTAAAAGAAAAGCAAGTCGAACTGTATCAAACAGATAGAGGTGGCGATATTACCTATCATGGCCCCGGTCAAATCGTAGGTTATCCGATTCTGGATTTGGAAGTATTTCATATCGGAATCAAAGAATATATTTATCGTTTGGAAGAAGTAGTTATCCGGACGATAAGCAATTACGGCATTACCGGCGAACGGTTGGACGGCGCAACCGGCGTATGGATCGATACGAATATTCCCCGCAAAGCACGAAAAATCGCCGCTATCGGCGTTCGCTGCAGCCGTTATATTACAATGCACGGCTTCGCTTTAAATGTAAATACCAATTTAAATTATTTCCAATTGATTAATCCTTGCGGGTTTACGGATAAAGGTGTTACTTCGATTCAAAAAGAAACCGGTGCGAATATTGAGATTGCGGAAATAAAAACCACTATAACAGAGGAATTTAGAACATTATTTACCTTAAAAAAACAGACAATTAATCATTAAAAACAATTATTGTGAACGATACGGATACCGAATTTCAAACGCTTTCCGTTCAAAACTCATTCAGGGAATTACTTATTTGGCAGGTGCGGAAATATGCTTCTGAAATTAGATTTTTTTAGTACCTTTGCCGCAAATTTTCAATCCGAATGAAATACAATCAACGCGGCGTTTCCGCCTCCAAAGAAGATGTTCACAATGCCATTAAAAATATCGACAAAGGTATTTTTCCCAAGGCTTTTTGTAAAATTATTCCTGATATTCTGGGCGGCAACCCCAATTATTGTAATATTATGCACGCCGACGGAGCCGGCACCAAATCATCGTTAGCCTATCTGTATTGGCGCGAAACCGGCGATTTGTCGGTCTGGAAAGGCATCGCCCAAGATGCGCTCATCATGAATATCGACGATTTGCTTTGCGTGGGCGCGACCGATAACATCCTCCTTTCTTCCACCATCGGACGAAACAAACATTTGATTCCGGGCGAAATAATTTCGGCTATCATCCAAGGAACCAACGAATTATGCGAAGAATTGAGCGCTTTGGGCGTACATATTTATCCCACCGGCGGCGAAACGGCCGATGTGGGCGATTTGGTGCGCACCATTATCGTCGATAGCACCGTTACCTGCCGAATGAAACGCGCTGATGTGATTGATAACGCAAAAATCCAAGCCGGCGATGTAATTGTCGGTTTAAGTTCTTACGGACAAGCCGCTTACGAAACCCAATATAACGGCGGAATGGGCAGCAACGGTCTGACTTCGGCGCGCCACGATGTCTTTGCACATTATTTGGCCGAACAATATCCCGAAAGTTACGACCCGCAAACGCCTTTGGAACTGATTTACGCCGGAAAAAAACGGCTGACCGACCGGATTGCCGACTTGAATATTGATGCCGGAAAATTAGTCCTCTCCCCCACCCGAACATACGCTCCGGTTATCAAACAAGTTTTGGATCAACTTCGTCCGCAAATTCACGGAATGGTGCATGTTTCGGGCGGCGCACAAACCAAAATTTTGCATTTTATTGATAAGCTGAAAATTACGAAAAATAATCTCTTCCCCATCCCGCCGTTGTTCCGCTTAATTCAGGAACAATCCGGCACCGACTGGCACGAAATGTACAAAGTGTTCAATATGGGACATCGCATGGAGATTTATCTCCCCGAACAATATGCCGCCGAAGTCATTGCGATTTCTCAATCGTTTGGAATCGAGGCGCAAATCATCGGTTATACGGAAAATTCGGATCAAAAACAATTAATTATTGAAACCGAAAACGGACGATTTCTCTATTAATTTGTTACAAATTTTGTAATAAATTTGTAATTTCACAATATTTTTCTCTCAAATATGTTAAATTTGTTTTATTTTAAAATTCAATTAAAATATTATTCTACCTTTGTAATCTCAACCAGATAGAAGAAAGTATAAAAAAGATTAGAGGAAACAATTGTGTGCTAAATTTAATAGTTTAAGAACAAATGCTAACAATAAATTGTAGACAGGGGTTATTGTGTCTTTGTGCTTTCTTCTTACTGCAAACCGCTCATTCTCAAGAAATTGTGAGAATCAGTAATGCAGTGCCTTCATTAGCTGTAGAAACGAATCTACTTCATGACGTTTCGTTCAGTATGAATTTAGGAGTGGAATTAACATTAGACAAAAATTTAACTTTTAAATTACCGGTTACATGGAATCCGTGGAAATTAGACATAAACGAACAATACCGGTTCCTGTTGGTTCAGCCCGAACTTCGCTGGTGGTTATGTGAAGCATTTTCCGGTCATTTTTTTGGGATACATACGCATTACGCCTATTTCAATATAGGTGGCGTATTCAGCGAAGACCTGAAAAAATATCGACGACAAGGCTGGTTAACAGGATTGGGACTTTCTTACGGTTATCAATTTTATCTCGCTCCCCGTTGGAACTTGGAATTGAACATCGGCGCAGGATATGCTTTTATCAATGCCGATAAATATAAATGTGAAACTTGCGGCGATTTATTGGAAAAAAATGAAATTTTCCATTATTTCGGGATTACGCAAGCGGGAATTACTTTAATCTACCTTTTAAAATAAGCCGGTCATGAAATCCAAATATATTTTTATTCTATCGTTATTTTTATCTTTCGTTTTTTGTAACGAATTGGAAATTAAAGCGCAAAACGGCGTTACGGTACAACAAAACCAGTTTCAATTCGTCAAAGGAAATGTTGTCCTTGATTTTACGATTCACGTAAACGGACGAAAATTTTTGAAAAACAGTCAATGGATTTTTACGCCGGTCATGCAAACGCCCGGCGGACAAAGCAAAGTGCTTCCGACTATCATCGTGAACGGAAAAACGCGCGAAAAACTCTATCAACGCTCCTTATCGCTCAACGGCATCGAACAGGACGAAAATCTTTACGCCATCCTCACGGTCGATCACAAATTGGAAGACAATATTGTTCCTTATCAAATGGAATTTCCGTTTGAACCGTGGATGAAAGACGCTTCACTTTCCCTCTTGGAAGACCGTTGCGGATGCCATACACTATCTTCTTGGGCGGATTTGGCCGATATAATCGGGTGGTCGAAAGCAGCTGAAGAAGCCCGAAAAAATGAAAAAATAGCCGGCGAATTTGGCGGATACACTCGTCTTTTGGCCGATCATTTGGATGTACCGCAGCATACGCCTTGGAATTACGCCTTTACACCTGCCATTCAATGGATTATCCCAGAAAAGGAATTAGTCAAAAAACGAGATGAAACCGGCGAAGCCTACCTGATTTTCAAAGTCGGCAAATGGGATATTTTGCCCGATTTGGCAAACAATAAAGCAGAATTACGCAAAATTGAAAACAGTCTACAATACATCAAAGAAGAGCCAACTGCAATTATAACTTCTTGTTCAATAACCGCTTACGCATCGCCCGAAGGCTCATTTGAAAGTAATTTGAAATTGTCGCAAAATCGCGCATCGGCCTTGCGAACATTCATTAAAACAAAATACAATGTTCCCGATAAAGTTCTATCTTCGGAAGGAATGGGCGAAGCATGGGACGACTTATTAGCTATGGTAGAAGCCGATACGAAAATCGAAAACAAAGCCGAAGTCTTGCGGATTATGCGCACGGTCGGCATTATGGCAGGACGTGAAACGCAATTGATGAATCTTTCCGGCGGACGATCCTATAAATATATGCTCGAAAACCTCTTTCCCCGTTTGCGCCGGGTGAACTATAAAATCGAATACACCATTCCTCCATTTACAGTCGAACGCGGAAAAGAACTGCTCAAAACCAAACCCGGAATGTTGAGTTTGGAAGAAATGTACACCATCGCCAACACCTACGAGAAAGGCAGTACGGCTTATAATCAAGTGTTTAACACCGCCGTGAAAGTTTTTTCAAAAACCCCCATCGCCAACGTAAACGCCGGAGCCGTAGCGCTTTTGAGCGATAATTACATGCAAGCCGCATCGTACCTCAAAAAATACTCGAACGAACCGGTTGCTTGGAACAATTTAGCCGTCGTATATATGCACGAATTGAAATTCGACGAAGCGGAAAACTTGCTGAAAAAAGCGCAAATGCAAGGGGTAGTCGAAGCCAACCGCAACCGCGCCACATTGGATCAAATGAAAGAAGCATACGCCGCCTATCTGGCTGTGAATGCGGATTATGAGTTATTCACAAAAATCATGAACGGAAAATAAGCGGATTAAAATATGAATCGATTACTTTATATATTGCCGGTAATAAGCATTTTACTGCTTCATTCCTGTATTGCGGAAGATTTGACGGAATGTAATTTTGAAAAGGCAAGCATCCAACTTTTATTCACTTATGAAGATGAAGACACGCCGAGTCTGTTCGATGCCTCCTCTCTAAACAAAGGTACGCTCTTTGTTTTTGATGCTAACGACAGTTTGGTAGCGCAACGAGTCATTGACAATGTGATTTTGAACAAAAATTATCGGATGGAATTGGATCTGGATACCGGTTTGTATCAATTTGTTACGTGGTTTTATAAACCCGCAGCTCCGTATTATTACCAGATTCCACAACCCAATATTTCGCCGGCGCAAAAGATGAAAGAAAATTCGCGTCTGTATGTCCGCGTACCGGAAGGAAGCGACCGAACATTTACTTCCCTACCCTATCAATTGGTTTACGGACAAACACAAACGCGAGATTCGCTCTCTCTAATCGGACAAACTGCCATCGAAATACCTTTAATTTTGGATTACAATCGCATTGATTTTAAGATAAGCGGTTTTGATCGCAGCAATGACGAATATCAAATTTTCGTAACGGATAATAATCGTATTTACACGTTCGGTAACGATTTCGCGCCGGCCGACGATTTTTCGTATGCCGTAACCACCCGGTTTAACGATGATTGGCTTGAAGCCTCGCTGAATGTGCTGAAGCTCCACGCAGAACATATAAATCCGGTTTTAAAAATCAAAAATAAATCGAATAACATTCAAATATACAGTGGAAATTTAATACCGTTGCTACGAATCGCTTATCCCGATCCGGACATTTTCCAAAAGAAACACATTTTCGAGTTGGAATTGTCGATGACCGAAAAAGGGATTATTATAAGCGTAAACGGATGGGATCCGGGCGATTTGGATGATACGGTTGTTTTATCAGATTAAATAATTGATATATTATAATTTACAAAAAATAAACAACACAAAATATGAAAAGAACAGGAAACAATCTATTGTATCTTTTATTGATTACATTTACTCTTTTTTCATGCAATGAAATATGGGATTTAGGGAAAACACCTACAGGAGAAGGCATCCAAAACGTATTTATACCGCTTTCACTGCCTTTCAAAAATCAGCAAGCGGCTTTACGTTCCATGGATGCGAATGCCGAAGAAAATATCCGTACCGTCGATGTTTTGTCGTTCAAAACAGAAAACAACAAATTATATTTCGATTATCATGCACCGGTTTCTTCCGAAAACATTAATACAAACGGATTTAAAGTCGCTTTAAAAATCAAGCCCGATCAACATTTGGTAATTATCGCCAATGCACAACAAAAAGTGAGTGAATTGGTTGCACAAATCGAAAACAGCGGCGAAGCCTCAGAAAAAGATGTAATGCTTTCACAATTAACCTTTGAATTACCGGAAAGCGGAAAATGGAATACCGGTTTGGATTACGCTGCCCTGCCGATGTGGGGCGAAACCGACCAAAACATCACGGTGGACATCAATTCGTCGACTGCACCTACAATTACCTTGTTGCGTATGGTAGCTAAAATTGATGTAGTTTTAGATGTTGTCAATAATGCAGGATTGGCTGCCAAATTTCAATTAAAAAGCGTTCGATTATACAATTACGCTTCCAAAGGACGTATTATTCCCGATACGGATAAAGTTAAAATTGAAAACAATAATAAAATTGCAACAGCTCCATCGTTTCCGGTCGATTACAACCGCGTAACACCTGTTTTTGCCGATTATAATGATTTTTCCACTCCGAGCATAGCCAACGAAGCTATGAAAGGAGTTATTTATGCCTTTGAAACTCATTCCGAATTTGATAAACCATTGGAAGCCACGTGTTTGGTTATCGGTGGATTATACGATGGTTCTACTACGCCTACTTATTACCGGGTTGATTTTGTTCCCAAATCGAATAAAAACACGCTCTTGGATATTTTGCGAAATCATTCATACACAATTACCATTGCTGACGTATCGGGTAAAGGTTATGACACACCGGATGAAGCATTTTCGCATAAAGGAGTCAATATAGCCGTAGAAATTTTGGATTGGAGTGCAATCGGTTATTCTCAAATGGAAAACGTAATTTTCGATGATTATTATTTCATGAGTGTTAATCGCGACAGTTTTGCTTTTTCCAATGGCGCCGTACTGTTAAAGAAAAGTACAAATATTATCAAAATTATTACCGACCATCCTCAGGGTTGGACAATTAAGTCGATTGTCAATGGAATCACAGGAGAAACCTTAGGAGATGATTCTTGGATCGGACTATCGGGAAAATCTGATACGGAAATCAAATCGCTGCAAGATCCGACTTTATTTATCAAATTACAACCCTACTCTGCAATCAATCCGAATGCAACCCGAACAGCCATTATTACCGTGAAAGCCGGCCGTTTAGAATATCCGATTAAAGTCGTGCAATATAATATTGAACCCGTTTCAGTAGAACTTTTCACAGATCAAAAATATTCGGTGCCCCTACAGTCGGTAGTATATCATTATTTTACTTCTGCATCAACATCTACAAGTGGAAATCTCCGTTTCCATATTCGTTGGAAGCCAAAGCAAGCGCCTTTGGTCATTAACAGTTCAATTGTTCAAACAGGTATTCCCTTTGTAAATTATCTTACCAATCCTGCTTTTGGTGTTGTTGAAAACGGAGGAATCGCAGAGTCGGTCGATCCGCAAGGATTAGCAACCTATACCATGACATCGCCCCAAGTAACATCTTCCGAATGGACACAAGGCTATCGTAAAGCAGCGCGAATTATATTCTCCGTGAGCAACGGCATTGAAACGGAAGAAAAAACATTGACGTTATGGCATATATACGGAGAGCAACCCTAAAAAACAACTATTTTCGCCAAGGTTAATTCATAAAAAATTTGCAAATTCACAGAAAAAGTGTAATTTTGCAGTCGCTTTTGAAAAATAGCGGGTCCTATAGCTCAGTTGGTCAGAGCACCTGACTCATAATCAGGGAGTCCTTGGTTCAAGCCCAAGTGGGACCACAAAAGAAAAAGAGGTTAGAATCTATTTCCAACCTCTTTTTTATTGGTGTTCGCAAAAACAATTATTCCCCTTCGCTATAAGCAATTTCCCCATGCTGCGAAATATCCAAACCAATGGATTCTTCTTTTTCCGAAACTCGCAATCCGATGGTTTTATCCACAATCTTGAATAAGATAAACGTCATGATGGCGGCAAATGCAGCAGCGGCAAGGTTTACAATCACTTGCACCCACAATTGATGCCAATCGCCATACAACGCACCTTTCACGCCGTCGACTCCGGTAATAATCGGAGTGGCGAATACACCCGTCAAAATAGCGCCGACAAAACCACCCACGCCATGTACGCCGAAAGCATCCAACGAATCGTCGTATTTGAGTTTGGGTTTCACGTAGGCTACAAATGTATAACAAATACAACTCGAAATCAAACCGATAAACAACGAACCCATCGCATCGACAGTTCCTGCAGCAGGCGTAATGGCCACCAATCCTGCAACAGCACCCGTACAAATACCTACAACGGTCGGTTTTTTATTGATAATCCATTCCAAAGCCATCCAAGTGGCAGCAGCTACGGCAGTCGCTAAGGTGGTTACCAAAAAAGCGTTAGCAGCTAATCCGTCGGCAGCCAAACCGCTACCGGCGTTGAAACCGAACCAACCCAACCACAACAAGGCCGTTCCCAATACCACAAACGGGACATTGTGCGGAGTAATCGGACTCGAACCGTAACCTTGCCGGCGACCCAACAACAAAGCCATAACCAAAGCCGAAACCCCGGCATTGATATGTACCACCGTACCTCCGGCAAAGTCGATAGCGCCCATTTCTTGCATCCAACCGCCGCCCCAAACCCAGTGAGCCATCGGGTTGTAAACAAAAATCGACCACAAAACCGAGAACAAAAGAAAGCCCGAAAATTTGATGCGTTCGGCAAATGCGCCCACAATCAAAGCCGGCGTAATCACGGCGAATTTACATTGAAACAATACAAAAAGGAGTTCGGGAATATCCCCCGTCGTTAAGGTATCTATCTGGATTCCATATAAGAAGAACTTGTCGAAACCGCCGAAAATTCCACCGAACCAAGTATCCATCAAACTGGTTCCGAAAACGGCCGTATAACCGTAAACAATCCATTCAATCGTGATAACTGCCGTTAATACAACGCATTGCATCATCACGCTCAATACATTTTTACGACGAACCAAACCGCCGTAAAAAAAGGCCAAACCCGGAATGGTCATCAACATAACCAACATCGTGGCGGCCAAAATCCACGCAGTATTGCCCGAATTTAAAGCGGGGGCGGCCGCTTCTGCTTCCTGTGCCATGATCAAAGCAGGACACGAAAGCAACAATCCAACTAATGCTATTAATTTTTTCATTTTTTTTGATATACTTTCAATTCGTAATTTATTTATTATACAATGAATCATCACCATGATCCCCTGTTCGAATACGAATCGATTGGGCAATGTCGGAAACGAAAATCCGCCCGTCACCACTTTCGCCTGTATAAGCCGCTTTTAAAATCGCATCGACCGATTTATCCACGTTTTGATCACGCACCACGAACGAGATATAAATCCGGTCGATCGTGTTCACATCGTAAGCAATGCCCCGGAAAATTAATCCCTGTTTAGCATCGCCTTGTCCCTTTACATCCCACCACGAGAGGAAATCAATATCCGCATCGTGTAATGCCTGCCGTACTTCCACAAATTTGGATTTGCGTACGATTGCTTCGATTTTCTTCATACTCTTTAATTTAAATGTGTTTTTATCAAATCGGCGGCAAAAGTAGCAACAATAAATTTTCAAAACAAATTTATTTCGTTAAATATGAAATTATATTTTAATTTTTAACTATAAAATGAAATCAAAACAAGTGATTTTAATGACAATAATTTACATATTATATTTTTTAAATTTCTATTTGATAGATATAAAAAACTTCCCAAGTCCTGAGAACTTGGGAAGTTTAACATTGATTTATTTCCGCTCCAATTCTATTTCATTAGTTATAAGCCGCTTCTCCATGTTCGTAAATATCCAAACCTTCTTCTTCTATTCGTTTCGATACACGCAAACCGAAGATCAAATCCAAACCTTTGAAGATTACGAAACCGGCGCCAAACGCCCAAGCGCCAACGATTAAAGCGCCTATCAATTGAGCTGTGAATAAACCGGCGCCACCACCGTAGAACAAACCGCCATCTATTGCAAACAAACCGGTCAAAAGTGTTCCTAAGAAACCGCAAACACCATGTACGGAAGATGCTCCAACAGGATCATCAATTCTTAAAACTCTATCAATAAATTCTACCGAGAAGATCATGACAACACCGGCAATCAGCCCTATAATGATAGCTCCTATGGGCGATACTGCATCACAACCGGCTGTGATAGCCACCAAACCGGCCAAGACGCCGTTGAGAGTTAAAGACAAAGATGGTTTTTTGTATTTGAACCAAGCGGTCAGCAAGGCGGCAATACCCCCACCGCAAGCAGCTAAGTTGGTTGTCAAGAATACATGAGAGATCGCAATTTTGCTTTCGCCCGATGCACCGAGTTGCGAGCCGGGGTTAAATCCAAACCAACCAAACCACAAGATAAATACACCCAAGGAAGCGATCGTAAGATTGTGTCCCGGAATGGCTTTCGACCTGCCGTCTTTTCCATATTTACCGATACGTGGTCCAAGAATCATCGCACCCACCAAAGCAATCCAACCGCCAACGGAGTGAACCACCGTCGATCCGGCGAAATCGTGCAAACCATAACCGGTCAGGTTAGCCAACCAACCGTCTTCCGCCATCAAGAAACCGCCACCCCAAGTCCAATGTCCGGAAATAGGATAGACAATTCCACTAATTAAAACGGTGTAAAGCAAATACATAGAGAATTTTGTACGTTCTGCCATTGCACCCGAAACAATCGTTGCAGCTGTTGCAGCAAACACGGTTTGGAAAATAAGGAAACCTTCTACCGGCAGTCCGTTGTCGAAGAACGACAAATCGAGAAAATGAGGTGTTCCCATGAAAGCGCCGGCGCCGAACATGATGCCAAAACCGGTAAAGAAGAACAGTAAAGATCCCGTTAGAAAGTCTACAAAGTTCTTCATCAAGATATTTGCAGTATTTTTAGTACGGGTAAAACCGGCTTCTACCAATGCAAAACCTGGTTGCATAAAAAACACCAACATGGCGGCCAAAAGCATCCATACGGTGTCTAACGAAGCAGCCAAATCGGCTAATGTATCAAAGGCGGGAGCCACTTCTTCCACCGGGGCAGCTTCAACAATTTCTTCTACAGCGACCACGGTTTCAGTAGCAACCGCCGCTTCATCCTGAGCAAACATAGAGGGAACAAAACCCACCGTTGCCGCAGTTATCAATACAAAAATGACAAATTTTCCGTGTAATGTTTTAAAATATGATTTCATAATGAATTTCTTTTTTAAAGATTAGTTACTTTTTTTCGTTAAACAATGTGGCGTCTCCCCGTTTACCGGTGCGGATACTGATGGCATCTTCGGCCGGATAAATAAAGATGCGACCATCGCCGACTTCTCCCGTGCGGGCGGCGGCGGAAATCGCTTCCACTGTTTTTTCTACGTTGATGTCGCGTACCACGATACTCAGCTGGATACGTTCGATAAAACTCGTGTCATACACAATACCGCGATAGATACGTGCTTCCCGGTCGGTCCCTACGCCGCGAATGTCGGTGTAAGAAAACCATTCGATGTCGGCTGCTTGTAAGGCCTCTTTTACTTCATCGAATTTCAATTTGCGAATAATTGCTTCAATCTTTTTCATACTTGAAATAATTAAAAATGAATAATACCTATTAAATATATAAAAACTATAAATGTCATATAATTTAAATAATTAACATCAAAATATCATTAAAATATAAAATATAGAATCATTTTGAATTAATTACGGCACAAAAATATATCATATTGTTTAAATAAAAAAATCTTAAAAGACTTTTTTTAACCCAAATTAACGAAAAAGCGCTTATCTGACTGTCATTCAGTGAAATAAAATTTCAATAAAAAATACATTATGAAATATTAAATTGCTTTTTAACATTAAAAATATGATAAAATAAATATTTTTTAAACAAAATGATGTAAAAATTTGTATAATTAAAATAAAATGCTTTCCTTTGCAGCGTGAAACAAAAAGAGCATTAGTAAGAGCAAAAAGATTGTAGGTTATTATTTAAGAAGATTTTTTAGAGTTTTAGTTTTATTAATAGGTTTAATTATTTAAAAGGTAAAAAGATGAAAAAAATTGTTTTGGCAATTGCCGTGTTAATGAGTGTAGCAGGCGTGAAAGCGCAAGAGTTTTCGGTGGGTGCGGATGTGGTTAGTTCGTATTTGTGGCGTGGTCAGTATTTGGGAGGTACGGCGATTCAGCCGGGTTTAAGTTTTTCAGCAGCCGGATTTTCTATCGGAGCTTGGAGCAGTGTTGATTTGATTAATATTTCCAATGTGAAAGAGTTTGACTTGTCGATTGGGTATGAAATAGCAGGTATTTCGGTGGGTATTACAGATTACTATATTGCAACTCAAGGAGATGCAGGTTATTTTAATTACGATGGGGAAGCAGGTTCGGCACATACATTGGAAGCAACTATCGGTTATACGTTACCAATCGAATCATTGCCGCTTTCATTATCATGGAGTACCAATTTTTACGGCAGCGACGGTCTTAATAATGATGGAAAAACCGCATATTCTTCCTATTTTGAAGTAGCTTATCCTTTCTCCGTAAAAGATATATCTTTAAATGCAGCAGTAGGCATCACGCCTTGGGCGACCAGTTTTTACGGTAATTCTACCGAATCAGGCTTCAACGTTATCAACCTCGCATTGACGGCCTCAAAAGAAATCAAAATCGCCGATTTCACGATCCCCGCATTTGCACAAATTGTTGTGAATCCACGTACCGAAGATGCGTTTTTAGTGTTTGGTGTTTCGTTCTGAAAAAGCATATAATGTTAGGTATTAGTTTAGATTAGTAGTGGAGGGGTGGCTTTGTGTCATCCCTTTTTTAGTTGCATAACTTACGATTTTAATTCATTATAAATATTTTGTAACGCATTATAGATTTGCTCATACTTCAGCGATTTATGTGTTTCAAGTATTTATCGCAAATTCATTGTCATAAATTCGTTGTGCCGCCTCCAAACAACGGCTGTTTCCATTTTCAATCAAATCAGCATAAATTACAGGGCAAACCGGATGAAAAATCAAAAAAAATAATTATCTTTGCGCCCGCTTTACGCAACCGCTGGCAGGAAAAGAGTGGCCTGTGGATGTTGCGTTTGGTTATTATAAATTGATAAAGTATTATTAATCATGGATTTAATTAAAGTGGCCGAACAAGCGTTCGCCAATCCAAAAGAGCAAGAATTTCCGAAATTCAAGAGTGGAGACACCGTAACGGTGGCTTACCGCATCAAAGAAGGAAACAAAGAACGTATCCAGCAGTATCGCGGCGTGGTCATTAAAATTGCCGGTCATGGCGATTCCAAACGGTTCACGGTTCGCAAAATGTCGGAAAATGTAGGCGTAGAACGTATTTTCCCGTTGAACTCGCCGTTTATCGACAGTATCGTATTGAACAAAGTGGGTAAAGTTCGCCGTGCAAAATTGTATTATTTACGTGCGCTTACCGGTAAAAAAGCCCGTATCAAAGAAAAACGAGTGGCATCGCTTGGATAACGATACACACACAAAAATAGGCGTAAATTTCGGTTTGCGCCTATTTTGTTTTATTCCCTTCCCTATCCACTAAACCGATTTGCTTCGCCGGATTTCCCACAACCAAAGCATAAGGCGGCACATCTTTCGTAACCACGCTACCCGCACCAATCATCGCATATTCGCCAATCGTAATGCCGCAAAGAATAGTAGCATTAGCGCCGATGCTTGCACCTTTTTTTATCAAGGTTGGTTTAAACTCTTTTTTCCGCTCGATAAAGGCGCGCGGATTGACGACATTGGTAAACACGCAACTGGGGCCGAGAAAAACATCATCCTCGCAAATCACTCCGGCATAAATAGATACGTTGTTTTGCACTTTCACGCCATTCCCTAATTGAGCGCCCGAAGCCACAAACACATTTTGTCCGAGGATGCAATTTTCACCGATTTCGGCTTCGGGCATGATATGGGAGAAGTGCCAGATTTTTGTGCCGGTGGCGATTTTTGCGCCTGTGTCAATAATGGCGGTAGGATGAATTTGGACTGTTTTATTCATAAATATTAATGATTGAAACGCAATCCGACAGCAATATCCAAACGACCTAAACCTTCGTATGATCCACGCTCTAACTGTATTGTTTCGGTGTAAGTCCCATCCGAACGTTTCACGGAAGAAAGTACACCGGTTGTGCCGGATAATTGAATACCGATCGCCCAATTTTTAGCAATTCCAATATCGTAACCGATTCCGTAATATGCTCCAAGCGTTCCGCCCGTTAAATGATGAGCAATGAGTGACCTTTTATCGTAATAACCTACATAGCCGAGGCCGATATTTAATAAAAAACAATTTGTCTTATCCGCATTGAAAAAACGAGTGCTGAACAAAGGCCCGATATAGCTGATCCTGATATTTTCGTGCAACATCCCATTTTCCGTATAACCGTCAGGATAAGTCAGATAACCGGGTGCAGAGGCGCTCGACAAATGTTCGTTATACCGGAATCCAATTCCCATATATTCCGAAAAATAGTAAGTTAATTCGGCGCCAACGCTCCAACCCGATTTCAAATCCTGCATAAGACTTTTCTCTTCGGAAGTTAATTGTTCGGCTAATGGCGCAGTCCGGTAACTCCAACCTGCATCAATCGCCACTCTCAATTTCGAATAATCATCGCCTTGCGGTTTATGAGAGGCCGGCAATTCGGATTCGGAGTAATATTTATATTTGTAATCAACTACCCGGTTCTTCGGAAAAAGCGTATTTCGCACTTCTTTTTTATGTTTGAATGTAAAATAAATGAAATCTCCTTTGATTTTGGTAATTTTACAATTCAACGAATCGCCGTCGGTAGTAACCACCAAATCTTGTGCGCAAAGAGGCAATGTAAAAACCGCCAAACTACAAACAATAAACCAATTTTTAATATTCATGACTTTTCGATTTTATTATTTTTTCTTTTTTTTTGATATGGAGTTATATTCGGCTTTGCCTGTCCGATTATCTACAATCTCCAATTTGGGCCGCCCCATAAAAAAGCCCGTTTCGACACTGCAACGAATATAATATTCTTTACCGAATTGAATGTCGATCGGAATTTCCGATTTAGCTTCGGTGCGCGCCCACAATGTATTCAGTCCGTCTTGATAAATAAGGATGGTTTCCTTCCATTTATTACGTGCGCGACAAATCACATTATCGCCCAAATGTACATCATACGAAACCGCCATACCCAGCCCACTTTGACGATAAACGTGCAGCAAAGCATAATCGGCTCCTATTAATGCGCTATCGGTTTCAACTGTAAAAGCGACATCACTCCAATTTTCCACTCGTAAAATGTCGGCCGCAATTTGATGACACGAACTTCCAAACACATTGGGAGGAGTATGTTTAGTTATTTTAAGTGCATTCCCACCTATTTTTCGAGCTTCAAGTTTTGCTTTATCAATGACAACATTCCAATCGCAATTGGTTGAAAATCCCGTATCTCCGATTTTTACCACGCCCAATTGTTCGGCATTTGCAGGTGCAGGTTCTTCCACGCCAAATACATGAACTTCTTCCAGATAATCCAAAGCGGCATAATTTTTATTGACAATGGTTGAAATTCTTGGGGAACAAGCGATGAAAACCAGCAAGATTCCCAGATAAAAAAATGATTTATTCATATATATAGTATTTAGATTACCGGACAAAAATACAACATTTTTCAATAATTGCAAATTGTTGTTCCGTCAATTCGGAGTGCATCGGCAAAGACAATACGGATTTACATAATTTTTCACTGATACTTAAATCACTTCCAATACGCACAATTTCTTGATATGCAGGTTGTTGATGTAAAGGCAAAGGATAATAAATCATGGTAGGAATGCCTTGATTTTTCACTTGCTGTTGCACATTATCGCGTTTTTTGTTTGTGATTTTAATTGTAAATTGATTGTAAGTGTGTGTGGAAGACGGGATGCAAACCGGCGTTTCGATCCAATTAATTGATTCTAATTTAGAAAGATAGGAAGACGCAGCCGTTTGCCGCGCCGTAATAAATTCATCCAAGTGTTTTAGTTTTACATCCAAAATTGCCGCTTGAATCGTATCCAAACGCGAATTGCAACCGATGATTTCGTGGCAATATTTTTGAGCTTGTCCGTGTGAAGCTATCATTTTCAACCGGTTAGCGAGTATTTCGTCATTGGTCAACAGGGCGCCGCCGTCTCCGTAACAGCCGAGATTTTTGGTTGGAAAAAACGACAAGGTTCCGATGTGGCCGATCGTTCCCGCTTGTTTTTTTGTTCCGTCGAAAAATGTATAAATCGCACCCAAACTTTGCGCATTATCTTCAATCACAAACAGCCTATATTTTTCGGCTAATTGCATAATCGGTTCCATATCACAGGTTTGGCCGAAAAGATGTACGGGAATAATGGCGCGGGTGCGGGGCGAAATCGCTTCTTCGATTTTGGAAACGTCGATATTAAATGTTTTTTCATCCACATCCACCAAAACCGGGCGAAGATTCAAGATTGCAATCGCCTCAACAGCAGCAACGTAGGTAAATGCGGGGACAATCACTTCGTCACCGGGTTGTAATTGCAGCGACATCAGGGCGATTTGCAAGGCATCCGTTCCGTTGGCGCAGGGAATGACGTATTTGGCGCCGGTATATTTTGCCAGATTGCCGGTAAATTCGCGCACCGCATTTCCGTTGATATATTGTCCGGAATGCAGGACAGCGGCGATGGCGCGGTCGATTTCCGGTTGCAGGCGAGTGTATTGCGTGGTCAAATCGACCATTTGGATGTTATTGGGCGTAATATTCATCGCGTATTTTTTTAGGCAGTTTTTTGATGACTTCATCGACCGAGTGGTGAATCCAGCATTCGACTTCCTCGTCGCACATATCGCGGTTAAGGTAAATCGTATTCCAATATTTTTTATTGCAATGGTAAGCCGGAACTACAGCGGAGTAATGTTCGCGCAGTTCGATGGCCTGTTCAGGGTCGCATTTGAGGGAGATTTGCGTTTCCGGTTCGTCCAATGGGATGAGGGCGAAGATTTTGTTTTCGACTTTCATTACCAGCGAAACTTCGTCGAAGGGGAAGCTTTCGGTGGCGCCTTTGATGGAGAGGCAGAAATCGTGGAGTTGTTCGAGGTTCATATATGATTATTTTTAAATGATTGAAAAAACAGGATGCATTCCTATGGAATGCAGGGTTAGGGGTGGTGTGGGTTATTTCTACCGAGCGATGCAATCCTAACGGATTGCGGCGACATATTTTAATTGAGAATCACAATTTACCCTAAATTCCTTCCAACATCCGCTTAATAACCACCTGCGCCGATATTTCCCGATTCGCCGCTTCAGGAATCACAATCGAATCCGGACTTTCAATCACATCGTCCGTTACAATCATATTTCGGCGCACGGGCAGGCAGTGCATGAATTTTGCATGGTCGGTCAATGCCATTTTGGCCGTATCCACCGTCCACGAACGGTCTTTCGACAGAATTTGGCCGTAATGCGGATCGACATAGGCCGCCCAGTTTTTGGCATAGATAAAATCGGCGCCGGCAAATGCTTTTTCTTGATTGTATTCGATGGTTGCGCCGCGAACAAATTGCGGATCCAGCTCATAACCTTCGGGATGCGTGATGACAAACTCCACACCGGCCTCGTTCATAAAATCGGCAAACGCATTGGGAACAGCTTGCGGCAGGGCTTTCGGATGCGGCGCCCAACTCAAAACGACTTTCGGACGCTGCTTGGTTTTGTATTCTTCAATTGTAATCAAATCGGCGAAAGCCTGCAAAGGATGCGTAGTAGCGCCTTCCATACTGAACACCGGACGACCGGAATATTGGATAAATTGCTGTAAAATATTCTCGCTGTAATCATCGGCCTTGTTCTCAAACCGGGCAAACGAGCGAACGCCGATAATATCGCAATAACAACCCATCACGGGAATGGCCTCGCGAATATGTTCGGGTTTGTCGCCGTCCATAATCACGCCGCGCTCGGTTTCGAGTCGCCACGCACCTTGATTCACATCCAAGACCATCGTGTTCATTCCCAGATTCATAGCCGCTTTTTGCGTACTCAATCGTGTGCGCAAACTCGAATTGAAAAACACCATCAACAAGGTTTTATTTTCGCCTAAATACTTGTAAGCGAAACGATTATGCTTGACTTCCAAAGCTTCTTTTACGGCGGCTTTCAAATCGCCCAAATCTTTTACGTTTGTGAATACGTTCATATTTGTGTTTTTTTATTATTGACTAAACGACAAAATTACGTTAATAATTTCATATTTATCTTATATTTTGTCTATAAATATTTTTTGCTTGCGAAAAATATTACCTTTGTCGCCGTAAAATTATATTTTTAGTATAAACAACTAAATTAATTAAAAAATGAAAAAGATTTTCTTAGTAATGGTTTTGGCTGTCAGTGGAGTTTTTGCAGTCAATGCACAAGTAGATGGAAATGCCATCGGTCTTCGTTTGGGTTATGGCGGCGAAATTTCGTATCAACACGCATTAGGTAGTTCCAACCGGTTGGAATTGGATTTAGGTACCTATTGGCACGATATTGAAGGAGCGAATTTGACAGGAGTGTACCAATGGGTATGGGATTTATCGGCCTTGTCAAAAGGGTTTAATTGGTATGCGGGCGCCGGTGCATACCTTGGTTATTTTTCGGAATTTGGTATCGGCGTTGCAGGCCAAGTAGGTATCGAATATAATTTCGATTTTCCCTTGCAATTGTCGTTGGATTATCGCCCTGCACTGAGTATCATTCCTGCCGTTCATTTTGGTTCCAGCGATATTTGTTTAGGTGTTCGTTATAAATTCTAAGTGAAATATCCGAAAAGGAAATAGAACGCGGATGACGCAGAAGACACGGATATGCGCAGATTTTTATATCAGCGAAAATCCGTGTCTTCTGCGTCATCCGCGTTCTATCAAAAACAATTATACTATTTCTACCGCTCCTTTTACTTTTTCCGGCGACAAAGCAATTTCTAAAACTTCATGAATATCACTTACGAAATGAAACACTAAACCTTTCAAATACAAGTCATTGATTTCGTCTATATTCTTTTTGTTTTCTTTGCTTAAAATAATATCCTTGATACCGGCGCGTTTGGCCGCCAATATTTTTTCCTTAATACCCCCCACCGGAAGCACTTTCCCGCGCAAAGTCATTTCGCCGGTCATCGCGATATTCGATTTTACTTTGCGTTGCGTAAAAGCTGAAACCAAAGCGGTGGTCATGGTAATGCCGGCGCTGGGGCCATCTTTTGGAATAGCGCCTTCGGGAACATGAATATGTACATTCCATTTTTCAAACACATCGTCGGGAATCGAAAATTGCGAGGCGTGCGCCTTGATGTATTCCAACGAGAGCGTGGCCGATTCTTTCATTACATCGCCCAGATTGCCCGTGAGCGTGAGTTTGGCGCCCTTGCCTTTGCTTAAACTGACTTCGATGACTAATATTTCGCCGCCGACAGCCGTCCAAGCTAATCCGGTAACCACACCGGCGTATTCATTGCCCGCATATTTATCTTTCGTATATTCGATGACACCTAAATAGTCGTACAAGTTCTCTACCGCTAATTTTTTCGGATAATCGGCTTCTTCGGCGATAGCGCGAGCGATTTTCCGCAGAATTTTCGCCAATTTTTTGTTCAGTTCGCGCACGCCCGACTCGCGGGTATAAGATTCGATAATTACCTCCATCGTTTTTTTCGGAATATCGAATTTCGATTTTGGAATACCGTGATTTTCCAATTGCGCAGGCAATAAATGTTTGCGGGCAATTTCGGTTTTTTCTTCCAAAATATAACCGCTTACCGGAATTAATTCCATCCGGTCGAGCAAGGGTTGTGAGATATTACTCAATGAGTTAGCCGTGGCAATGAACAACACTTTCGAAAGATCGAAATCCATATCCAAATAATTGTCGTGGAAAGCGAAATTTTGTTCGGGATCCAGCACTTCGAGCAAAGCCGCCGCCGGATCGCCGTGGTAATCGCGACTCACTTTATCAATTTCATCCAGAATGATGACCGGATTCGACGAACCGGCTTTTTGAATACTCTGGATAATCCGTCCCGGCAAAGCGCCGATATAGGTACGCCGGTGTCCGCGAATTTCAGCCTCATCGTGCAAACCGCCGAGCGACATCCGGATGTATTTGCGATCCAAGGCTTCGGCAACCGATTTTCCCAACGATGTTTTTCCCACACCCGGAGGCCCAAAGAGGCATAGAATCGGTGATTTCATATCGCCTTTCAATTTCAAAACGGCCAAATGGTCCAAGATGCGTTCTTTCACTTTATCCAATCCGAAATGGTCTTTATCCAATTGTTTGGCTGCCCGTTTTAAATCGAAATTATCCGGTGTAAATTCGCGCCAAGGCAAAGAGATAACATTTTGAAGATAAGTCATTTGCGTAGAATAGTCGGGCGAATGCGGATGCAGGTGTTCCAATTTTTTCAATTCTCTGTTGAAAAAAGAGCGTTGTTCGTCGGTAAACTTGATTTTTTCGGCTTTTTCCTTGATTTTTTTCAATTCGATGTCATGAATATTGCCACCCAACGCTTCCTGAATGTTTTTCATTTCCTGTTGGAGGAAATATTCGCGTTGCTGTTTATCAATTTCCACTTTGGTTTTTTGCCGGATGGATTCTTTGATTTCCACCAACTGATAATCGTGGTCTAATAGTTTAAGTATTTGATTATAGCGCTCTTTCAAATCGTTGCAAGCCAAAATTTCGTGTTTGACGGCAATATCGGCCTCCACCGTAGTATAGGCCAAATTGGCGATATAATTGTAATCTTTCGAGCGATTGAGCGATTCCAGAACAAATTCGGGCAAGGCGATGCGCGAAGCGATTATGCGCAAGGTACGCTCTTTAATTGTTTTCAGTTGTTCTTTTACTTCCTTATCCGATTTCGACGGTTCAAGGGTCGGAAGTTGCGAAAAAACGCCGTGCAAATAGGGTTCTATCGTTGTAATCGCTTCTAAACGAACCCGTTCGGCTGCAATCAGCAATACCGTAATCGTATCGTTTTCTTCCTTGGCCACATTCATAATTTGGGCGATCAAACCCACAGGAAACAAATCGTCAAATTCCGGATCTTCTTTTTCCGTATCTTTTTGACAAAAAACGCCGATCCAACCATTCTCTTTTTGCACATCCTGAATCAATTTTAATGATTTAGAACGAGCAATATTAATAGGTGTCGGCACTCCCGGAAAAAAGAGCATATTTTTTACAGCCAAAATCGGCATTTCTTTCCCGATGTCTTCGGGTTTGAGGGCAAGGCTCTCGAGCATTATCTCCATAATGGATTATCTGTATTTATTGTATGATTTATAAAATTCGGAGTGCAAATTTACATGAAATTTTGGGAATTATAAAAAAATTCGTACTTTTGCAGTCGAAATTATATCTAATGATAACAGTATCAGCACATAACATTGCATCGACGCCCAAAGTTTTCCAATGGGGCAGCGAACATCCTTTCTATCAAAGAATTTAATACCCGAGCTTATTTGTCGAGCTTATTCAAATAGCTGTCATTGCAGGCTTAACCCGCAATCCTCTTTCTAATTTTTATTTCTTAACAACAAATTTTATATGAATAAAAACATTTTATTCATAGTGTCGTTTGTAACACTATGTATATCAAGTGTGTATGCACAACCGGACAGTCGGGATAAGGCGCGCCCTACCCCTACTACCATCGACGAATTATTCCAAATGGCGGAAGAAAACAATCGCAGTATCCGTGCATATTCTACCGCCATCGAAGAAACAAAAGCAAGTATAAAATCGGCAAAAAACGCCTATTTGCCATCAATTGACATCTCATTATCATTGAGTTACAACGGAAACGGAACCATTACCGACCGGAATTTTTCCAACGCATTAACTGCGCCCATCCCGCATTTCGGCAACAATTTTTCCATTGAAGCCTCGCAAGTAATTTTTGCAGGCGGAGCCATCCGCAATGGTGTGAAAATCGCCGAATTGCAATCGCAAATGGCTGCTATCAACGTCGAAAAAAATCGTCGGGAAGTTCGTTTTTTGATTGCAGGCAATTATTTGGAATTATGCAAGTTACAAAATCAATTGCAAGTATTTGAAAGTAATATTGTGCAAACGCAAAAGGTTTTGGAGAATATGCGCGGGCGGGTCAATGAAGGTGTGGCATTGCAAAATGATATTACGCGCTATGAATTGCAATTGCAAAATTTGAATTACACCAAAATTCAATTGCAAAATACGATGTCGTTGATAAATAATCAATTAACGACGGCTGTGGGTTTGCCGCAATCGGTTGTGATTGTTCCGGACACCGCCGCAACGGTAGGGGCGTTAAGCGCAAGGGCGTTGCACGCAACGCCTCTACAATCCGCATGGGTGGTGCAAATTGCGGAAAAAGCGGAACAAATGGCCGGACACGCCGAAAAAATATCACGGGCGGAACGTTTACCGCAAATCGCGCTGTTTGCCGGCAATTATCTCAATGGCCCGGTTACCATTGAAATTCCCGCGCCCAACAATAATTTCAACTATTGGGCAGTAGGCGTCGGCGTGAAATACAGTTTGGGTAATCTTTATAAATCAAATGCGAAAATCCGCTCCAAGCAATTGGCGGCAAAACGGGCCGGCGAAGAAAAAGCCGTTGCCGAAGAACAGATTTCGCTTGCCCTCGAAGAAGCTTATACACATTACCAAGAGGCTTTTTCATTGCTCGAAACCAAAGAAAAAAGTGTCGAACTTTCCGCTCAAAATTACAACGTCATTTCCGGTCGTTACGAAAATGATTTGGCTTTGATTACCGATTTGCTCGACGCCTCTTCGCAAAAATTAGACGCCGAATTACAAGTGATTAATGCTAAAATCAATATCATTTACAATTATTATAAATTCAAATACATTTCGGGAGCACTTTAATTAATTCAGAATTAAAAATTAAAAATACATTTAAAATGAATAAGAAACAAAAGAAGATTACAGCGAATATTATTATCATTGCGCTGATTTTATGCGGTTTAGCGTGGATTGCCTCCTTGTTTATCCATCCGGGCGGCGAATACACCAACAATGCACAGGTTCGCCAAAATATTGTGGCCGTCAGCTGTCGTGTACAAGGTTTTGTCAAAAAGATTTATTTTGATGAATTTCAATTTGTCCGGAAGGGCGACACGCTCGTTGTGATTGAAGACAGCGAGTTTCGTTTCCGTTTGGCGCAAGCGAGAGCCGATTACGCAAACGCTATGGCGGGAAAATCGGCCATGGGAACAACAATTTCTACTACGGCGAACAATCTTGCCGTTACCGATGCGAGCATTGAAGAAGTGAAAGTGTTGTTTGCCAATGCGGAAAACGATTACCACCGTTACAAAAAACTATACGAAAACGCGGCGGTTACCCGTCAGCAATATGATGCTACGCAAACGCAATATGAATCGCTTCGGGCAAAATTGGAAACGATGCAGCGACAAAAACAATCTACCAAACTGACCAAAGATGAGCAAACACAACGCCTCGCCCAAAACGATGCACTGATTGAAGTTTGCCGTGCAGCCTTGGATTTGGCGGAGTTGAATTTATCCTATACCCTTCTCCTTGCACCCTGCGACGGCTACACTTCGCGTAAAACCATTCAAACAGGCGAATTGGTCATGCCGGGACAATCCTTACTTTCGGTAGTTGATAGTAAAGAAAAATGGGTGCTTGCCAATTATCGCGAAACGCAGTGCAAGCATATACAAACCGGCTGCAAAGTGGAAATCAAGATTGATGCGTTTCCTGATGTAAAATTGGAGGGTGAAGTGGTTGCCATTTCCAACGCTACCGGTGCGGAATATTCGCCTCATTCGCACGATAATTCGATCGGCAATTTTGTGAAAACCGAACAACGTATTCCTGTGAAAATCGTTTTTACCGGGAATAACGACAGTGAAATTTTATCGCACGTGGCGGCGGGTATGAATGTGGAGTGCAAGGTAAAATTCTGAATAATACGGAATTATGCAACACAACAACTCCCCTTTTCGCTTTATGTCCTTCAAGGAATTGGTACCCGATGGCCTGCGCTTTTGGATTTACATTCTGTTTCTGATTTGTTTTCAGTTCTCAAACGGAATGTATTTTTGCGCCATGAACCAAATGTCAGGTAATTTGTCGCTCACGCCCGACGATGTCAGAATGATGGGCAACACCGTACTTGTCGGACTGACGATGTATTTTCCGCTGGCGTTCAGGCTGAAATTCCGTTTTACGAACCGGACTTGTCTAATGATTGCCGCTTCGGTTTTGATAGCGATAAACCTCATTGTGCCACACGTTCAATCGCAGCCCGTATTGATGGCGCTTTGCTTTGTGGCGGGATTTTTCCGGTTATTCGGTACGTTTGAGTGCTTTTCATCCATTTTGCCGAAGATTACGCCGTCATATAATTATGGTGTATTTCTCTCGTTCGTGTTTTTTGTGGCGCTGGGTTTTATCCACGTTTTCGACATCGCGGCAAGTTATATTATGTATTATTACAATTGGAATTACATACACTATTTTGCAATCGGATTACTGTTGTTGGTCGTTTTGGGCGCATTCCTTCTGATGAAACCATTTCGCCCGATGCCCAAACTGCCGCTCTATGGCGTAGATTGGCTCGGAATGGTTTTGTGGTCGATTTTTATTCTTTCCGCCATTTTTGTGGTGCAATACGGCGAGCAAATGGATTGGTTTCATTCGACTTACATTCGCGCTGCAGCGGGCATTTCATTGTTGGCATTAGCCGCTAATTTATTAAGAATGATACACATACGACATCCGTTCATCGAATTTGCCGCTTTCAAAACACGTAATTTGTTCAATTTATTGGTGTTGTTTCTGTTTTTGGATATACTTTTGTCGGCACAACAGGTTTTGCAAAACACTTATACGGAAGCGGTTCTGCACTTCGAACAACTTACGATCGTTAATCTCTATTGGTTCGACGTTGCAGGCATGTTGCTCGGCGCCTTGTTTTCGTGGTTTGTACTCACAAAATTGAAATGGCATCACAAATTGGTAACTTTTACCGGAATGTCGTTTATTGTGCTGTATCTTATGCTAATGTATTGGTTGATAACTCCTTACACCAATATTGAAAAACTGTATCTTCCGCTCATTTGCTGCGGCTTCGGACATGTGATCGTTTTTATTGCTTTGACGGTTTATGCACAAGCGACGGCGCCGTTCAAAAACTATTTTCAAGTATTATGTATTTTGGGCTTAATCCGCACAGGCATAGGCGCTCCGCTCGGCGACGCCATTTATACGCGGGCCTTGGAAGCCGAATTATCTATTCATTCGTCGATGCCGGTAGCCCTTCGCGAACTTTTCGGCATGAGTATCGTTTTTGGTATATTTGTATTAATAATCCTTGCAGCATCCCGATTTAAAGAAAAAGTCGGAATACCTATTCTTACTTTTATGAGAATGTACAGAATGCTGACAAAAACGAAATTCGGCCTGCAAAATACTGCATTTTCCGACAAAATACAGTAACTTTGCAGGCTAAATATAAAATTATGCCTTTAAATATCCCACCGGATCTGCCGGCCATCGAATTATTGAAAAAAGAGAATATTTTTGTGATGGATGCTTTATGCGCCGCCACACAAGATATTCGTCCTCTGAAATTGGCGCTTGTGAATTTGATGCCGCTTAAAATCTCTACCGAAACCGATTTCGTGCGCTTGCTTTCCAACAGTCCCCTGCAAGTGGAAATCAATTTTATCAAAATGAAAGATCATCAAAGTAAAAACACGCCCGAAGAACATCTAATCACGTTTTACAAAAATTTCGAGGATATTAAAGACGATTATTACGATGGTTTGATTGTTACTGGCGCACCTGTCGAACAACTTGATTTTGAAAGTGTTACATATTGGGATGATATGAAAGCGATTTTCGATTGGGCGGCGCATCATGTTACTTCTTCCATTTATATTTGTTGGGCGGCGCAAGCGGCTTTAAATTATTTTTACGGCATCCCGAAATATCCTTTGGAAAAGAAAAAATTCGGAGTATTCAAACACCGGGTATTGGATAGCGGCATTTCGCTGTTGCGCGGTTTCGACGACGAGTTTTATGTTCCACACAGTCGCCACACCGAAATCCGCAAAAAAGATATTTTAAAACATTCCGGATTGAAATTATTGGTCGAATCGGAAGCGGCAGGCGTACACTTGATGATGGCGCGCGGCGGTCGCGAAATTTTCATTACCGGCCATGCCGAATATGCGCCCGACACATTGCATAACGAATATGTGCGCGATTTGCGGAAAGGTCTTCCCATCGAAGTACCGAAAAATTATTACATCGACGACGACCCGGCCAAAGGAATTTCCGTCCGTTGGCGCGCCCACGCCCACTTGTTGTACAAAAACTGGTTGAATTATTACGTTTATCAAGCCACGCCTTTCCATCCGGAAGACATCGAAAAAATGGGAGATTTATATTGATTTCCGTCCGAAAAATAGAACTATTAGCGCCCGCCAAAAATGCTGAAACAGGCATTGAAGCAATTAATCACGGTGCAGATGCGGTTTATATTGGCGCTCCAAAATTCAGTGCGCGTTCTGCAGCCGGTAATTCCATTGAAGACATTCGTCGTTTAGCCGAATATGCGCATTTATTCCATGCCAAAGTATATGTTGCTTTCAATACAATCCTGTATGACAACGAATTAGCGGAAGCTGAAAAATTGATTTGGGAAATCTATCGTGCCGGCGCCGATGCCCTGATTATTCAAGATATGGGCATTTTACAATTCAATTTGCCGCCGATTGCCCTGCACGCCAGCACGCAAACAGATAATCGAACGCTCGAAAAAGTGCAATTCTTGGAAAAAGCCGGATTTTCGCAAGTGGTCTTGGCGCGGGAATTGTCGTTGGAGGAAATCTGTAATATTGCATCACAATCCCAAGTCCGTTTGGAAGCTTTTGTTCATGGCGCTTTATGTACTTCATTTAGCGGACAATGTTATATCAGTCAAGCTATTAGCAAACGAAGTTCCAACCGCGGCGAATGTGCGCAATATTGCCGTTTACCTTATACATTGTCGGATGCCGAAGGAAAATTTTTGCAAAGCAACAAACATTTACTTTCACTGAAAGATTTAAATCAAGCCGAAAATTTGGAAAATTTGTTGGATGCCGGTGTAACTTCCTTAAAAATAGAAGGTCGGTTGAAGGAAACATCCTATGTTAAAAATATTACAGCCTGTTACCGTCAAAAATTGAATGCGATTTTTGAACGGCGACCGGAATATTGCGCTGCTTCTTCAGGCGAAACCACGCATTTTTTCGTTCCGAATCCCGAAAA
The DNA here is from genome assembly GCA_025999115.1 of Bacteroidia bacterium. The sequence continues at coordinate 28,711 of BNWW01000019.1, forward strand.
AAGCTTCAACCGCGGCTTTACCGATTATTTCCTTTTCGGACGTAAAAAAGACATTACCGCTTTCGACACGCCCAAATCCACGGGAGAACCGGTCGGCGAAATTCGCAACATCCAAGGCAATTATTTTACGATTGCATCCAAAAAAACGATACACAACGGCGACGGACTCTGTTTTTTCTCCAACCGGCAATTAGCCGGATTTCGAGTCAATAAAGTGGAAAACGACCGGATTTATCCGGTCGAAATGCCGCGCTTGGATAAAGGAACCGCATTGTATCGCAACTACGACCACGAATTTGAAAAAACCTTATCGAAAATATCCGCCGAACGCAAAATCAATCTCGACTGGATTTTGGAAGAAAACAATTTCGGATTTTCGTTAACGGCCTTGGATGCAGACGGTTATTCGGCAAGCATCACTTTCGCGGTTACCAAAGAATTAGCCGCCAAAGATCCCAGCGGAAATATCCGCGAACAATTATCAAAATTAGGCGCTACACCTTTCAAAATCAACAATTTAACCAACCATTGCCGTCAATCGTGGTTTATCCCGTCGTCGGCGCTCGGCGAAATGCGGCGACGTGCGGTAGAAGCCTTGTTACGAGTTCGGAAAATCGCGGGACAGCAACCAATACAAGCTGTTCAACCAACATTTCATCCATATCCCGAAACGGAATTAAGTTATTTGGGCAATGTCGCCAACGAAAAAGCGAAACTATTTTACCAAAATCACGGCGTAAGCCACATCACTTCTGCTTTTGAAATCGAATCGCCCGAAAACGTTCCCCTGATGTTTGCCAAACATTGCCTCAAATACCAATTGGGCGCTTGTACGAAGCAAAAAGACCGGAAAATTCTATCCGAACCGCTCACTTTAACGAGCGGACAAAACCGGCTGAATTTACATTTCGATTGCGCACGTTGCGAGATGTTAGTGGAAGAAATAAATCTTCAATCCCACAAAAAGACAAATTATTAACAAAGCCGGCAAAAAATTAACAATTTCTATCTTTTTTATTTTCAATAAATTAAGACTTAATCCAATCAAAATAATTCCACCCACAACCGTTAATTCGGAAATGATTTCGGCCGGAATATCTTTGCCTGCAATGGATACCAACAACGTTATCCCGCCTTGAAACAACAATACAAGTACCGACGAAAAAAGCACTCCGATACCCAATCCCGCCGCCAACATGATGGATGAAAAGAAATCCATAATCGACTTGGTAAGCAATAAATCGGAAGTTTGTCCAAACCCTTCTTCAATGGCGCCGACAATCGTCATCGAACCCATGCAGAAAAGTAGAAAAGCCGTTGTCAAGCCTTCGGTAAAGCGGTCGCTCTTCGAGTGGGTCTTGATTTTGATGTAATCGCCGAGTTGTTCCGCCTTTTCATCCAATTTTATTTTCAATCCGAAAAACCCTCCCAACACCAAACTCAATACCACTAACAAAGGAGAAGAAATATCCAACGACATTTTCACTCCCAACAACAACGTAAACAGACCTACTGCCTGAAAATAAATCGTTTCGTATTTCTCCGGCAACCCCTTTTTGAAGAGTAAACCAATGGTGCTGCCAACCACAATCGCTCCTGCATTTACTAATGTTCCAATCATATTTTATTTTTTGAGGGCGCAATATTAGGTAAAACAAATGAATTGCGCAAATATTCAAGTGCAAATGCGGTAAGGATTAGATTGTGGTGAAATAGATTAGGGAGTGATGGATACTTGTGGCTTGCCCCCTGGCCTGTGGTGCAGGATGCTTATGTTCGGTTGTTGTCCCACACTACAAGCGTCACAACCACGGCCAACGTCTATGCCAATGTGAGATGCGTGAAAAATAAATGAATTTATGTGTTATATCTCTTCATTTATATCTTTCGATTTGAAAGGCCTGTATAATCACTTGCCTTTTACTCTGAGAGGTAAAGCATTTGAACCATTCAAATTAAAAATGAAGGTAAGCTAAGAATGAGAACTTGGCATTAACCCTCAACAGCAATATTCTCAATAGCACAACATGTTTGGACTACCCTTGTGTATTGTTGCCTTAGATTTTCTCGGTCAATTTGAAGATTTTCTAATGATACTCCATCGTTATAATGCTGATCGTAATTATCTTTTTTTTCTTGAAGATCTTTTATTGCATTGAGGAAATTAATTTCTTGCTCAGTCAGTTTGTGTTGAGCTTGTTGTAATTGCTGCAATTCTTGCAACCGCTGAGATTCTGTGGGATTTAAAGCTCTTTTATTTGTTAATTCTCAGTTTCCGTAGCGTGTTGAAAAACAAGCGAATGCGTTGAGCGAAGTCTCCAGACTTCGTTCTGTTAAAAGCAAGCCTCTGGCTTGCCTAAATAAAAAACGTATTTTTCACTATTTATTTGTAATATTATTTTTACTTTTGCAGTTTATGAGTAGTGGTTACAAAATAATGGAGCAAGATGAATTGCATTATGTAACTTTCCAAGTTGTTCGCTGGAAGGATTAGAAATCTATGCTTATGTTGTTATAATGAAAGTCTATTTTTTATCCGGAATTTGTGTGAATTGTAACATGTTTGACCTAATTCAGTTGCCTGAAGGGTATGAAAAAGTGTATATTGAATGGATATTGCCGAAAGAAGAAACTTTTGAAGAATATACCCGTAAAATGGCTGAAACAATAGATGTTCGAGAACCTTTTATTTTAATAGGTTATTCTATGGGTGGAACTATCGTACAGGAAATGAATACTTTTCTCCAACCGGAAAAGACAAGTATCATTTCCTCTATCAAAGCTGTGGAAGAGATTCCGCATTTGTTTCGTATCGTAAAAAAAACACGGATAAATAACCGTTTACCGCAGCGACTGTACAAAATCAACAAGAAAATTTCCGATTTATTTGCTCATCAGATATTTCCTTTTACACTCATTCAAAATGCTATTTCGGTGGAAGGAGGTGATCATATTATGATTATTCGAAAAGCCGAGGCAGTAAACCGGATAATTAACTGTATACTATCATTGATATGAATGATATAATTAGGGTCTGCCATTGGCTCGAAGTGAGTTACACGCTTTTTGTTTTATTGAGATAATTACATATCTTTGCACGATAATTCATAAATACAACAACTATGGACAACAACCGACTTATTCCGGCAAGCAAGGATTACAAAAAACTTTATTGTTACCAAAAAGCAGAGGCAATATTTGATATTACCTACTATTTTGTACACACCTATCTACGAAGGGGTGATCGTACTATCGATCAAATGCAGCAAGCAGCACGCTCCGGTAAACAAAATATTGCCGAAGGAAGCATGGACGGCGCCACTTCCAAAGAGATGGAAATTAAGTTGATCAATGTAGCTAAAGCAAGTTTGATGGAATTGTACGAAGATTATATGGATTATCTGCGAACAAGAAATCATCGAATTTGGGAAGAACATTCAGTGGAAGAGAACAAAATGAGAGAACTTGCCAGAGTACATAACGACTCTGCCTTTTAAACGGATGACTGCTGTACGTCTAAATAATCGAAAAAGGTTTTGAATCTCTTAAGGAATTTAGGCCTCTTAAAAGCCGGAAGTTCCTTAAGAAACTATTTCCTTTTACCAATAATAAAAGGCACATATTTATTAATCAAATAGATCGGAACCATCATGCAGACAACTATCGTTACAGCCATTAGAAATTTAACGAAATTTTCTTCCAAAAGATTTTTATCACTAATAAACAAGGTAATGATGTGAATCATATAAGTATGAAGGGCTAATACGATAATGGCATTGAGGGCAATGTATTCAATCGCACGAATTTTCCCGAAAAGATTGGACAGATATTTAGCCACAACAAATACCGGAAATAAGATACAGAAACTACCTGTCAAACGTAATAAATAATCCAAATAGCGGATCAAAGAAGATTTCAGCATAAATACGATACACAAAAATACAATCAGACTAAAAAAGGAATAAATTAAACTTTTCTTTTGGTCGATAAGCCGGAAAATTTCTTTTTTATACAAAGATGCAATACTGTAAAAGGGGAGAGCCGCGCACACATTATCCAACATCCACGGAGCATTCGACAAGTCAACAAACAGTGGTATCAATGATGCTACAAATGACACAATCACAATATACAACCGGCGTTTGAATATCTTGCAAAAACCATAAAAAAGACACTGAAGAGCAAATAAACAAGAAATAAACCACAAGGGCGTACAAATTAAATTCGGACGTCCATAAAGATATTCCCATGCCGGTTGGTAGAGAGGAACATTCCCATCCGATTCTTTTCCGATGACCAACCAATAGATATAAAACAGAATGAAAAAACAAAAATAAGGAATTAAGAGTTGTTTACTTCGATGTTTGGCAAATCCGGTAAAAGAGGGATATTTTTCAAATTTAAATAAAAGTCCCGAAATAAAATAAAAACAGGGCATCCGGATAAGTCCCAGAAGAATGCCGTAGAATCCTTCTAATCTCGGTGGACAGTGAAAATATACAACTAAAAAGATGCTCAAAAATTTAGCATAATCAACCCAAACATAATGTTTTTTTATCTCACTCATACCAACAGATTATTTGCTTTTTTGAAAAATAGAGAAAAAATTGCGACTCAACAATCGTTTGATTTTCAGTTGATAGAGCGCACGAATCAAGCCTACTTTGAGATTCGCATAAAAGTTATGCCCCAAATATTTCATCGAATAAAAAATAAGCAATTTGAATTTCGACTTTTCGGCTTTTGCTTTATAGACATTATAATGAAATGAATCAAAACTTTTTTGTATTTGCCGTTTGGAAAAACCGGGAAGATTGAGTGTCGCAATTTGGCGTTCATCTTTGGTATTAATGGATTGAGGCAAAAGTCCCATGCGTTCACACATCGTATGTAATTCGGTTCCCGGATAAGGAAAAAAAATAGAGGTGGCATGAAACGAAGGCTGTATCATTTGATTCATTTGAATGGTATCGGCAAACTCTACCGGCGTTTCCGTTGGTAAACCGACCATATTAAACAGCGACAGGTCAATGCCGTAATTTTTAGCCAATTGCGCCGTTTTAAGTATGATTTCATTAGAATAATCCCGGTTGAGTATCTCTTTTCGGATGCGATAATTGCCCGATTCCAAGCCAATGGTAACCGAAGTAATATTGGCTTTTTTGAAATTTTTGAACACAGATTCAATATCCAATTGCGGGAAAATGCGAAGATTGGTGCTGAATTTCAATTTGAAACGGGTCTTTTCTCCCCATTGATGCAATTCGTTGCAAAAACAATCCAACCAATTCATATCCACACCCAGCGTTTCAATTTCCAATTGCATTTCACTCACATCCGGAAAGGTAGTGTGTAAATATTGGATTTCTTCCAAAATATCCTTTATGTTTCTTAACCGGACGTATTTTCCGCTACTGACTTTTTTCAACTTGTGGTTGCAGCAGTATGTGCAATTAAAGGGACATCCTCTCCCCACTAACAGGGTCAGTCGCGTGTTAGGTTCAAGTATCCATTCTTGCCACATTTCGCGGTCGGGCGGAGGCAGTTGATCCAAGGGATCGATAAAGGGACGCACCGGATTTTTCACGATACCCTCCGGCGTTTTCAGCCACAGGTTGGCGATGTCGCTTATATTTTCTTTTGTGCCGAGTTTATTGACCAATTCCAAGGTGGCATATTCGCCTTCTCCCACACAAAAAGCGTCGAAAACAGCTAAATATTTTTCGTGGGGATTCAGTGTCAGATGGATTCCTCCTGCATAGAGAAACAAATCCGGAAATTGGGATTTTATTTTTGCTGCAATGTCATAGATGAAATCAAATTCGGAAAACACAGCCGTAAAAGCCACTATTTGAGGATTATATGTTTTTATTTTGCCGGATAGAAGACTAATATTTTTCTGTTTGTAACGCCGGTCTAATACTACCAATTCGCAAGTATGTCCGTGTTTTTTCAATACGGATGCAATCGTCGATATTCCGAAATAAATACCTTCCTGTCCTAACAAAGGTTTGCTTTGCGTGATGGATTTTTGAACGGAATAAACAAATAATATTTTCATGCGCGATGCTTAATCATACAGTCGATAAAAGACTACAAATTTACGTGAAAATTTTGGAATTTACAAATGGTAATTTTTGTATGTCAGGCATAAAATAAAAGCGGCCGGGACTTCTCGTCCGACCGCTCTCCCCTGTTTTAATCAAAAAAGCTAGTATTATATTCAGTCTTAATTATTCTGTTTTTTGCGGAAGAAATGGTATGGGTGAAACAACTTTTGCAACCACTTCCATAGGTGTTTGCACCGAATCGACAGGCAAAGTTTCCGTTTCTGTAAAAATCGTATCCATGAATTTTTCCTGTTGATAATGCGTATAAACGCTGATGCCGAAAGCCAACAAAATCAAAACCGATGCGGCGATTTTCAAAGCAGGATAAACTTGTTCGCGGAACGAAAAACGCGGCCGCAATTCAAATGTTTTTTCGGCGTGAACCGCTTGTTGCTGTTTTTTACGAATAAACAAAGCGCGATATTTCATCCATTCTTCAGGAACATGATCGCCTGCGAAAAATTCGCAAAGCGTTTGCTCTTCGGTGAGGGAAGTTTGGCTTTGCCAATACTTTTCGAGCAATTGTCCGATTGATTCGTTTGTTATCATTTTATATATCCAAAAATGCTTTTAACTTTTGTCTGGCACGGAATAAAGTAATTTTCACCTGATCTTCCGTAATGTGTAAACTCTCTGCTATTTCTTTGTAACTCAATTCTTCCACTTCGCGAAGTTGAAAAACGGTTCGCTGTTTTTCGGGCAATCGCCGGATGGCTTTTTCCAATTGTTCCAACTGTTCGCCGGCTTCCAACTGTTCCTGCGCATTGGCGGTTGTTTCGGGAAAATCGAAATGGTCGTCCCACGCTTCCTGTTGATTTTCTTTCAATGCGAGTTTATCCAATGCAATGTTCCGGGTCGACCGGTAGCAATAGGCTTCCAAATTGTCGATGGCATCCCAATCGTCTTTTTTCTTCCAAACTTTAAATAGCGTATCTTGAACCACGTCTTCGGCATCTTGTTTGTTTCCGGTAATGCTCAAGGCCAAACGAAATAACTGATCGACCATCGGCACGATTTTATTTCTGAATTTGTCCTGTTTCATGGCTCTATATTGAATGACGGTTGAGTAATTGAAAAGTTACACTTTTATTCGAAAATTAATTGAAAAAGTTGTTTTTCGTCAAAAATTTCGTTGGCTATTTCGAGTAACTGCTTGGAAGTGAGCGCATCTATTTTCCGATAGACTTCCTGCAAAGGATCGTATTTATTGAAATGCAGTAAACTTTTTCCCATTCCCAAGGCAATATTTTCGCGATGATCGCTTGCTACGCCTAATTGTCCTTTCAACTGTTTTTGGGCGGCGTGCAATTGCGTAGCACTCAAACCGGATTCGCATAATTGACGTAATTCTTTATGAATCAATCGCAAACATTTATCTACCGAATCGGAATCGCAACCAAAATAAATGTGAAAAAGACCTGTATCGCTGTAAGCCGTCATATTGGATTCGACCGAATAAACCAGGCCGTTTTTCTCGCGCAACGATACATTCAGGCGACTGTTCATGCCCGGTCCGCCCAAAAGATTATTGAGCAGATACAAGCCCATTCGTTGCTTGCTGTGCATACTATACGCGCGATTACCGAGAATTACGTGCGATTGATGCAAGGTTTTATCTGCTTTTTCTTTTATCGGAAAAAGGGTTTGTGGGGCTTTTCGGTGGGTTTTTAAGGGCTTTAAAGGCCTTAAGGCTGAAAAGAAAATTTCAGCCAATGATTGAATTTTCGCAAAAGGCGTTTTTCCGTAAAAGAAAAAAATCATGTTTTCAGGCGAATAAAAATCGTCCACAAAGCGGCGACACAAATCCGAAGTAAAGGTATTCACACTCTCTTCCGTTCCCAAAATCGAATGGCCGATGGCGTGATTGCGGAAAATCAGGTTTTCAAATTCATCAAAAATCAATTCCGAGGGATTATCTTCATAAGAATGGATTTCATCAATAACCACTTCGCGTTCTTTTTCGATTTCCGATTCGGGAAAAACAGAGTTGAAAATCAGGTCGCCGAGCAGTTCCATGGCGCGCTCAAGATCTTCCGAAAGGCATATCGAATACAAGAACGTTTCTTCTTTGGTGGTGTAGGCGTTGAGTTCGCCGCCAACGACCTCCATCCGGTTCAAAATATGCCAAGCCTTGCGTTTGCGGGTACCTTTAAATAAGGTATGTTCGACAAAATGCGCCAAACCGAATTGGCCGGCGAGTTCGTCGCGCGTTCCGGCATTGACGGCGAAGCCGCAGTAGGAAACGGGCGAATCGGAGGGCTGTGTGATGATTCGGAGGCCGTTGGGTAGTGTTGTTGTTTGTATCATGGCATGATTTTCGTTCCATAAAGTCGCTTAGTAACCCCAATCCACCCCATCGAAGCCAATGCCAAAGCCAATACATAAGGCAAATCCGCCGGATTCAAATTCTGCGGAATAAATTTCCATCCGATAGCCACAGCAAATAAAAGCAAAGCATTGATACAGTGATAAATATTAAAAATTCGATGTGACTTCTTAAACCAATAACCAGCAAAAGCAAGCAGATGAAACGGATGCATCCACAACAAATTCCAATTGGGCGAAGTAACGGGATGCTCCGAAAACAAAGTAATGAACGCAACCAAACAACCGGCCAAACCCACCACCAAAAACAAGGGCGCAAAAAAGAACGACAACCGTTTCCGGCGGATGACTCCCCAAATGCCCAATCCCAAACAATGGAAAAACAGAACCCATCCCAAGCGAGCGGGCGAACTCAACGAAAAACCGCCGGAGTCTGCTTTTGTTTCGGATTGCAAAATTATCTTCGTTTCGGATACGACGGATGTTTTTTCCAAAGCCTCTTTCAATCGCACCGGAAGAAAAAGCGAAGATCGCAATCCAACGATCGAATCGGCGCCGGCGCCAATCAATAAATCAATGCCGAAAGTCATCCACGGATAAGGATCGGTGCAAGAATGAATGAGTTGGCGGAAAGTAATCGACTCCGCCATGACCGGATATTGCAAGGTAGCGCCGCAAAATCGTTCTATGATATCCCGAGGACGGGTTACACAATTATCAAACAAAAAATTATAACG
>BNWW01000020.1 GCA_025999115.1 Bacteroidia bacterium
CCGACGAAGACGGTCATGTTTCCTACGAATTTACCGACAAACTCGGCCGTATTTTATTGCAACGTCGTGTGCTGGCCACAAATCAATTTGTGGATGTGAACTACGTTTACGACGATTTCGGCCACCTCGCATGGGTGCTTACCCCGATCGCTTCCGACGAAATGAAAACCGTAAATCAAACGTATAACCTTTGGGAAAACAACGATGCCGGTCATGGCGTCGCCAATCTCGTCTATTACTACGATTACGACGAACGTGGACGAAAAACCGGTCAAAAACTGCTCTGGACCGATGTTGAAAACTTTGTTTACGACAAAGCCGATCGCCTTATCTTTCGCTCATCAGCCGATGCCATGGTCATGAACGGCGATTACGAACGCGGCTGGATTTTTTACAAATATGATGCACTTGGAAGATTAATTCTGACCGGCCGCTATCATGGCGATGATTATACTTCCGCCAACGGCAATTTGCGAGCCTATAATATGACTCAACTGTGTAAAAATTACCTGACGGTTGAAGCGCCTGATTCAAACGGCGATTACGGGTATACCTGGAACAATTTCCCGTATGAAAATGATTCGGAAGTAACCCAAGTCAATTATTATGACAATTACAATTTCATTTCCAACTACCCGTTGGCATATCAGTCCAAAGACGGCTTCGGCACACAACATTCATCGGCTAAAGGATTGCTGACCGGAACAAGCGTAAAACTATTGGATTCTTCGGAACAGGAAATCATTACGGCCTATTATTATGATACAAAAGAAAATATAGTACAAAAACATTCGACCCATCAATTGGGAGGATATAACAGGGAGTATTATGCTTACAATTTTAACAATCAAATCACGAAAAAACGGATAGAACATCGTACGTTCGGACAATGCGTGGCGCCGCCACAAACGCCGTTGATTCCCTCCGGAGGATACCCTGATATTTGCGACCCCGAAGACATAACCCTGTCGGAAGAATACACTTACCACTATGACCACGCAGGCCGGTTAAAAATAGTTCTTTACAGTCTGAATAATGCAACGCCTGTTATCATGTCGTTTTACACTTACGACGAAATCGGGCGGATAATCCAAGCCGGACAAGGGGAAGTGTCAACCATAGACTATACCCATAACCTGCGCGGTTGGCTAACCAATGTGGCAAACTTTTTCTATTCGGAAAACTTGTTTTACGAAACGAACCCTTACAATAACGAAAAGATTTGTTTCAATGGCAATATTTCATCCCTGCAATGGAGATCTATTGACCCGTCTTCATCAATAATACTTACAAGCCCCTCGTTATTTAAAAACGGTTATTCGTTCAGCTATGATAATTTGAACCGGTTGGTTGATGCTGATTTTAAATATGAGTTGCCGGGAACAACGACCATACCAACCACGCCGGCCTTCCCGACCTCTCCGAGCCTGCCGGGAACGACCACTCCGACACTGCCAAACTTATTTACAACTCCAAATTACGACGAATCATTCGGTTACGACAAAATGGGCAATATTCTTTCTTTGCTACGTTACGGATTGCTCGACAACAATACTTACGGATTGTATGACAATCTGACCTTGTATTATAACAACGGCATGTTGAGCCGTGTGAACGATGCAGGAGTGGATCAAAGCGCAAGCGACGTCATGGAGTTCAAAAACGGATACAATGGCAACGATGAATATACTTACTTCAACGGCAAACAATACGCCGATTACAACAAAAAGATTTGCCAAACTCGCTATAATTACTTAGCTTTGCCGGAATTAATTCAGTTCCGTTACGGACATCAAATAAAATACAGTTACGATGCGGCAGGCATGAAAAGAACAGTTACACATATCGAATCGGCATCCAACAAAAATCTGTCGCCTTACATTGACATGGATGAGGAAGTCAATCCTACGCCACTTTTAACCACAAAAACCAATTACATTGACAATAAAATCTACGAGAACGGTTACCTGAAACGAATTTTAACCGAAGGAGGTTACATTGATAAAAACGGCAATAATTATACATTCCATTATTATATCAAGGATCATTTGGGAAACAACCGTGTGGTAATTGACGCGAACGGCAATGTTAAACAGCTTACGAATTATTATCCGTCGGGGACGGTGATGGCAAACCGGAGAACCGACCAGGGCGTGCAACCGTATAAATTCTCCAACAAGGAACTTGACCGAAGCAACGGATTGGATTTTTATGATTTTGAGTGGCGGCAGCAAGATCCGGCGCTGATGAGGTTTACTTCGCCGGATCCATTGATGGAAATGGATTACTTTACTTCGCCTTATGCCTATTGCGGCAACAATCCGATGAATAATATAGACCCAACAGGATTGTATTATTATGATTGGGATACAGGAGAATACAAAACAGATGCAGGTCAAGTTGTTACGTGGAACGAAGTATATTCCAACAATTTTACGGAACAAAGTGCAAAAGGGCCTGTTTATGATGCTACGTGGTCTAATAGTAGCACCACGAATAGCGGAACACAATCTGATGCACACGCCGCTTACGACCCAAATGTTGCTTATCCAACGGTAGGCGATGGCTTAGATATTCTAACGGAATTGGCGCTTGGAGAAGCAGCTGTGAAACTTGTTTGGTCAGGCACAAGTGCAATTTTTAAGGCATTGAAAGCTTGGAGGGCGGCGGCTGTGGCTGCCAATACAGGAACACAAGGATTTAAGTCTTTTGCAGCCTTTAAAAAAGCAATGGGAGCGGCAGGTGATGGTTTGTCTTGGCATCATATCGTGGAACAAAATCCAGCTAATATAGCCAAGTTTGGAGCAGAAGCTATACATAACACAGATAATCTAATAAAGTTACCAAATGGTGCGGGATCAATACATGCTCAAATATCAGGGTATTATTCATCAAAACAATTCTTTACTGGCGGGAAAACAGTTCGAGAGTGGTTAAGCACTCAAAGTTATGAATATCAATATAATTTTGGAATACAAAAATTAAAGGAATTTGGATGGAAAGCACCATAATAAAATTTACAATATATGAACACAAAATTTAAGAACCAAGAAGATGCTATTAGTACAATTATTTTTTCTGCTGAACAACATTCAATAGCCAGTGAGGAAGGGAATTATAAGATAGCAAATAAAAATTACGATAAAATTCATATTGCTATAATGTATTTAAGAAATATGAATTCTGTAGATAAACTTTATGATTTGTTATCAAATGAAAAAATAAGTGTAAGACTGGCTGTTGCCTCATATCTACTATCAGATAATCCGCAAAAAGCAATTCCTATATTGCAAGAAATTGTTAGTTCAAATTTGCCACATAAGTCATTTACTGCTTCTTTGGTGTTGCAAGAATGGGAAAAAGGCAATCTGAAGTTATGATAATTTGACATTAAAGTATTAATACTCAAACTTATCAGGCGCAGTATGATTACGAAATAAAAATATTAAAACAATTTGGATGGGTACCATGACAAAGATTAAAGATATATCAGCGGCGCTTAATCTTTTTGAAGAAGTGGCAATAAAACATGCAGAAGCGACAAAGGAGGGCGATTATAAAACCGGTAATAAAAATTACCATAGAAAAGTTAAAGCTGTTTCTTGGTCTTGGCTTTGGCTTCCGATTGTGGTATTTACTATTGGGTACGTAAGAGTTGTATTCATAAAAAACCAATATTACATTGAAGAAGTCAATATGTATATTAAGACATTTCATTCAAGAGAAACAGCAATCATTGCATTTTCTGACAAAAAAATAAACAAATTTTCCGATAGTTTAAATTATGTTATTGTTCGTAAAGGAGATAATTATTATACAAATTTCTTTTTTGATGTCAAGGATAAAACCGTAATCTATTCACGAAACAATAGTATAAGGGATACGCATGTTATTGAATATCAAATTAAAACAGTACTGTTTAGTGATACTGCATATTATGTCCATAAAGGAAATGGAAGTTATTTGCTTAAACCTCTATATACGGGCATTTCTGTTGATTTCTGGGGTGCTACCGAAAGAGTGTCCTTAAAAAACAGAGAAGATGTATCTTATACAGTAATAAAACCGATTGGCAAATAGTTTGAACAAGTTTGTATTTAGTTTTTCTCAACCATTGAATAATCCGAAATCCGCACAGTCAGGCGCAAGTTCCTTTGAATTTGCGCCTTTCTTTATTTTGCAGTCGGGTGTGTTGTTGCCCCGTTGGTCAATTAATTTGGTCAGCGGGATGTTTTATTATAGTGTAACACTTAAAATTTCCTGTAGTTTACCTCTGTTCGGCATAACGTGTTGAAAATCAAGTGAATGCGTTCGGCGTAGCTTCCAGCTACGTCGCTCTAAAAGCAAACGTCCACGTTTGCAACAAAACGAAATTTTGTACGTTCTAATAGAAATAGAAAAATGTCAAAATATGCACAATTATCAAGTTTTCCAAGCAGAAACTTTGATTTTAGGACAACGGAAGCGGAGCTTCCGCCGAACAGTGCAGTGCGTTACACTACGGAGAACGGGGGGCGTGGTGGGAAACTTCAAGCCACTTAAAAAATGCCAAGTCATATAATGCTGCGTGGGAAAGTTTTTTTAGAACAAACCCTTCTCAATCTCAAATATTGGATAAAGGACGACAATTAATGCAACAATACGGTATTCCCGTAGGATTTTAAACAAATGGATAAAATGGATATTTCAAAGTTTTATATACTTAGTGAAAAACTTTCGGGGGCAACTCTGCAAGCTCATCCTGTTGGATTGAATTTTAAAGAAGATGATAATGGCTTTGATGATGTAATACGACTTTTAATGGGTGATTATATTGATATAAAATTTCCTGTAATTTTTAAGCAAGCTTATGGAAAAAGGTTAGATGATATAATAAGAACAGGGCACGCAGTACTTTTTCTCATATCTGATAAGATGAAAGCAGTCTTAGAAGAAAATGCTTTGACAGGTTGGAAAACCTTTGCAGTAAAAGTGTTAGACAAGAAAGGTCAGGAAATACAAGGCTATCACGGTTTATCAATTACGGGCAGGTGTGGCAAGATAGATTACAGCAAATCGGAAATCATAGAAAAAAGGCTTGTACCCAATGCACCGTTGGGCAAGTACTACAAAGGCTTACACATTGGTTTGGATAAGTGGGACGGCAGCGATTTTTTTCTACCAGAAAAATACTTTGGAACAATCATAACGAGCAGAGCAGCCGAAGTATTGAAGAAAAACAAGCTCACTAATATCAGGCTTGAAAATCTTACAGAGATAGAGACTTCAGATTTTGCTTTGCAAAATGAATAAAACCAAAGCCTTGGTTCGCCGTAGTATGTTGAAAACCAATTGAATGCGTTCGGCAAAGGCTCTGGCCTTTGTCGTGTTAAAAGTCGGCCTCTGGCTGACAACAAAACACAGGTTTGTACGTCCTAATATAAAATAGAAAAATATCAAAATATGCACAATTATCAAGTTTTCCAAGCAGAAACTTTAATTTTAGGACAACGGAAGCGGAGCTTCCGCCGAACAGTGCAGTGCGTTACACTACGGAGAACGGGGGTTTCGCGGATCACCGGCAAAACCATGTGTTTGTGCGAAAAGGCGCATAGCGCCAACATCTTTGTAGCCGTGTGCGTAAGCGCACGGTAATAAGGGCATAAACAAATCCATAGCAGCGTAGCTGCGACATATTTTGCGATATTATAATATTGCAATCCTGACCACACGCATATATTAGTCGGTTTACATCCATCTATTTCCGTATCGGAATTAGTAAATAAAATCAAAGCAAATTCATCTCGAGTCTATCATAAAAATTTAGAAAGCAATCATTTCTTTGCATGGCAAGATGGTTATGGAATATCTGAATATGTTGAAAAAAGCAAAGATTGAATACGACCCCAAATATTTGTTTGAATTCTTCGAATAAAAGTGTCGCAGCTACGCTGCTATGGATTTGTTTATGCCCTTATTACCGTGCGCTTACGCACACGGCTACAAAGATGTTGGCGCTATGCGCCTTTCATAAACACATGGTTTTGCTGCTGATCCGAGAATATCCAAAATGAAGAGGCATTCAACAAATCAAAATATGCACAGAATAGAGGAAAACCCTATATCCAACGCATTAGATTAACCACAACACCAGAACAAGATAAAAAAGCTATAGATGCTGCCGATAAAGCATCTAAAAGATGGTATAGTTTGCTTTATGATAATTGTGTAGATGCTGCTTCCGAAGCGTTGAATGCTGCGGGTCTTAATCCGGGTTATACTTGGTATGGCACAGACAATCCTTATGCAGACCCAACCACAGACAAGAGTTCTATTCCAAATCATCGATTCAAAAAAATGGCAAAAAATAATCATGTAGATATTAAGTAACAGTTTCTAAGAATGAAAAAATTAATATTGCAAATTGTTTTAAGACGTTTTTTACAGAACCGGCTTGTAACAATTGTTTGCGCGCCTCGGATTCCGAAAGACCTAATTCCTCCATAATCATCCGAACTCCACGATTAATCAGTTTATTATTAGTGAGTTGCATATTTATCATTTTATTGCCTTTCACTCGTCCCAAGCGAATCATGAGGGAGGTAGAAATCATGTTGAGCGCTAATTTTTGCGCTGTTCCGGATTTCATTCGCGTACTGCCGGTTATAAATTCGGGACCGACTATTATTTCAACCGGAAAATCAACCGACTGTGCCAAAGGCGATTGCGTATTGCAAACAATACAGCCTGTCAAACAGTCGAAATCACGGGCTTTTTTTACGCCGCCAATCACGTAAGGCGTTGTGCCGGAAGCGGCAATGCCAATGACGGAATCGTTTGAAGTAATATTTTGAGCTGTCAAATCCAGCCACGCCAAACCGGGATTGTCTTCGGCGCCTTCTACGGCTTTGCGCAAGGCTCCGTCGCCGCCGGCAATCAATCCGGTAACCCAATGCGGCTCTACGCCGAAGGTGGGCGGGAGTTCCGAAGCGTCCAACACGCCCAAACGGCCACTGGTGCCGGCACCGATATAGAACAATCGTCCGCCGTTTTTCATGCGCGCAAAAACGGCTTCCACCAAGGTTTCCAATTGCGGAATCGCTTGTTCGACGGCCAAAGGAACGGTTTTGTCTTCTTGATTCATTCCCGTCAGCAATTCATGCACCGACATTTGGTCTAAATGGGCGAAACGGGATTCCGATTCGGTGATAGTAATCATTTGTAATTTATTGTATGATAATGAATTAGTCCTTCCATCGGTTCGGAAGTTACTTTTCTTGATTGCAAACCGAAATCGTGTAATACTTTCTCCAAACGGTTTTTTAAATAATAAGCGACACTGCCGGTAAAATGCACCGGAAGTTGCTGTATGTAAGTGTATTGCAAAAGATTTCGTTGTACAAAATTCGATAAACACTTATCGACCAAAGTCTCCATCGCCGGTTCCGAAAGATGTTCCACGATAAAGGGCGTGAATTGCGCCAAGAAACGGTTCGGATATGGTTGTCGATAGACTTTTTCGATCACATCCGATGGACTCAAAGCATATTGCTGAAGGAAAGCGATGCGAATATTTTCCGGCAATTGCTTTTTAAAAATATCGGACAACAATTGTTTTCCTAATGCGGCGCCGCTGCCTTCATCGCCCAAAACGTAACCCAAGGCGGGAACTTGTTCGGCGATTTTAGTTCCGTCGTAATAACCCGAATTGGAGCCGGTGCCTAAAATGCCGACGATTCCCGCTTGCCGGCCGCACAAACTACGAGCCGCCGCCGTTAAATCGGATTCAATTTCTATCTTATTTGTTTGAAAATAAACGGATAAACATTTTTTTACTTCCGGTTTTTTCTCCGGAATACAACCCGCTCCATAAAAATAAACGGTTTCGATGTCTGTTTTTGAAAGAGAAAAATCGCATTCCAAAATATGCCAAAATGCGTTTTCATCCGTAAAAAACGGATTTAAGCCGCCGGTTATGCACGTTTCAACACTCGAATTGGAGTCGATTTTCGCCCATTTTGTCTTGGTGGAACCACTGTCGGCAATCAAAATCATTTTTCTTCGGGATTATCCAAAAAACGTTGCGTTATGCCGCTGTAAGCATCAATGCGGCGGTCGCGCAGGAACGGCCACCAACGGCGCACTTCTTCCGAACGTTTTAGATTCAGTTTTATCACTTGGTTTTCTTCCTGATTATCGGGCAATTGCACTAATATTTCGCCTTGCGGACCGGCCACGAAACTGCTGCCCCAAAATTGGATTCCATCCGTTTGATTAGACGGATCGACTTCATGTCCTACGCGATTGACCGCGATGAGAGGCAATCCGTTGGCCACGGCATGACCGCGTTGAACGGTTATCCACGCTTCCCGTTGCCGTTGTTTTTCGATTTCAGTATCGCTTGATTCCCATCCGATTGCCGTGGGATAAATCAGTATTTCGGCGCCGGCCAAGGTCATCAAACGGGCAGCTTCGGGATACCATTGATCCCAGCAGACCAACACGCCCAATTTTCCGGCCGATGTTTGAATTGGTTGAAAACCCAAATCGCCGGGCGTAAAATAAAATTTTTCGTAATAAGCCGGATCGTCGGGGATATGCATTTTGCGGTATTTGCCGGCGATTGTCCCATCGGATTCGATGACTACGGCGGTATTGTGATACAATCCGGCGGCGCGTTTTTCAAACAGCGACAAAACCAAAACGATCTGTAATTCTTGCGCTATGCGGCCGAATATTTTGGTAGAAGGGCCGGGAATCGGTTCCGCCCAATCAAACAGTTGCGTATTTTCCGTTTGGCAGAAGTATAATCTGTTGTGTAGTTCTTGCAAAATGACCAATCGGGCGCCTTTTGCGGCGCAATCGCGGATGTTGGCGATTAGTTTTTCGATGTTTTGCGACTTGTCTGCGCTGTTGGCTTGTTGGATTAGGCCGATTTTAAGTGTATCGTTTTCCATGTTTATACAAAATTTTCAGGCGCCTGCATCGTTACACAATGCAAACTCCCGTGTTGTTTAATCAAAGGCAAACAATTGATTTCGATGATTTCGTGATTGGGAAAAGCCGTTTGCAAAGCCGATTTTGCGATGGCATCTACCGGCGAATTATAAATAGGCATTAATATTGCTTCGTTGATAATCAGGAAGTTGGCATAAGTGGCGGGCAAACGGTCGCCATTATCATAAACAGGCTTTGCCATCGGAAGCGGAATCAGGCGATAGGGGTTTCCCGATAAAGTTCGGAATGTTTTTAGTTCGGATTCCATGGCCGACAAGGCTTCGTAATGTTCGTCGCTCGTGTCGGTGCATTGCACGTAGGCGATGGTTTCGGCATCGCAAAAACGCGCCAAGGTATCGATGTGGCTATCGGTATCGTCGCCGGCCAAATAGCCGTTGTGAAGCCACAAAACTTGCTCCGCCTCAAAAATAAATTTTAAAAAATCGTCGATTTCAGATTGACTTTTATAGGAATTTCGGTTGGCCGATAACAAACATTGCGCAGTGGTCAGAATCGTTCCTTCGCCGTTGCTTTCGATGCTTCCGCCTTCCAAGACCATGAATTGCATATTTTTAAGCAGCACATCGGAACTGAAAACGCCGCTTTCAAACAAGCGTTTCGTGATTTGATTGTCGTAGTTGGCCGGGAATTTCAATCCCCAACCGTTGAACGTAAAATCCAGCAAACAAGGTTTTCCGTTGGCAATGACCGAAATTGGCCCATAATCGCGCGCCCAGGTATCGTTCGAGGGAATTTCGCGGAAAATGATTTGGGAAAAATCCACTGGTCCCAATTCTTTTTTGACTTCATCGATGGAATGACAAACGATAATCAATTTTTCACGGGAGATAACCGCTTTTGCGATCGCAATAAAACAAGGAATTACCTCGTTTAATACCGGCGCCCAATCGGTTTGTGTGTGCGGCCAAGTGAGCAGAATTGCGCTTTGTGGTTGCCATTCGGATGGGAAATGGATGGATTTTGTTGATTCCTGCATTGTTATTGTATTTATTTATGATTCAATGAACTGTTACCGTCCGCTTTCTGTTGTCCGTTGCCTCCGTTGAGAAACCGTTATCGGCAAATAAATATCAAACAAATTCCGGACGCCGTTTAGATATTGCCGTTCAATCACTTCTTTCCCGCGCCGTTGCATCCTGCTACAATATATAAATTTTGACTCATGCGACAAAGATAGAGCGAATTTTCATTTTTTCCAAGATTTAGCTGAAAATGGGGGGTTTTTCGGAACATTTTCATACATTTGCACGAAATTACTGAATTTTCTCATGCACATTCATCTTCCTATTTCTTTGCTTACCCTCCTCGTTTGGCCGGTTTTAGCATTTTCCCAATCGACTTATCCCCTCCAGCAAGTGCTGCAAACCGGGTTGGAACGCAATTACGACATCCGCATCGTACGAAACGAACAACAAATTTCGGATAATAACGCTACTTGGGGTAATGCCGGAATGTTGCCGACCGTAGATCTAAACGCCGGTTACAACGGCTCATTAGCTAATATCAACCAAGAATTGGCCGGCCAAACCAAGCAATCCTACGCCAATATCCTGAATCAAGGCGCCAACATCGGATTAAATTTAAATTGGACGATTTTCGACGGCTTCCACATCCAAACCGAATACGAACGCTTGAAACAATTTCAACAAATGGGCGAAATCCAAACCCGTATAGCCATTGAAAACTTAATCGCCAATCTCACAGCCGAATACTATAATTACGTGCGCCAAAATCTGCGCTTAAAAAACCTGAAATACGCCGTTTCACTTTCGCGCGAACGCTTGCGGATCGTGGAAGCGCGCTACAATATCGGTTCGATGTCGCGGTTGGATTTACAACAGGCGGCCGTCGATTTCAACGCCGACAGTTCGAGCTTAATCAAACAGAATGAGGCGGTTAATTCATCCCTCATTATTCTGAATCAATTGATGGCGCAGGAAGATGTGTCGCAACAATGGTTGCCCGGCGATACCGCCATCGTGGCCAACGCTCTGTCCGATCAAAACACCTTGTGGGAAAAGATTTTGGCATCCAATACGCAATTATTATTGGCCGAAAAAAATAAATCGTTGAGTCAATTGGACTTAAAAGCCATTCATTCGCGTAATTTTCCCTATTTAAAACTTAACGCCGGCTACGGTTACACCCAGAATTTATACGATACGGACAATTCCGATATTGCAAAAAGAAACAATTTAGGCTTGAATTACGGCCTGACTTTGGGCTACAACCTGTTTGACGGCCTCAATCGCCGCCGCGAACAAAAAAATGCCAAAATAGCCATCCAAAACCAAGAATGGACGCAACACAAATTGGAACTATCGCTCAAAGCCGATTTGGCCAATTTATGGCTGATTTATACCAACAACCTGAAACTCAAAAACTTGGAACATGAAAATCTCGAAACCGCCCGCGAAAATTACGAAATTGCGATGGAACGTTATCGTTTGGGCGATTTGTCGGGTATCGAATTACGCGAAGCTCAAAACGGTATGCTCGAGGCCGAAGAACGTCTTTTGCAAGCCCAATTTAATACGAAGTTGGGCGAAATATCGCTTTTGCAAATCAGTGGACAATTATCAACTTTGTTTTAAAATTTTGCAACCTTTCGCACCCTTCGTTACGTCTAATGAAAAAATAAGTATTCATTTTTAATTTTTTCAATTTATGGATGTAGCAGGTAGTATAACAATGTTGATTCCGTTCGGATTCTTTGCAGCAGTAGTGCTGGTCGTTTGGATTGTGTTCAAATACATTGCAAACGAGAAAAAAAGCAGGTATGATTTGATAGAAAAAGCCATTGAAAAAGGGCAAACTATCCCTGAAAATCTCTTTGCCCCGAAGGAAAAATCAGAGAAAAAGTCGTTCGCTTACTTCAAAAACGCAATTATTTTTTTAGCGCTTTCGACGGCTTTTTGGGCGGTTTTTATTTATCAAAGAAGGAGCGGTTTTGGCGACGACGAAGCTTTCGGCTTTATGTTTATCAGCGCATTTTTCACGGCATTTGGAGCTGCATGGCTGATTATCGGTTTTTTGCGGCGCGCGCAAGAAAAACATGAAAATACCGGAGAATAATTTCGGGAAATGAGCAAATCAGAAGATATTGCACTGATTAGCAAAGTGTTGTCGCTTGACGATAAAAGGGCGTTCGACCATTTGACCATCAAGTACCAATCTTTTGTCCGCCGTTTTTTATTGCATTTGACGCAAGGCGATACGATGTTGGCCGACGATTTGGCGCAAGAAACTTTTATCAAAGCTTACCTGAATCTCGGTCAATTTCAAGCCGTTTCCCATTTTTCCACTTGGCTGACACGAATTGCCTACAATGTGTTTTACGACAATTATCGCAAAGAAACAGCCCACGAAACCGAAAATATTGACCGGATGAATTTTGAGCTTGAAGACCAACAAAACTCAACGAAAGACATTGATGTTGAATATCTTATCAAAAATTTGAAACCCGACGAAAAAGCGGTGGTTTTACTTTTTTATATGGAAGATTTTGAAATTAAAAAAATAGCGAAAGTCATGAATATTTCCGTGAACAGCGTTAAATCGCTGTTATTCAGAGCAAGACAAAAAATGAAACAGCAATATGGAAAAGAAATTCGACGATAAAGAATTGAAAGCGCTCTTTCAAGCGAGTAAAAAAGAGATGGATAATGGCTATTTTTCGGTGCATGTCATGCGAAATCTGCCGGAAAAACAAAACTCTTTCGCGTGGGTTTATGCCTTGATTTTCAGCATATTTTCATTAATCATCGGTTTTTCCATAAATTGGAATAAGTGGGCCGAAACAATTTTGCCCAATAATCCTTTGGTTTATTGCGGACTGTTTCTTGGATTCCTGTGCGGATTTTTTTTGATAATCAAACACGAACAATCGAAAAATTATTTATTTTGAATCAATTTAAATAACCCCTCAAACGCCAAAATTCATTGATTTTTCTGTTTCTTGTTTTATCTTTGCACTCAAAATTAACTTTTAAACGAAAAAAAAATGGCTCACGTTATTACAGACGATTGTATTGCTTGTGGAACTTGTATTGATGAATGTCCGGAAGGAGCTATCTCCGAGGGCGATATCTACAAAATTGATCCCGGAAAATGTATTGATTGCGGCACTTGTGTCGATGTATGTCCTTCCGGCGCGATCATCGAAGCATAATCGTTTTTACAAAAAAAGTATGAATGTGGCTGTCGGAATCACTTCGGCAGCCTTTTTTATGGAATATGAAACGTTTTCCGCTCTTATTATTGTTGGTTGCTTTCGTTTCTTGTTCGACTTCCCGAATCGGTCGTCGTGATTCGTTATATACCTTGTCGAAGGGCGATTTAACGATGAGCATTTCGGCCGAAAAAGGCGGACGAATCGTTTCCTTTCAACGCGGCGGAGAAGAAATTTTATTGCCCGATGACGGAAAATCGAATTATTACGGCGCCGTTTTGTGGATTTCGCCGCAACGCGATTATTGGCCGCCGTCGCCCGTTTTGGATAAAACACCTTATCACGCTGAAATTAAACGGAATACGCTTCGATTGGTCAGCGCCGGTGATTCGCTCATAGGTGTGCGTTTCATCAAAGAATTTTCGATTTCGGAACGCGATACAGCCGTTCAAATCCGTTATATCATCGAAAATATCAGCGATTCCGCTCGTTCGGTAGCTGCTTGGGAAGTGTCGCGTGTACGGGGTGGCGTATCCTTTTTCCCCTTGAAAACCAAAAACTTACCGGACTTGGAATCCGGTTTGGAACATCTTTCGGAAAGCGACGGCATTTTATGGTATGATTACGCCAACGATTCCACCCGCCGCGGACAAAAATTATTCGCTCAAACTTCGGAAGGCTGGTTGGCGCATCAATATCGTAATCTATTGTTTGTCAAAACGTTCCCGCGAACTAAAATAGAAGATTTGCCTGTATTGCAAGGCGAAGTCGAAATTTTCCTATCTCCCGACGCTTCTTATTTGGAATTGGAAAATCATGGCGCCTACACCCGCTTGGAGTGCGGCCAATCGCTCGTTTATGATGAAAAATGGTTTTTGTGGCGGTTTCCCGAAAATCGGATGCCGGAGAGGAAGAAATGGCCGGCGTTTGTGCGGAAATTACTCTACGCTCGTTTCCGATAATCTATTCATGTCCATAATCTTTTCTGTATAACACGGACGGATTTCCCGCTTCGCCTTTCCGAACGGACGATTGGACACCGCTTACGCTCAACAATAAGTAATTCAATGACCGGTCATTAAATACAGGTTTTAAAATTTCTTTGCGCTTTCGTCATTGTTTCTTCATATCATCGTCGTTCCTTTGTGCCGGAATTAAAAAATAAAATTGATTTATGGCAAAAAGATTGTTTTTAGGATTTATTTTAGGAATTGCTATTACGAACCTTAACGCACAGACCGGAAATCTTGCCGGAATTATCTCCGATAAGAAAAGCGGAGAAAGCATTATCGGCGCCAGCGTTTTAATCGAAAATACCCCATTCGGTGCTGTTACCGACATCGACGGACGGTTTTTTATTTCCGGTCTGCCGGCCGCAAAACAAAAAATCAAAGTTTCGTATCTCTCGTATCAAACGGAAGAAATCGGAGTGGAAGTGCAGGCCGGACAAACCGTCGAAATCAACGTGCCGATGACGGAAGCGACCAATGTTCTGAACGAAGTGTCGGTCGTGGGCGTTCGCAAAACAAATACCGAAATAAGTATGCTACAAACGCAAAAAGCTTCGCTGAATGTGGTCAGCGGCGTTTCGTCGCAACAAATTACACGCACGCAAGACCGCGACGCTTCGGAAGTGATGAAACGCATTCCCGGCATTTCCATTATCGACAACCGCTTCATTATTACCCGCGGTTTGGCGCAACGCTACAACAATGCGTGGATTAACAACAACGCGGCGCCGAGTTCCGAAGCCGATACCCGTTCGTTTTCATTCGATATGATTCCCGGAGGACAAATCGAAAATATTTTAATTGTGAAATCACCCACGCCCGAACTCCCGGCTGATTTTACCGGCGGTTTTGTGAAAGTGGCCACGAAAAATATGCCTACCGAAAACACTACGCAAATCAGTTACGGCATGAATTTCAATTCAACAACGCATTTCCGCGATTTTGAATACGCCGCCGGCAGTCCGACCGATTTTCTGGGCTTCGACAACGGATTTCGCGGCATCAAAAGCAATGTCCCCGCTCAACGGATGGACAACCAAAACGCCGATTTGGTAACCGCTGTTACCCGCAACGGCTTCAATAACGATTGGCAGATTCATACACGGAAACCGGTTCCCGACCAACGTTTTACCTGGATGTTTAATCGGTATAAAAAATTGGAAACGAGCCAGTTAGGTTTGGTCGCCGCCTTGAATTACAGTTATACCAGCGCCACTTCTTCCGATATGACCAATGCCCGTTTCGGAGTATATAACAAAAGCGAAGATACGCCGGTCTGTTTATACTATTATACCGATAATCAATATACTACAACGGCAAAAACCGGCGGGTTACTCAATTTGACGTGGATGAACAACGACCATCGCCTGGAATTTCGGAATATGTTCAATCAAATGGGACGCGACCGTTATACGCATCGCGAAGGTTGGCGCAATGTGAGCGCAGAATATTTACAGCAAAAAGACGAATATTTCTACAACAGTCGCGGAAGTTATTCGGGACAATTGAGCGGAAATCATACGTTTTCTTCCAACGATAGACTCGACTGGACGGCCGGTTACGCCTACGCCAACAAAAATCAACCCGACCGCCGCCAAATTGAACGGGAAGAAGAATTGGCCGATCCGCGCTACAAGGGTCAGTTTTACATCGACCACAATGATATTATTCGTGATTTCAACCGTTTGGATGAAAATATGTATTCTTTGGCGGCGAATTACCATCGCGATTTCGATTTCGGAACGTTTACCCCAACCCTCAATGCCGGTATTTATGCCGAAGCCCGCACCCGCGATTACAAGACCCGCTACTTCATGTACCGGCTTCGCAAGCAGAATTTACCTGAAAATTTTCCGTATCTTGATGTGCCTTCCGAAATCATGCAAGCCGAATATTTTGGAGCCGATAAGATGTACATCTACGACGACAGCGATCGATCCAACGATTACACCGGTCGCGGCTGGCAAGGCAGTGGATATGTGGGCATTAATATTCCGGTACAAAAACTGAATATCTATGCCGGCCTCCGTTACGAAAATAACAGTATGGCGCTGACCAATTACACGACGATTGCTTCCGGCGAAAAAGAAACCAACGAATACCGCCAATCGGATTTTTTCCCTTCCGTGAACGCAAGTTATAATTTCAACAAGGAACATTTGTTGCGGATGGCTTACGGAAAATCCATCAACCGGCAAGAGTTTCGTGAAGTATCGGCCTCGACTTACTACGATTTCGATTTGTTCAGTTATGTGCGTGGAAACAAGGATTTGAAACCGGCTTATATTCAAAATTTTGATGTTCGTTACGAATTTTATCCTTCGGCGGGCGAATTAATTTCGTTGGCGTTATTTTACAAACAATTCATCAACCCAATTGAATGGACGTATATTGATGCCGGCGGAACTTACACTTTTACGTTTACGAATGCCGAAAAAGCCAACAATTACGGTTTGGAATTGGATGTGAAGAAAAGTCTGGATTTTATCGGTTTGCCCGATTTGTCCTTGACGTTCAACGGCTCGTTAATCGACAGCAAAGTGGTATTCGGCGCCAACAGCATCGAACACGACCGTCCCATGCAAGGGCAATCGCCGTATTTAGTCAATACCGGCCTTTTTTATCAATCCGAAAAGTGGAACGCCGGATTGATGTACAACACGATCGGCAAGCGGATTGTCGGTATCGGCCGGGCGGCGGGTAGTTCCCAAATCGACAACAATGTACCCGACATGTACGAAATGGCGCGTCATACGATTGATTTATCGCTCGGTTACAAACTCGGCAAACGGGTAGAAATCAATGCGGGCATCCGTGATTTATTGGCGCAACCGGTTGTTTATAAACAATTTCCCGAATTTACGGACGATAATGGCGTGCTTCAAAAGCGGGAGCAAACGACGAAACAATTTAGGCCGGGGCGGAATTTTTCGGTAACGGTCAAGGTTAATTTGTAATTTTTGCACTATTTTACTCTGCACGAAATAAAATTAGTATCAACATACCAGTCTGTTTGCATATATGCCTGAAGTAAATTATCCTCATAGAAAGGAAAGACAAAAAAATTAAGAGCGGTAGTGCCGGTTAGCACTAAATCATTGAGAAAGAAATTTGTATGTTCATAAGATATAACAATTTCGGAATAGAGTCGGGTAAGTTGATTTAAACGGTTTTTATCATCAATGGTTTGTTGTAGAAAATTAAAGAAATCGTAATAAATAATGGGATTGGAAAATTCGTATGCTAAAAGATTATATGCATTATCTGATATTGTAATTATTTTATTTTCAATTGATTGGTATAATAAATTTGCGAAAGTTTCAAGTTTTTCCGTGTTAATTACCGTTAATGCGGCTGATTTTAGATAATCTTTTGTCTGATTTTCATAATAATCGGTAAATGTTTTTGCAATTCCAAGATAATTAATAGTTTGTGTAAATAACAATGGAATAGTTTGAGTATAGGGAAAACCGGCAACCAATGTTTCGGTGGGGGAGACTACTATATAATTTGCTTTTTTCCTTAACTGATATGCAACTTCTATTCCTCCCATCAAGCAAGCGTCGAAAATAATAAATTCAAAACGGATGGGAAGGGACTGTTCCAATTCAATCAAACTCATTTCTTTTTTATTGTCCAAACCGAATGAACGCAGTTTTGAAGAAGCTGCGTTTTTAAATCGTCAAAAACGCCTTCGGGTAGCCATCCTGTTCCGTGCGACCACAATACAAGTCCGTATTCGGTCGCCGGAAACATTGCAACTGCATCATTGATAATTGATTGAAGTATAATTCCTGAAGCAGAGTTATGCCGTTCGTATTTTTTGACAGGAATAATTTTCCCATTCTCTATTTTCAATAATTGGGGCAGGGAATCTAATGAAGCGGATGGAGCATCTAAATACACCAATAAATTTCCGTTTATTTGTGCAGAATAAACTTGCATTTCGGCAATATCTTGTTTGGCATTTTTATAAAGATTGTTTTCAGCAGCCATATATACAAGGACGGTGCGGCTTGCCGGAGTTGTAGCGATTTCTATTTCGTTGTGATTTTCACACGAAAGAAAGCATATACACAAAAGTAAAATTGTGATTTTCTGTATCATATTTTTTAAAGATGGGAAACCGGAATTTCCCATCCCGATAAATGATTATTCCGCCGATTGGGTAATAGTGATACTTGTACCTAATTTATCATTAACAAGTAACTCAAATTGACGAGTCGTTCCCGTCAAATTAGGTTTAATGGCAATGCTAATTAATTTTGGATTTTCCTTTGTAATCCGAAACCATGCACCATCAATTTGTACTACTTCAATATATTTTTTTAAAATATCATATTTAACAGTAAAAAGACTATCGGAACAAACTCCCGGTTTTTTGTCTATACCATAATAACCATTATGAAAAACTTCATCACAACGGTAAAAATCAACATATTTACCATCAATCATAGTGCCGGCATCTAAAGACCATTCATCTCTTTGCGATGTAATTATCGTATCGCATCTTTCGGCGTTAAGCAAAAACTCTGTGGCCGAAAATCCTTGTGGATATATTTCCTCACAAATGTCATGTTTACAAGAATAGAACCATAGTACCATTGTTGTTAATAAAAATATCTTTTTCATATTTGTTGAAAAATTAATGGTAGATGTTAGGGTAAATTTCATTGTGAAATTGATAGTTATTATCTTCCCCTGATTTTGTACCGGATGCAAAGTCTTCCCCATGATTTGAATCAAAAGTTCCTGCTACATAAAAACCATTATCAGACCCCTGCCATCCCCAATTGTTGTGTAAAAAATAGGGAGAATACTCGGTATAGGTACTTGTAGTACTGGTAGTAATCAGCGCTAATCTTGTATTAGGAACTGCTTTCGTCAAAGGAGAAGGACGCGCTGAAGTTGTTGTTGTAACTGTTACAGTAACCTGTCTTGACCTTCTTAAATAACCGTCTATTACCCATGCATGTCCTTTTTCATAAGTTTCCCAAGTGATAAGTCCCCATAATATACTGTAATTATTTTGTTGAGAGAACCCGTCTGCTATCACAGGCCATGCATGATTAAGCGAATTAAGTACATCATTTGAATTATAATCCAATCCAAGTTCCCAATGTTCATTAAAGTATCCCGATACTCCATAGGTAAATCCTAAACTTCGCAAAAATTCAACAGCATCACTCGTTGTTGCGCCGCTTCCTTTGCATCCGTAGTTCATACTAACGTGGTACCCAATCCGTTCCATCAACCTTGATACGTTTTGTTTAAATAAAGTCTGATTGGCATTAAGAGAACTGTCTTCTGATGATAGAGGGCTTCGTAATTTACCCCTTACATTATCATAAGCGCCGGGCCTTGCCGTGTAACTATTCATTATCGACCAATTCATATTGTATCCATCTATGTTTGAAGGGAACGACCAGTAAGCCATAATTTGCGCAGTGGCAGTTGCCACACACCCTGCAGGTGCAGAGCCGCTTGTACATCCTTTATATTTTACCAGTTCATTAAAAGGATAGCCTTGCGACCATTCAACAGGGAGTAACGGCCCCACTCGCGAAGCCACCGTCCAAGGCCCATACGAGTATGTTATGTGCGTTTCCATATCTTCAGTGAGTGTAGCCTGTGTGATTCCTACTTTTGTCGCTCCCTCACTTTCATCTACATAAACCGTATCCTTTACCCCTGTTTCTTCTATCTTGGCAAGAATATCCGCAATCAAAGAGTCGCGCCTTTGCTCCGCTTCTATTATCGACCGCTCGATATAATACCCAGCTCCTTCCAAAAAGATGGCCATTCCGGGATTGTCTATCGAATCTTTCAAAGTTCCGTTACCTGTATAGCACAGTATTGGACTTTCTATACGGGTATCTGCGGCAATAATTGTATATCCCGTGCTATCGGCGAAATTAAAAAGGTAAGCAAGCGTATCGGGCAGTTCCACCGATAGGCCATCTTCTCCTGATTTTGTAGCAACTCTTTTTTCTTTTTCGCCATGCAGAGCAACAATTGATGCAATGCTCCGGGATTTGCCCGATTTGGTGGCTGTTTCACCATCCAAAAAACCAATCACTTCATTGGCTAATTGAGTGGCTTCTTCTATGCCGATTTTATTGTCTTTATTTCGCATTTGCAATAGCACCATTTGTTCTTCTGCCGTAAACGCTATTTGAGAAGCTTGTTGAATTTCTTCTTTTCCAAAATCGGTTATCAGTTCATTTTTCTCGCAACCGACAAGTATAATTGCTGTTACAGCGGTAAATAAACAGAATTTTTGTGTTGAGTTCATAAATTTAATTATTTAGTGGGGACTTCTAAAAATTACTTTTTTCTCGCACGGAGTTATTGTTCGACTCTTTTAAGAGTAGACTATACCGGATGAAACGAAGTCCATTAATCCCAACTGAAATAATCATTGCAAATTTATTCAAAATTTTCTATCCAATCATGCTTTTTAGTACTATTTTTTGCAAAATCTATCTATCATATAATTACTGTCCTATCGGCAAAAGTTGCAACCGAACAATTTGTTCGTAGCGACAAATATTGTATGTCAGATTAATTAACCCGATAATTGATGTGGCTCGTTTGAGACCAATGGAGCGAATGTAAAAATCGTGCATGTTTTGCTCAATAAATCCAAAAATATGTTCCACGCGTACTCGTGTCTTCGATTTGATATTATTGTTCGTTTTTTGTTCATCCGTTAATGGATTATTTCTGTATCCTTTTTCATGTATCTGATTTTCAATTCCTTTACTATCCAATATTTCGGCTATGGGTTTGCCTGAATAGGCGCTGTCGGCATACACTGCTTGACCCTTGTCACTGTCTTCCAATAAATCTTCCGTTGCCTGCGAATCATGTACGGACGCATCGGTAACCTTATATGTTTTTATGAGTTTGCTTCTCCGTGATTATGTTGACGGGGTACTTCGACAAAACTTGCATCTATCATTTGACCTTCGTTGATAAACAAGCCCAATGAATCCAAATAGTTGGAAAATTGCTCAAACAACTGTTCTACAACTCCTTTTTGCGTAAGATTTTCTTTGAAGAGCCATATCGTGCGAGCATCCGGAACTTTGTCTCCACTTGACAAACCAAGAAAATCCCTGAAACTCATACGGTCAACTATTTGATATTCGGTCTGTTCGTCACTCAAATTATAATAACGACCCAACAACATGATTTTGAACATCATAACCACATCGAAAGGCTTAGCTCCTGCATTGTTTTTCTTATTGTGGTTTAACATGTTCTCTTCCAATTCCGGTCGAAACATCTCAAAATCTACCACATTGGATAATCTTTCCAAGGGATTACCTATTTGGGACAACTTTTCTTTTGTGTGATCCGTGTCAAATAATCCCATATGTCCTCGTCTTTTGTACTGCATCTTACTACTTTTTTATAGGTTGTTTATACACTACAAAAATACACATAATTATTTGATTGAAAATGAATTAATTTTTAGAAGTCCCCTAGTTTAAAATGAATGACCAAGTTCGTAATTTTCGCCCCTTTTAAATTGACCAATAACAATTCTTTTTATTAACTTTGCAACCTCTTATCCCAAGAGTTGCCAAGGAAATAAATACTTGGTGCGCCCGCTTGTAAGGAAAAATAAAAAATCCCATAAAATAGCGCTATATTCGTCAAGAACCCGTACTATTAATTATGAGATTGTTTCCGAGTCAAAGATATGAAAGATTTTTTTAGAATTCAATTATTTATTGAATTTTTTTAATAATTCTTTATAATTTATCAGATTTGTTATCATTTTGTAATACCGCCCACCTACTTTTGCATCGTGAAATTTTAATTTATTAAAAAAATGAAAGCAATCAAAAACATCAGTTTCGTGCTGCTAACCTGTTTGGTAGTATTCCTGACAGCTTGTGAAAACACTCCCGAATCCTCTACCGGAAGTGACAACAACGACGAGCAAATTCTTTTCGGCCCCAATCAAACGCAAATCGGTAACGGAATGAAAATGTTCCAAATCAAAAAATCGCACACCCTAAAAAAAGGCGTTTATACTATGGTGGGTTGGATTTATGTAGAAGACGGCGCTATTTTGACGATCGAACCCGGAACCATCATCAAAGGCGCCAACCAAAGTTACGACGGCCGGGAAGCCGCCCAAGGTTCTTCGCTTATCATCATGCGAGGCGCAAAAATCATGGCGAAAGGCACTCCCGCCGAACCGATTGTCTTCACATCGGCGCAACCCAAAGGACGACGCAAAGCTTCCGATTGGGGAGGTATCATCCTTTGCGGTAAAGCAAAAAACAACTTGACTGCGATGACCGTCGAAGGCGGTATTGAAGCCGACCATGGCGGCAACGACGACAACGACAATTCCGGCATTCTGCAATACGTCCGCATCGAATACGGCGGTTATCCCTACGCTGTGGATAGCGAAATCAACGGATTGACTTTGGGTTCGGTAGGCCGCGGCACCACCATCGACCACGTGCAAGTATCCTATTCGGGCGACGACTCATTTGAATGGTTCGGCGGTACGGTCAATGCCAAACATTTGATCGCTTACCACGGCTGGGACGACGATTTCGATACCGACAACGGTTTTTCCGGCAAATTGCAATTCCTCTTGGCTGTGCGCGATCCGAAATTGGCCGACCAGTCCAATTCCAACAGCTTCGAATCCGACAACAACGCGAGCGGCTCCACTTCCGAGCCTTTTACCTCAGCCGTATTCAGTAACATAACGTTGATTGGTCCGATGGGGCAAGACCCGGCATTCATCAATAATAAATCCTACATCGACGGTTACGGATGGGGAGAATCTTCGGGTATTCGCACCGGCATTTTCCAAGCAGCTATGCAGATTCGCCGCAATTCGCGCCTCAACTGTTTCAATTCCGTGGCGACCGGTTATCCTCTCGGATTGATGTTGTCGAACGACGGTCGCGGAAATACGCAAGAAGCTGCCGCAGAAGGTTTATTGAAACTCAAAAACATTTATTTTGCGGGAATGGGATTATTGGGTGCCGATGCCGACAAGAAAGACCCCGCACAATGGTCGGGCGATGTATCGATCAATTATTTCAACAAACCGGGATTGAACAACAAATCTTATAACAATATTTCCGATTTGAAAATGAAACAACCCAACAGCAAACAAGCGAATGCGAATTACGGACCTTTGGCGGGCAGTCCGCTTTTAGGCAACGCCGATTTTTCCGATTCGTTTCTGAACGACACATTCTTCTCAAAAGTTACTTACATCGGCGCTTTCTCCGGCGAAAACGACGATTGGGCGGCGGGTTGGACGAATTTCGATCCGCAGAATACTGATTATTAGGTCGATCTTTATATTATTCCGGAAATAGAAAAGGTTATTCCCAATAAGGAATAACCTTTTTGCAAAAGAAGAAAAACATCCAATAAGGTTGCCAAACAAATGATGGATATATACTTCACATCCCAAAGACTTCATCCATTTTAGCATATTTTCCGCTTATCACGCCGTTTTTATCCACAATGAAAATGGTGGGTGTGCCGATGATGCCGTAATTTTTGAAGTTTGCGCCGTCAAAACCTTTGAAATCACACAAGCGGTCTGCCTTATTCCAAGGGAAAACAACCGCCGTCTGACGATAGTTGTCTGCCTCTGTGTCGGCGGCAATACTGATGATGCGATAGCCCTTTGCCGTCAGTTCGGCAAAATGTTCGGTGAGCCAATCCAACTCATGGCGGCAGTGGTCACAGTTGCTGTCGAAGAAAATCAGGACAGCAGCTTGCGACAACGGTTTTTCCAAGCCGGCAAGAGCCGGCGCAGGGCTGCCCGTGTTGATACTGTATGCGCCAAGGATACGTTTCAGTTTCGGGTCGGAAATCGACAAAGTGGGGTACGTCATTAAAAAATGCTGCAAAAGCATTTCTCCTGCTTTTTGCCGGTTGGTACGCTCGCAGGTTGTTACTGCTGTGGAAAGAAAAGCCGTCAGTACAGGTTCTTGCAGGCGTATCATCGTTTTGCCGATGGAAGCGGCGTAAGCCTCCTGCACGGAATCGCCGCTGGCGCCCACAAACACGCCCGGATAATAGGTATGCACGTCCGTCCATAGATTGCCGCTCGTATAAAGCGCGTTGATGTCTAATTTATATTGCACTTCGTTTTGCAAGACTTTTTGTTGTGCGGTATCGGCGGGGTTCCGGACTGAACCGTAGAGACGCTGCATAAATAGCATAAGTTCCATAAACCGTGCGGCGTAGAGCGGCGAAGTCCTTACACTGTCGTCAAGTTGGCGGATTGCCTTTTCGTTTTCCTTTAATAAGGTATTGAGCGAAGTTGAAAAAACTTTGTCTTCCCTGTTTTCAACATACATTTCGCCTGCTTTCAGCCATTCTTGCTGCGAAAGCAAGTAGGCGCGGTGCTGGAAGATGCGGCGCAGGTAAGCATTTTCTGCCGACTGCGGAAATTGCAGCATATCGCCGTTGAACTGTTCTTCGGGGCAGGTGATGCGCAGCGCAGGCTCGGCAATGATGAACTCGCCGCCGCCTTTTTGCGGAATATAAAGATACGCCATACCGCGATAGCTCTTTTTCGGAAAATCAATTCCGGCTTTGCCTTTATCGCTGAGCGTAACGTTAAATGAATCCACGCGGCTGCCCGCGAAGGAGTAAATCCATGCAGTATCGCCGCTTAACTTCGGAAAGTCGAGGTTGAGCGTTTGAGCAAAGGAAGCTTGCGCCATTGCCCCAAAGAATGTCAGTATCAATAAAAAGTTTTTCATTACTGTAAAGTTTTTCAAAAGAAAAAAACAGTTACAAGACTTACCAAGTTTCAAAAACTTGGCAAGTCTTGTAACTAAAATACTATTTTGAGCATTCACCCTACTCCGCCACACATCTCACGCTATAACCATACAAACGGACGAAGGAATTGTCGATGGTCACTTTAGTGCCGGATAGGTCCAGTACATACGAGGTTTCTCTGTATTTTCCGGAACCCGAAGTCCAGTAGTAGCCATACGTACCAGCCATGTCGATTGTGCCGTTGTCGTTGCTGCCGTAGCGGTCGCCTGCAGCAGGCAGGAAAAGCGTAGTAGTATTGCCATCAGGCGAAATTGCATAACCGCGCGTTCCGGTGCTGCTTTTCCAAGTCCATGTATTACCTGAAGTTCCTTTTGCTTTTCCATTGCTCATAGTAAGGGCTGTTGAACCACCGCTCATAATACTTGCCCACTCTCCCCTGGTAGGCACGCGCCAGCCGGCAGGACAAGGGTCGCCACCCGTTTTAGAAGCGCCCCAAAGGCTATTATTCGATATATCGCGCCAATCTTGACCACTACTATTAGTAATGAAATGTCCATAGGCAGGGGCAGTACTCGGTACTTGTCCGTTGCTGTCGAAAGCACCTTTATAAGGTCCTTTTACCGGTGGGTTGCTGCGAATTTGATGTCCGTCTGCCTGACGTCCCCATTGATAAAGGTCGCCGTAAACGGTGGCGTCGGTTACACTTACACCCGACGAGAATGTAGGCGAGGGGTATGCCATTTGCTCGTCAAGCGTCATATTTTTGGTAGTTTCGGGAACACCCAGATTATAGCACATAAAAGTAAGCCATCCGGCAGCAAGAGTCGATTTTACGCTACAACCGCAAGAGCAGTCCTGAACGGATACTTCGAGCGTTATTTGCTTTTCTGCGCCGTTGTTATCCTTGTATCGGGCAATGATGGTCAGTTTTTTGGCGGTGGTTTTGTCTGTACCCCCCGCCACGTCGTTGATGTCGGAGCGGAAAGTTACGGTAAACACATTGTTCGCCGTAGCACTGCTTGCTACCAGTGCGTTGTTGTCCGTTAGCGAAAAAGTCAGGTCGCTATAAGTAGAGCCTGTGGGGCTGCTGAATGTGTAAGCAAACGATTTTGTTGATGCAAAATTGTCCGTACGTGAATTAAGAGGCATACAGGTGTTGTTGTCGTTGCCGCGTTTCACATCGAAGCAGGTTTTGCCGCTCATGCGGTACTTGCCGCTCACATCGGCAGGCGCTTCTTTGTTTACCTTCACGGTGGTAGTCGCGCTCAGGGCGCCGTTACTGCTGCCCGGCGTTCCGGTACAGGCGTTGTAGGCGCGCGCCGTTACCGTATATGAGCCGGCCGTCGCAGGCGTGGTGTAATTAAAGGCCTGAGTCGTTTGACCGGTCTGTTCTACACCGTTCACAAACCACTCGTAACTGGTGGCGGACGAACCGTTGGTAGCCGTAGCCGTAAAGGCGGTACCGGCGTCGCCCGATGTTTTCGGCATACCTGTTTCATCAAGGTTTTTGGTCACCGTGCCTGAAGGCGTAAGATTGACACTTGTAATAGAGGTGCAACCCGGTTCTACCTTAATATTTTTTTCGAGAAAAACCATACCGCAACTGTTGCGCGTTTCCACTCTCAAGGTAAATGTGCCGTCGGCAAGATAATTTACCGACACTGATTTTCCTCCGTCAATAGGCGTTACGGTAGCCACAGCCGGGTCGCTGCTCGTCCATGTATAACTGTCCGGTGCAGGCGAGGCAAGCACAGTGAAACTTTCCTGATTGCCGATGATTGCCGTTCCTTTCGGTTCGCTTTGCCAGCTCAGGGAAATGGCAGCGCTTTGCACCACTTCAATGCTGTTGGAAACAAGGCTCCAGCAGCCTTTGACGTCCTGGTAGCGAACGGTGTAATCACCTTGCTGCGTGGCAGAATAGGACGAAGTCCGGGCGGAAGGTATAGGCGTTCCGTTACGGAACCATTCATAATCAGTGCCTGCCGAGTTGGTTGCCATCAACGTAGCAGGTGTGCCGCCGCAAATGGCTTCCGTGCTTGCACCGTTGTTGATGGTGGTAGGAGCGGGAGCGGTAAAGCTTATAGCAATAGCACTGCTTGTTGCAGTATTGGGGCAACCGCCGCTATTGTTGTTCACTTGTACGGAAAGCACCATAGAACTTTTGCTGGAAGCAACCGTATAGATAATAGGGTTGGTGCTTTCTGCAATTTTGACGCCGTTGTCAAACCACTGGTAGATAGTGCCTACAGGGTATGCGGTGGCATTGGTAACAGCCAATTCCAGCGTACCGCCCTTGCACACAGTCGGAGTACCGCTCAAAGCCGTGCCGTTGACAGTAGCCACCGGCACTGCCAGAGCCGTGCCTGAGGAAGTCTGGTCAGCCAGCACAACAGTGTTGCTTGCGTAAGAACCGCAGTCGCCTCCTGTGGAATGTTGAATGGCAAACCATTCACCGGAAGCAGCAGCACCGCTCAGGGTGAGAGGATTGGCGCTTTGACCGCTATATACGCCATTGTGAAACCATTTCACCTGCTGGCCGGATAGTATGTTTGATGCTGTCAAAATAACGTTGCCACCGTTGCAAAGAATGCCCGAGTTGGAAACCGTAACAACCGGTGCGCTTGCGCTGTTGCCGGCAGATTTGGTGATGGTAATTTCCTGGGGAGCCGGCGTTGAGCAACCCATCAATCCGGCATAAACCGTGTATTTGCCCGCGCGGGTAATTTCCATGTGATTGCCGGTATTCACTACCACGCCGCCATATTCCCAAAGATAATCGATGCTGCTCTGCGGATTTTCGACGTATGCAATAGCCGCGCCGTTATCACCGCAAAGATTTTGGGTGGTAGTCTTTACCGTAAAAGGATTTGCGCCTGTGGGACAAGTCGCACCCTCCTGTGTAAAGAGAAAATCCTGAAACTCGCCCGAACAATTGTTCACCACGCGCACAACGGCGATACGATTGTTCGCACTGATATTCGACTGAAACTTAACCGAGAACGCAGAAGTAAGTTCGTCAATAGCCAGCGTGGTGTAACTCGAACCGGCCGTCAGATACACCTGATACGCCTGCTGTCCTTGCAACACGCAGGCGGGGTCGTCTGTGGGAGTAAATTCGCAGTCGGCTTGTACGCCGTCTGCAGGCGCCAATGCCGTTGGGTCGTAGTTACACGGGCTGCCGGTCAGTTTGATGTTCGCCGTGCCAAGGCAGAGGCTTACCCATTTGCTGCCGTTCCAATACTCGACGCAGTTGGTGTCGAGGTTGTAAATAACAAGCCCATTGGCAAGATTGTTTCCCTTAGCGACAGGGGTAATATCATTACGCTTTTGAGTTGTCATCTGCGGCAAACGCAAGCCGCCCTTGTCGTTTGACACGATTTCAAGAATTGAAAAACTTTCGGTCGCTTTGATGTCGCCGATTGTTACCTGACCTAATGTTGGGGTTAAAATCATGAATAGTCCCAACAAAATGAATAATAAAAATTGCTTTGTCATTGTTTTATAAATTAATTAAGTTGTTTAATTTTTTATTTAATATTGTATTCCGATAAAAATGTGTATTCTTGCTTTAATTATCATATTTTATTTTATAGGTTAATTATAAAACATTTTAATAAATCATTCATTAATTTTTTTACAAAGATATTTATTATATTTGGAATTACAAAATTGGAAAAACAGTTAAAAATATACTA
Source organism: Bacteroidia bacterium (assembly GCA_025999115.1). The sequence goes on from BNWW01000020.1 coordinate 28,665, forward strand.
TCAAAGGCTTTTATTCTTGTTTTTTATTTGATATTTTTTCAACAAATATGGGTGTAATAATGTGTTTGTCAATAATTTACAAAATAAATCATTAAAGAAAAAACAGAGGAAATATCTTTTGATTTTCAAGTTGTTGATTTTTAGAAAAATAATGATACGTTTGAAAGGTTTAACATTTCGCTTTTAAAATATCGGCATTTTTAACGTAAAATAGACATTGTTTTCCTTTACTCGCAACCCCAATTGTTTGCCCGAATTGGTGGAGGTCGCGCAGAAATTAAACCGGTTTGCAAAAGGAAAAATGAGAAATTACCACCAAGGTTATCCGACTAAAAACTATCGCCAGGCAATCAAAATAGCTGGCTCCGGTAGATAAAAAAAAGGCCATCTCATGAGATGGCCTTTTTTCCTATTGAATGATTTTTCCAATCATTTATTAGCTTCCATTTGCGCTTTCAATTCGGCCAATCCCGAAATGTCGCCCAAAGTGGTTTTTTCCATTACCGGTTGCACCAATTCTTCTTCTACCGCTTTTTCTTTTCTACCTTTTTTAGCCGGTTTCTTTTCGGAAGTTCCGGCAGCAGCAGAGGCTTCTTTGGCGGCAGCGCGTTGTTCATCTTCAAAGATACGGCTGTGAGAGAGGATGATACGTTTCGAATCTTTGTTAAATTCGATAACTTTGAAGTTCAATTTTTCGTCTAATTGCGCTTGCGATCCGTCTTCTTTTACCAAATGTTTCGGAGTTGCAAATCCTTCTACGCCATACGGTAAGGTAATTACGGCGCCTTTGTCGAGCAATTCTACAATCGTTCCTTCGTGAATCGAACCTACGGTAAACAAAGTTTCGAATACATCCCACGGATTTTCTTCCATTTGTTTGTGTCCCAAGCTCAAACGACGGTTTTCTTTGTCGATTTCCAAAACTTGTACATCAATGGCGGAACCGATGGATGTAAATTCACTCGGATGTTTGATTTTCTTTGTCCACGAAAGGTCGGAGATATGAATCAAACCTTCTACGCCTTCTTCCACTTCTACAAATACGCCGAAATTGGTGAAGTTACGCACTTTGGCGGTGTGTGTGCTGCCAACGGGATAATTCTTTTCTACGTCTGCCCATGGATCGGGTTTTAATTGTTTGATACCCAACGACATTTTGCGTTCGTCGCGATCTAAAGTCAGAATAACGGCTTCGATGTCGTCGCCCACTTTCATAAAATCTTGAGCGCTACGCAAATGTTGTGTCCAGCTCATTTCCGAAACGTGAATCAAGCCTTCTACGCCCGAAGCGATTTCGATGAATGCGCCGTAATCGGCCATAACCACCACTTTTCCTTTCACGATGTCGCCTACTTTGAGGTTTTCGTCCAAAGCGTTCCAAGGATGCGGAGTTAATTGTTTCAAACCGAGAGCGATTCGTTTTTTATCGTTATCAAAATCAAGAATTACTACGCTGATTTTTTCATCCAAAGTAACCACTTCTTCGGGATGCGTAACGCGACCCCAACTCAAATCGGTAATGTGAATCAAACCGTCTACGCCACCCAAATCAATGAATACGCCGTAGGAAGTGATGTTTTTAACCACACCTTCCAAGATTTGACCTTTTTCCAAACCGGCGATAATATCTTTCTTTTGTTGTTCCAATTCGGCTTCGATGAGCGCTTTGTGCGAAACCACCACGTTTTTAAATTCCTGGTTAATTTTAACCACTTTAAATTCCATGGTTTTATCTACAAACACATCGTAATCGCGGATGGGTTTCACGTCGATTTGCGAACCCGGCAAGAAAGCTTCTACGCCGAATACATCCACAATCATACCGCCTTTGGTACGGCATTTTACATAACCTTTTACGATTTCGTCGTTTTCCAAAGCTTCGTTTACGCGATCCCACGAACGGGTAGCGCGGGCTTTTTTGTGCGAAAGAATCAATTGGCCTTTTTTGTCTTCCTGACTTTCGATATACACTTCCACTTCATCGCCCACTTTCAAATCGGGGTTGTAGCGAAATTCGTTCATCGAAACCACGCCATCGGATTTGTAACCGATATTGACCACTACTTCTCTTTTGTTCAAGGAAGTAACTTTACCGATTACTACTTCGTCGCTATTGACTTTGTTTAATGTTTGATCGTAGGTTTCGATCAATTTTTCTTTGCTTACATCGCCGTAGGTGTCGCCTTTTTCGTAAGCATCCCAATCAAAATCTTCTTTTGCTTTGGGTTTGTTTTCTTGTTTTACTTCCGCTTTCGGCTCTTCTTTCGGTTCTTCTACCGGTGCAGGAGCGGGAGTTTCTTCTTGTACAGGAGCCTCAACCGGCGCCTCAACTTCTTGAATTTCAGCAATTTCTACTGCCGGTTCATTTTTCAGTTCTTCACTCATTGTTGATAAAAAATTGTTAATTAATAAATTAGACTTTATGTTGTCATAAAAAACGGGTGCAAAGTTACAAAAAAAATTGAGTAAATCTGCGCCCGTACAATCAAATCGTCTAAAAATGAAGAAATTTTTGTTAATTTTTTCTTTATTCTATCCGTATCTTCGTAACTATTCCGTTTGTTTTTAAAATGTAAGTCCCTTTTGATAACCCGTTTACAGAAATATTCTCGCCATTCGTAATTCCTTTGGCAACCGCAACCCCCGATAAATTGTAAATCATGTAAGGAACATTTTCCGTGCGACTGATTTCGATTATCCCGCTTTCTTTCGTTTTGAAATTCGCCCGGATCGTTACTTCGCCGGCCGGCATTACAAATGTAGTGGTTTCGCTTCTATCATCGGCGAAAACAATGTCCGGCGTGTCGGATGTCCAATTCACAAATTCTTGGTTGGCTTTTTTGTCGGCCGTGATGCTAATCGTTTGTCCTTCAAAAGCTTCCAAAACAGCGCTTCCGCCGGTAATATTGATCATGTAAGCAGTGGCGTAACGGGCGGCGATGGTAACCGGTCCGTCGATCATGGTAAACGAGGTGGCTACCGAATACGGATTTTCGAGGATAAGACCTTCTCCTTCCAATATTTCCCATTGGCGGAACAATTGATCGTCTTTGCTGGGGGCGGCTTCAATATCCACGATTCCGCCGATTCCCGCTTCGCCCGATGACGTGATGGCGTCGATGAGCGTAAACGGTTTTTTCAGAGCAAACAAAGCGGTAACGGTTATATCGGAGGCGGGCATATTGAAAAAGCCGATCGGTGATTTATCGTTCGTGAATCCGGCAGCCGGTTCGGAAGTCCACCGCGAAAAAGCAGAACCTTCAGGCGCTTCATTGGCATCCACCCTCACCGAATAATTGGCTACGGAAGCGCTTTGGATACAAGTTCCGTTTTCGACCGCAATATTATAATAAGGTACGATTTGATCGGCAGGGAAAGCATTGGTGCCGGCGCTTACGCTGATACTCCACGGGGAGGCCTTGTAAGCGGCGACCGATCCGGCCGGAACACCCAAGCGCACCGACTTGCCGTTCGATTCGCGGAAAATCTGATTGGGAGCCAAAGTTGGCGGATTGATGGCTTTACAAATGACTTGCAATAAGTTTTTATTTCCTACAAACGCTTCTCCGTCAATGGCTGTCAACGTAGAAGGCAGTTCGACGTATTCCAATACGGAAGTTACGTTATTCCCGATTTTGAAAGCCGTATAGCCGATTTTTTCCACGCCTTCGGTAAAAATAATGTGTTTCAAAGTGCCCACGGCATACGAAAAATAGCCGCTCGGAATGTTTTTTACCAGCGATCCGTCGATGACAATCGTTTCGTCGGTTTTTCCCGGAGGGAAAGTCAGCAACGTGCCGGTGGTAGTATTGACCAAAAAGCCGCCGGTAGTGGCGAAAACAGGATTGCCTTCGGCGACATGAAATTCTTTTACTTTAGTCGAAGAAGTCATGAACGCATTGTTTCGTGTATCTTCCAAGCGTGCCACGGTAGAGGAAAAAGTCAATTCTTCCAAGTAATCGTTCCAACCGAAAGCATTGGTAGCGAGAGTGGTAATTCCTTCGGGAATCGAAAACGTCCGGTCTTGTTTTCCGGCCGGATATAATAATAAAGTCGTATCGGGCAAGGTATAAAGCACGCCGTCGATAGCCGTCAGTTTTGTATTGCCTTCTTCCACCTCAAAAGCGGTAATGCCTTTGCAATTTTGGAATGTATCGCTGTATCCGCTGACGGTAATTACGGTTTTTGGAATACGAATTACACCTTCTATGGCTGAATTGGCGAAAATTCCGCGGTCGAAATTGGTCAAATTCGGCGGAAAAACGAAAGTTTTAATCGTTGTATTCCCGTTAAAAGCCTGACGGGGAAACGATTGACTGGGAGCGAAACGGTCGGCGCGACCACCGACCACGGCTTCCGAAAAATCCACTCTTTCCAGCGAAGCCATGCTGTTGATAATGGCGTAATCGCAATCCGGATAGGTTACGGCTTCATTCCCGGGCGCACCGTTTTGTAATGTGGAAGTTAAAAGCAAATACGTGTTGGGGCCGGTAATGATTTTGAGGTCGGTAATTGCATTGATTTGTTCGGCGGAGTATCCGGCCGTAGCAAACGCAGCTTTTAAACCGCCCGACGAACCGAGAACTTCGGTACCGTCTTTCGTTTCGGAATAATGTTCCGTTACCGTGATTGTAACTTGTCCGGCGTGAAGCAGATGTCCACACAATAAAATTCCCAGTGCAAGGAGCAATGTTTGTTTCATGATATTTAAAAATTTAGATTGTATAACGGGGACAAAAGTAATGTTTCCATTATAAAGACATGAAACTAAATGGGATATAAAGTAGGGACAAAACAATGACAAAACAAGATAAAATAAGCTCGCAATTACTTTTGTGTGATAATTGCGAGTTTATGAAAGTTTTTGTCTTGTTATTTCACCACTTCAAAAGTAGCGCCTAATGCGCATTCGAAACCCGGTTCAAAAACGACATTTTCGGCGGCATCGAAAATTACGTTGGCATTGTTGGTAATCAGGACATTGCCTTGCGGGAGGGTGTTGGTTACGTGGTGGCCGGCATAGATGTGTCGCCCCTGTATATAATAATCATGATCTAATGTCAAATTTTGTATATACACATCTTGCGGATAGGTATATGGAATAAAATTATGCTTGGTTATCGTAACATAATAGGGAACATTTACTCCGGTAAAAGTATAAGAAGATACATTATCAGCCACTTCAAAATAAGATATTCCGTAATCCATACTCATGAGGGCAATTTTACAACCGGGAATACCGCCTGTATTGACTATTACACTGGTGCCAATTTGAGTAACCGATACGGAATTAAAATAAGACGGAATAGCTGTCCACATCTCCATCTCCGGACAACCTAATAAATTATGAGAATATTTTAAAGTTTTATTAGTCGTATTATTCAAAGATGTAGCTTCTGCAATACCTATGTTATAATTCCCATTATTAATTGCTGTACCAAAATATTGCATCAAAACAGGCGAACTGGCCGTATATCCGTTTCTTGTATTTCCTAAATAAGCTACACTGCCATTCTTTGATAGGATTGTAAAACTTTTACCTAAATTGTCTAAATGATTGGTATGTCCTCCAGAACCTAAATCATCGAAAGGCATGGTTTCGCATGATATAGAATAATTAATATTGGGAGAATGGTGATTCTTCATCACAAAACTACCCCCTTCATAATATGCACTACTATTGTCATAATGATAACTATTAGCAAAGAAAAGCCTATACCTTGGTTCGGTATTTACGCCTTGCGAGGCAATTCCTACTGTACATTGAGAACCATGTCCCATAAAACTGACTAATCCGTAATTGTTATTAAATTCGTTGGAAATATCAATTCCCGTAGGGAATTGAGGACGTCCTGGCGAATTATAATTTGCAGATCCATTGTACATTTCATTAAATACAGTATGAGTACTAAAATTGGGGAAAGCACTAATAACAGATGCTATGCAATTTGCTTGTTGCATTTCATCTGCTTGCGTGTAGAATGCTCTATTTAAATAAGACAAATTGCCATTTCCCGGATTTTTTTCGTACCGAATCAATTTTTCCACCCAATTTTCAATATGTTGAGGTACTGAACATAAAATACGTCCAACAAATATTTCCACCATATAATCGGGATTATCATTTGTTGGTTCTCCATATAAATTATCATTATCCACATTCCAGTCTCCATTGAAATCTGCAAAATACAAATCCGTAGGAATTGTATAGTCCCAAACATTTTGATTATTAACAGAACACCCTATTCTAATAGGGACATTATTTTTATCTCCGGCCAATAATGCATACATAAGATTGTTCCCGTATGCTTCAAATAAAAATTGTCTTAATTTACCAGCATCATCATAAATTCCGGATATCAAATCGCCGGTATAATGAGTTCGGATATATTCCATGGTAACAATACCAATGTTAATTCCTTTTCGTTTTTTCCATGCTATAAAACGTTTAAAAGAGGGGGCTAATGCTTCAGTTGTTACTACAACATATTCATAAGTCAATTCATCCGGCAGATTGGAAGTTGTTCGTAATATATCAACATTATCAGAAGAAAAATCGTTTTGAATATCTTGTGGATTAACTACCATTCTTGATAAAAGTTCATCATATTTTTTCCGGATTGACAAATTTCTGTGATTTTTTATTTTGTATGGTTCTATTGTTTCTTTTTTCAGCTCTTTTTTAAAATTTATCTGAATGTCAAATGAAGAAAAAAACAATAATTCATTTTGCAACGCTTTATATTGAAATGGGCATACATTCAACGAAACAATCCGATTTATATAATCATAATATCCAATATCGTTAATTTTTATTTGCTGTTCAGGATAAGACACATCTCTTTCGTAAATATTTGTCCTCGGCAAAACAAATGCTTTTGGCTCTGTTTCCTTTATAGGAATTTCCCCTTGAAAAGGTAATATCGCTTTTTTTAATTTAAATGTTTGAATTACCGGATTTTTAATAAAGATACTATCTATCGTACTATTTTCGGGCAAATATACATGAATAGTTGTTGAAGGTATCATAGGAGAGCCTTCATCCATATTGGCGATAAAACACAAATTGTCAAACGGAAGTATCTCTACATACTCTCCTTTAATTTTTGAATCTTGCAAATAAATATCTTTAAAAGAGACAGGATGTATTATCTGTCCTATGAGTAATATCGGCTGTAATAATCCAATCATAACAATTATTGTTTTCATATTCAGTTCATTTAATAATTATTTTTTCAACATATTCATATCCATTTCCATCAATAATTTTAATGAAATAGATTCCCGATGCCCAAATAGAGCAATCCAAAAGGAATTTCAATTCATTATTATATTCTTTTTTTCGCACCATTCTACCTTGTGTATCAAACAACTCTATCTTCAGCAAAGGGTATTGAGATACAATATTTAATGTTTGGGTTAAAACGTCAAAGAAAGTTGTAATTATATGCGGTTCTGTTTGTAATTGTTTAATAGTCAGTATAGACGGGCAATCGGTAAAATCGGGGTCTAAATACATTAACTCATTGTTTTGCATAAAACAGATTATCCGTGTTCCCTGATAACTGATAGAAGTTGGAATAGAATGTATTGATGAAAATAATCCACTGATATTGCCGATTCCTTCAATACAATAAGGATTTCTGAAAACCGAATGATTAGAAATATATCGTTTATGCTTATATCCTCCTATTTCAACCGAATCGACAACATCAATAAGGTACGAATCTTCCCCGCACCAATGAAGATAATCGCCTGCCTCCAAACTAAAATCGTAAAGTAAATAATCTTCTTCGTTAGCTATGCAAAAAGGGAAAGATGCACCTTCTTGCGGTAATCTAAAAAATACTTGCTTTCCTTCAATATGAATAAAACCATCCAAATGCTTGTTTGTGGGGTTTGCATGATAGGTCGTGTATATTTTACTCCTTTTTACATTATCAATAACAGTATCTCCTTCAAAAAAATGAGTGTAATAGATTGTATCTCTCCAATTTTCGTCTTCTCGAAGTTCGACTTCCGTCCATTTTGCATTTTCCAAAGGGAAAGTCGTATAGGCATATATCGGCAAATTTCCGATAGTAAGCAATATAAATGCGGTTATTATCAATTTTTTCATCTCATACTTCTTTTTATTTCGTCAAAATCATCCGTTTCGTATCCACTTCCTTACCATCCACAACCAAAGAGTATAAATACATCCCCGCCGCAAACTCCGAACCTTGAATCGTAATTTGATTGGAGTTCTTTGCTATATCAATCTTTTTCAACATCGTTCCCT
>BNWW01000021.1 GCA_025999115.1 Bacteroidia bacterium
ATAAAAGTGGCGCAGCTACGCTGCTATGGGTTTGTGTATGCCCTTATTACCGTGCGCTTACGCACACGGCTACAAAGATGTTGGCGCTATGCGCCTTTCATAAACACATGGTTTTGCTGCTGATCCCATGGTTTTGCTGCTGATCCCATGGTTTTGCTGCTGACCCGTTCGTACCCCGCACTGCGCTAACGCTTGTACGGGGTTATCAAAATTGCACCCCATACGGGGTGGAGCAGTTTTTCCACCTACCCGTATGTCATTGCGGATTCGACCCGCAATGACAATAGGCGGCGCTATATTTTGTAATAAAAGATATTGCTTATCCCCTTCGGTCAAGTTTGTGTTTTTTTGTCCTGAAAGGACAGAATTTTCATAACCGCATACAAGCGATAGCGCAGTTTGCGGTAAGTAGCAAGAGCCCTTTCTTCTGCCTTTCAGGCAGTCGCATATATACTGTTTTTCACCGCAGGTCAACGACCTGCGGTTATGAAAATTCTGCCTTTCAGGCAATTTACTTGACCAAAGGGGGATAAGCAGTTAAAAGATATTGTTTATACTTTTACAACTTCAATATTTTAGTCGATTGATCATTTATACAGACCACGTACCAACCTTTTTCCAAACAACTTACATCAATTTGTCTGATTTTTCCGCTTTCCACTTTTACCAAAACGCCTTGAGAATTGTAGATTTGAACTTTTATGTCTTCATCATTTTCATTCTCAATATACAAAATATCAACCACCGGATTGGGACAAATCTTTAATTTATTTGCTGTTGTTGATGAAATATCTTTGATAGCGAACGGTTGCTCCGATTCTCCCTCAATAACCATCCATCCCACCCAGTCGGTAGGAATATCGGTTGCAATGCTTGCCGAGCGTTCTATTTGATTCAACACTTTGGCTTCCGTTCCGGTATGGGAATAAATGCGCAGATTGGAGGCATAAGTATTGTTTGCCGTTTGCTTATGGGTAAAAAACAGAGGATTTTCAATTGTTTCGTCCCAAGAGAATGTTCCCATCTTCCGTGTTAGATGCCCCACATCGTCGATTTTTCCTGTGTAAATTCGCTTTCCCTCAATCACGCCGCTGCCTTCGCTCAAAGCAATGTAATGAATCGTTTCCGTTGGAATGGTGTAGGTTTGCGCTGCTTCTTTGCGCAGGCAAATCTCAAATCCGGAAGTGGTTACATTGCGGATATGAATGGAAGTCGCTGTTGAAGAAGAGTTTGTAACCTGTGTTGGAATGATGATGGGCGGCTCGCTAAAATAACCGTTCTGCACATCGAAAGTTACGGGTTTCCATGTTCCGTCGGCAGTAGTTTGTCCTGCGCAGGCATCAATCCCTTCAAAATTGTAAGTTCCTGATGGCAAAACCAAGTACGCGAGATTTTCGGAATAAGATAAGGGCGAGGTAACATACTTCCATGGATACAGTTTGAATCTCATTTGAGCATTAGCAAGCGACTGTATACGGTTGCTCATCAATACCGAAACATTATTGTTGCCCGGCGTTCCCAAAACAGCCACAGGCGGTGTGTTGAATGTTTGCCCGAAATACATGGTAGTCCAGTCGGTAGAAATTATTTTTATGTCACCAAACTGGACGTTGCCGGGTGCGCTTACCACAAACGACACTTCATTGCTTGGCTTACTTGTCGTACCTGCCCGGTCTATCGCTTTCACCCGGTAAGAATGTATACCTTGTTGAACAGTATTGACGGGAATAGCCAGTCTGGTAATAACCGGCTGGTTGCCAATGTTGGCAATAGCTGCATAATCACCCGTTCCGATTTTTTCTTCCACAACGTAGGTGAGAATCAATTCATCATACACCGAAGCCGTGAGATTGAGTTCCATTTTTGTATTGTTAGTGGTAATGGCGCTGCTTGTAACCACAGGCGCCGGAAGACGCCATGTGGGCAAATATTCCTTGTGTCTTTTGAAAGCCGGTTGCGATTTATCGTCCCTGAAATATTCTCCGGCAGGGGTTAATGCACGGTTGCTGTAGTCGGAATTGGTAACAATCATTCGCGCTGTTTCCACCCAGTTGTAAAGCGATTGCCTTTCGATAAAAGAGGTGGTATCCATTACCTGCAAAATCGCCGTAATGTCGCGCAACTGTTTTTGCCGGTTTGCTTCAGTGTCTGAAAGCGATTTGGGACTTGAAGTTGAAGATTGATCGCGGTCCCAGCCGCCTTCGTTTGTCCAGTTGGCGCCATTATTCCATTCGGTTATCCAGACAGGGCGTCCGGTGCGCTCGTGGATATATTTCAGGTCGCTGTACCATGCCTGCGGCGATTTTCCGCCCCAATAAGCGTGCCACGCAACAAAGTCCACACGGTAGTTCAGCCGGTCACATTCGTCGATAAACTGGAATAGCCAGTTCCAATCCGTACAAGCAGGCGAGCCTACGCGCAAGCCCGATTCCAGCATTTTAGGCCATTCTGCAATGGCGGTAGCAACGGTTATGGCTTTTTCGCCGTTATCGTCTTTGTGCTGTTCGGGGTGATCGGGTTCATTCAGTCCCAAGAGATGGGTTACGTTGGTCTTGTTATTAATAGCGCTCCAGTTTCCGTTCAGTTTGTTCCACATCGGTACAAATTCATAATTGGTTTGGCTGTTGTTGCCTGCGCCCCAATTATTCCACCACGTAGATTGCGTTAATTGAACATATCCGTCATTGCTGCCGCAAACGCCTTTTACCGAAGGATTATACCATTTGAGAACCCGGATAAAAGAAACGGTTTGGTCTAATTCGGGCTGCACCTGCGAAATTTCCAAGTCAGCCTCATCGGCAATGAATACCCGGCTGAATCCGCGCCCGTTGGAAGCAGTGGCAAATGTCGCCATATATCCTCTTTTGAGCTTGAAAGAACGGATTTTATTATCCATTGTTCCCAATGGTTTGTGGTAATTGACGTTGTATTGCTGACTATTGCCTGTAAACCCCGGCGCATCAAACGCCTGCAAAGGACTGAGCGATGAGGAATGTGGAATGACAACTGTTCCCTGCACATAGACTTCTACGCGCACATTGGTTCCATTTACAGCTTGTGCATTGCCTGCTTTCACATACTGCAACCAATTGTTGATGACGTCGCTTGGACGAAGGTTGTCAAAAAACAACCACGCATTTTCCGTTGCCAGTGTAATCGTACTGTTGCTCAGCGGCGTTGCCGCAGTGAGGTGCAAATCGGCTTTGTCGGAAACCGTAACCGCACTGTTGGCATAAGATGCAACACTTGTTTTTCCCGCAAGGATAACAACCTCCTCTGCATAAGCAGATATGGAGAAAACGACTGATATAAAAGTCGTAAAAAAGAAATTTTTCATGAAATTATTCATACAAATGTGTTTATTTTTCAGGGAAAGGAATAAAGAAATTCGCTTTGTCTCTCAACCGGTTTCTCACGGTTTCCGCATTGGCCGACGGCTCAGACGGGAAGTAACTTTTGGGGTTGGAAATGAATTTTTTAGCAATCATATCCGCAAGGAAATCGCGATTGTTCGCTTCATCTTCTTTTATCCTGCGTAAAGCCACCCGCACCAAATCGGAATAGCGGTTTCCTTCAAAAGCCGTTTCCAATGCCGCTTCCTCCAGTATAACATCTTCCACAAAAAGAATGGAATCTTGCAAGGACGCCAGATTGGAGGGGAAAGTATAAGGCATTAATCCTGCGCGGCCGCGCACACCCAAGTTGTTTGCATAACTGGTGTGATTGAAATCAACGATATAAGAGCCATCCGCCGCTTCGCTTGAATTAACAATGTTGGGGTCGGCAATCGTTGCCGGCTTTAAGCCGTAGTTCAAGGCAGCCAAAGCCATGGTCGGTTTCCCCAGACGGTTGATAGCTTCTGCGTAGCGTAATGTAAATGTCGCCGCCCGCTCCAGAATAATGCGTCCGCCGTAAATCGTATCAGTCCAGTACTTGTCAATAACAGGCGTTTCTATCTGTCCCGGAGTCGGAATAACATTCGATGAATAATATGCTGTACCAACAGAACCATACCATCGAATATCGCCAAGCAAACTTACCGCTTCCGGCGAATGAGGGTTATTATTTTTCTGGGCGTACCAATTATCAATCGCTAATGAACTTGCACGAACCGAAACGTCGGTAATACACATTTTCGCTACCGGATTGGAATAGCCTTTGGAACTGTGATAAATAATTCCGTTTGTTACTTCGTAGGAATTGGAATAACCGATATATCCGGGCATGAAAATAGCAAACCAACTAGTACTAACCCCTCCATCAACATAAGTATTTGCAAACGTGCGATTGCAAATATAAAAATTGTCTTTCTCCATCATCTTTTTATAATAGGTAGCGGCTTTTTCGTAATAGCCTTCTCCTTTCCAAAGATACAAATCGCCCAGCAAAAATTCGGCGGAAGGAATGGTTCTGTCGCCTCTGGTATAAGCCGGTTCGCGGATACCTACAACAGCTTCCACCTGCGGAATCAATTCGTCAATTACCTGCTCCAGCGACAATAACGGCTGCTTGCTCAAACCGGCTGCACTTTCCACGTCCAAAACCGGTTTGGTATAATACCGGACGGACGAATAATTTTTTGCCAACTGGAAATAAGTCCATGCCCTGATTTTAACCGCCGCCGCATAATCCGGCAGCAAGGCGCTGTTTTTAATAACTGTATCCATGCGGGCAATAATGTAATTGCAATTATTAATAACCGAATAATAAGGAGTTATATCGGCGTAAGGATTGTCTTTTGAAAGCGGTTCGTGGGCGTTGATTTCCCGCAAATACCGGTCGGACGATACGGTTACATCGGCGAGATCGCCCTGCAATTCGCCCAGCACAAAATAATTGCCGCCCACTTCTTGTAATTTCGACAAAACGCCGAAGATGGAATAAACGGAATCGTTGGGGCTGGCGAGCCTATGTTCATCCCCGGTTGCATATTGATTGGAATCAACGTCTAATAAATCGTTGCAAGAGGAAAGCAAAAGCGTTCCCAAAACGATGAATGACAGCTGTTTTAATATTTTCATATCTGATTAAATTTTTGACAATTATAAATTGATTTTAACACCCCCCATGAAAGAACGTCCCTGCGATAAAAATCCGGTATCAATTCCTTGATACAAAGAGTAGGGCGACGAACTGAATTCGGGATCTCCACCTAAATATTTCGTGATAACAAACAAGTTTTCGGCGGAAGCAAAGACTGAAAATCCATCCAAAAATCCGAGTTTTTTCGGAAATTTCCAAGTTAATGTCAGATTTTTCAGGCGAAGGAAAGAACCGTCTTCTATCCAGCGGTCGGAGAAGCGACTGTTTCCGCGGCGGTCGTAAAAATCGGCGCGCGGCACATCGGTTACTTGCCCTTCGGCTTTCCAGCGGTTTAAGACGTGTGTCGATTGATTGAAGAAACTGATTTTGTCGTTTGACTGATTGTAAAATCCGTTCATCCCTTCGGTTTGCGCCCGCAAATGATTGTAAACATCGTTTCCGTAAACGCCTGTAAATACGACGTCTAACAAGAATCGTTTATAGCTGAAATTCAGCGCAACCGAGCCAAAGAAATCGGGATTGGGGTCGCCGATGATCCGGCGGTCTTTTTCGTCAATAATACCATCGCCGTTATCTTTGAAATGAATGTCTCCGGCTTCAAAGGCAAACCGGTAGCGGTCGTCATAATAAGTAGACAAATTCGCATTATGCGCTTCTTCCGCCGTTGCAAATACGCCCAGCGTTTGGTAGCCATAGAACACGCCGAGTGGTTGTCCCACCCGCGAGAGAATGGTAGCGCCGGAGTATTCATTCAAAATATCGTTTCCTCCCGGCAATGCAGTAATTTTATTCTTGTATTTGGCAATTGAAAAGCGGGTATTCCATTTGAAATCGCGGGTATCAACGATTCGCAAGCCCAATTTCAGTTCCAATCCACGGTTTTCAAGGTTGCCGCCATTCACATAAGCGCCGGTAAAACCGGAAGCGTGGTTCAGCGGTTGAAAAGTAATTAAATCGTTGGTTTTATTCAGGTAGAAATCGGCCGAGAGCGCCACCCTTTCGTTGAAAAAAGCCACATCCAAACCAATATTGGTTTTGGTGGTCGTTTCCCATTTCAGCTTGTCGTTTTCCAAATTGGAAAGGAGAATCCCTTTCATATTCAGGTAATCGGTCGCCTGAAAATATTCGGAAGAAGCCAGATAGGAAAACCGGTCATTTCCGGTAATGCCCGCAGTCGCCCGCAATTGCAGGGCGTTCAGGCTGGGAAGCCCCGCCATAAAACTTTCAGCTGCAATGTCCCATGCTGTGCCTATTGAAGGGAAAAGCGCGTATCGCTGATTGGCGCCGGCGCGCGATGTTCCGTCTTCCGAAAGACTTACCGAAAGGCGATAACGATCTTTCAGGCTGTATGCAGCGTCTAAATAAGCGGAAACCCATTTCCAATCGTCCTGATTGCCGATTACCACTTTACCAATCATTGCTTTTTCCAGATAGGGGTTTCTCTCCTGAGAAGAATTATGTCCCTTGCCGCCGGAGTACTCAAAGCCATTGTTTTGGTAACGCAACCCCAGATTAACATTGACACGATGAATATAATTGAATGTCTTTTTATAATTGGCTGAAAGAGAGCCGTAAATCCCGATATAGCGTGAAGTTGCATTTTGAGAAAACCGGATGGAAGTCTGTCCGATTTGGGGCAACAGTTCGCTTGCCACGCCATAATCCGGAATAAAATAGGCTTCGCTTAATTTATCATAATCGTAACTGACGGTGGCATTTAACAACCAGTCGCTACCCAAATTCAGATTCAGTTTGCCATAGATACCCACGCGGTATTGAGCGCCTTCGCCCATGGTATTGTCCGATTGAAGGACAGCCGGATTACTCAATCCCCAAAAATCTTCATCGGCATAAGTAGCCAATTTCACGCCCGAAGGACTGACTAAATGGGAAGCCACCAAGGGTGATTTTACCAACGAAAGAAACGAAGGCGAAGAGCGGAGTACAACGCCGTCGTCGCGCAACGTCCTGTCGGTTTGGCTGTAGGATACGCCCAAAGCCAATTGTAGCGCTTTCGACAAATCAATATCGGTGTTGAAGCGAGTGTTAAACCGGTTCATGGAGGCATTGTTCAGAGTGCTTTCGATGCTGGTATAACCCAATGAAAGGGCGTATTTAGCAATGTTGTCGCCTCCAGCTACCTGCCCGTGATAATTCTGTACCATTCCGTTGCGGAAAACCTCGTCTTGCCAGTTCGTATTGTTGTGATAGGTATAATAGTTGGGATGAGTGGGATCGTCATTCAGATAGACTTGATCGCTGATTTGCAAGGGACTGAGGTTGGCGGTTCCCAACTGTTCGGAAGCCAGCGTCCGGTAATCGCCGGCATTCAGCACCGGCAATTGGCGCGGCGCCATATTGACTCCCCATGAAGCGGATGCAGCTATTTTCGACGTTTGTTCTTTTGTCCGTTTGGTTGTGATGGAAATCACTCCGTTAGCGCCTTTCACACTGTAGAGTGCATAACCGTCTTTGATTACCGTTGCGCTTTCAATGTCTTCCGGGTCAATATTCGACAAGGGGTCGATGAACGAACCGTTAAAAATGGAGAAACGGTTGGTTTCCAGCATTTCATACGGGATTCCGTCCACCACAATCAGTGGTTGCGAAGAAGCGGTCATGGAATTAAATCCCCGAAGGAAAATATTCCCGCCAATTCCGGGCGCTCCGGAACGGATAATGGTGCGCACTTCTCCAAATTCTTCCTGCAAGCGATTTTCTAATGAAGTTCTGCCGGGATAAAATTGATTGGTCTGATTGGACGAATAAGGCAATGCTCCTTTTTCGTAGAAAGCAGGTAATACATCGGATATTAACCGTATTTTTACGTCTTTTTTCCCTCTGGCCGGAAATTCTTTGGCCTGATATCCCCACGCTTTGACACGCAAAATGGGCGAGAAAGGCTCATTCCCTACAAGCGGCGTGCGAACCGAAAAAGTACCGTCTTCGTTTGTAATAGCGCTTGCATATCCTTCACAGATAACCTCTGCGGCATTGACCGGCAATCCGGTAACCGCATCAACCACGACGCCGGTAATTGTGTTTTCATTATTGATAGCTTTTTCCTGCGCGTTCAAAGAAGATACCGTAAACGCAAAAAGGAATGTAATCACAATAAATCGACCTATTTTATTTTTTATAGCTGTCATAAATCTGTTTTTTATTATTGAGCTTTGTTTTTTATTCTTTGGAGGGGACTAACCAAATGTTATCAATCCTGACCGATTTGGTATAATCGGTGGTATTCGGGATATTGAATGTAACCACCAAGCCCGGATCGCAGTCGAAAGCCGGAATTTCCAAGCCTGTTTTTACCAAGACCGTGTCCACTTTGGCTGGATCGGGTTCGTAGGCTTGCAGCAATACCGGAGCGTCGTTAAAACTTCCTTCCGCCCTTCCCCTGTTGTATTTAAACTTAAAATCAATCCTTGTTTTTTCGTTGGCAAGCGCAATGGCGTTCTCTGCAACAGGCGGGGCAATCACACAATAAACATCGTATTTGGCGGAAAGTACATTTCTTCCGAAAGAAAAGAAAGCTCCTTCGCCCCGGTTGCGGGAACTATGGTCGCTTATTTTTGCAAATCCTCCGGTAATGCCTTTGACACTTGTTCCTTTTTCGGGATAGAGCGTCGTTATCGACACATTGGTCGAAGAGGTGATATAACCATAAACTCCCCGGAAGAAAAATTCAGGCTCGAAAATAAGTTTCTGATAATAAGTATAACGGATATCCATATTCAATTCATCGGTAATGAAGGCATCGCCGTTACTCATTTTTTGCAAAGGCGCATTAAAGACAACTGCCGGATTGTAGAATGAATATCCTGTTGTAGTAACGATGGAGTCGGCGACAACCAGATTAGCATACATTCCCCTGAACAGCAGATTATTGATAATCGCGCTATCGGTGCGGAGCTTGGTAATATTGTCCTGGTCTCCCCTTCCGTCTATATTCCCATTGGATTTGAAGTAATTCTGATAGACTTGGTAAATTTTTTCATATCCCTTATTGCTCGGAAATACACAAGTAAAAATACTGTCTTCATTGTAAATAGGGCCGATGTGGTCGAGCAGTTTGTTCCTGACAATCAGAACCGAATCGTACACCGTTTCGCCCTGTTCGTTAATTTCACCGGTTTTCCGGCTGCGAGCCTGGTCGAAATAGACGGTATCGTAAAGACAGAGCGACTGTTTCAGCAAAGAAAGTTCGGGAGAAGACTGAATTAACTCCCAACTGTTCTGTTGGAAAGGCGCCCGCCCTTTGATGGAATGGACAACGCCGTTGGAACAAACGATATTTTTCAGGTTCAATGCTTTTTCCCCAAAAGAATATCCGCTGTTTTCCCGGTCAAAAATAATCTTTTTCCCGTTATACATTAAGATGCGTTGGTTTCCTCCATATTCGATTTCGGCGGTAGAATGATTAAAACGGGCAATGTGATTGAGCGTTATTTCAATTATTTTCGCCGAATCTGCGGCGGAAATATTATCCACGGAAATATCTTCCAACGCTTCATTTTCGGGCGCCCAAACAGTAAACGATTCTTTTCCGGCGAAGCGCTCTTTCAGACCGGCGATTTCTATCATTCGCACAAATTTCGACAAGTTAGGCTGTTGTTGAAGCGTGGTGTATAAATCCACACCATTCTCACTGCCATTCTCGTTGTAATGCTCTTTCCAATCGTCGTTACATGCCGGAATAAAACAGGCAACACACGCAATAGTCACTAACAACAAGATTTTATTTTTTATATGAGAAATATTCATAAATCTATAATTTATAATTACTTAATCCGTTCCTTCTTCCGAAATGAGTTCCACAGGGATTAGTTCGATAAAGTTCAAGGACAATTGTCCTGCTTCCACCGATTTAAATCGCAATACGTGCTTTTTCATCTCGTCCCAACTGTAAGTACCGATAATCCGGCGAAGGCGGTCTACACTTGTATAGAGGGCGGCGCTACCGCTTCCATTTGTAATATGGCTTGGATAAGGCATATAGGAGTTGTTATACAAGACTTTTCGCGCAGTTTCTTCGTCCATCCCGTCGATGCCGTAGTAAGCTGTTGTAACAGGCCCCATCCACAAGGGAACGCCGGCCGGCTCATTATCCATAAAGATTTGCGCCATTCCACGGTATTGGTTGGAGGTGTAACCGAAACGAACTTCCCATGTACCTTCCGGGAAAGGAGGTAAAACCAGCTTCACATCATAACGGGTGCCGCCCCACAATTTCCCGGTTGTTTCCTGTTCCCATGGCGAATAGCCCGCTCCGATTAAAATTTCGTCGTATTGGTGACGTATCCATTGCGAAGTGTAATCGTATTTGGGAATTACGTATCCGGCTTCTCCGGTAATTGTCAGGTTATCGAAGTATTGGGGGCCTTTCAGCATGGCGTTTGGCAATTCCAGCGATTCATATCCACGGTATCCGTTGTTCATCAATTCGGGGAGGAAGCTTGCCACATTAAACCGCATCTTTTTATGGAAATACTTATTTTGGTCGGGAATTTCCAGTAAGCTGTCTATTTCATGGAGCATACCGTTGTTAGCCATGATATTCCGGTGGTCGTAATTGCTTGTTACTTTGGAGCCGGGATAGATCACCTGGCCTTCGTCGTCGGTAAACCGGTTGAAAACAATCCCTTCCGGGTAATTACGAAATTCGAGCAAGGTGTTTTCGCACATCGTTTCTACAATTTCATATCCATCCTGTTCGGCGAACTTGCCAAATTGTGTATAAGTGTATTGACGGTCTAAACAATGGTAAGCGATAAACCGGTAGAGTCCGTTTTTGGGATTGGTAACATTGTTGTCTGCGCCGGCGTAGCGTTTTTTTAAGTCTTCATAATTATTGATGCCTTTCTTCCGGTAAAGCTCGTCGCTTTCTACCAATAGGGTATAGCGATACAATTTTGGAATAATCACTTTGACAGGCACTTCGTTTTCCGTTTTTGTATAAGAAAATTCGCGCGGGTCTAAGCTTCTATCTAACAAGGCGCTAATTCCGGTTTCTTTCAAAGCTTCGCTGAAAATGCTATAGCGGCTATTCGCACCTTCGTTATCCAATTTGCCGACCACATTATCTTTATCGGGGAATAAGAAAGCGTCGGTTTCGTGGATAATCCCGTTTTTCACAATCTGGTCGCGCAAAAGAATTTTGGCGAGGTTGTTGATGATAATATCGGCGCCCACTTGTTTTACCTGTAAAAAATCGCCCATCATGTTGGTTGTTCTCAACCGGTCGCCGGTAAATTCGCTGGTACTGATTGTATCGTTTTCGATTATCTGGTAGAGTACAATCTTTTTCAACGAATCGACCGGGTAATTCTCCATACTTCCAAATTCGGAGTTTTTGAAATATTCATCTACCGCTTCGTTGTTGGGAATAAAACAAGTGTATGCGCCATACGAATTCATCAATCCAAGCATTTCGGTTTTTTCAAGGAGAGCGTAAAAACCGGAATAGTGGTCGGGATGATGTTCCATATATTCTCCTATCAGATCTAACTTTTTTGTATAGATATTGTCGCCGACTTTATCTTCGCAGGAAGTATATACTGCCAGCGCCATACACATTAATACACATCCTATCAAATATTTGTTCTTCATAAACTGCTATTTTTGAGGTTTACCATCAATTGTTGTTATATAAAATGGATTTTGAACCAATAATTTATTGGTTTCCATATCATGTAAGGGAACCGGAAAATACCGCGCCCATTCGTTTTTATATTTAGCCATTATCAACTCGCCGTAAGTTGGATCTAAATTTCGTTCGATGAACAGGTTGAATACGCGCATCGGATCGGCTTCGCGGCGGGAAGTACGCAATAAATCGTACCATCGTTTGCCCTCAAACAAAAATTCTTTTTGCTTTTCTTTCAAAATTAAATCCGCCAATTCCTGCTTGGAGTTGTAGCCGAGTGAGGTATAGACAGTATCGGTTTCCAACGCCAAGGGGTGGGCGCGCAGCCAAATTTGATTTACCAAATGAATGGCATTGCCTTTATGAGCTTCATAATCAAGTTGTACCAATGCTTCCGCTTTCATGAAATAAATTTCGGCTAAGCGGTAGATTATCCAATTGGCAGAGGCCGTTTCCATTTGAGGAAATTTATAAATTGTTCCTGAAGTTAAGTACGAATTTCCGTTGATATAACGAATGTCATTCAAATCGAAATCGGTTTTTGAATTTTCTTTCAGGAACAGTGAATTAAGCGACCATGACGTACCGAGCGGTGCAACAAAATGAGCCGATTTAGCAGAAGAACCATAACATTGATAGAGCATCGTATTTGGTTTGCCTGCCTGTGAGTTTCCATATTGAAGTTCAAAAATGGATTCATTGGAATTACCTCTCGTGAAGATACTCGTCCATTCATAGCCATTGTTTGAGCGAGGAATAATCAAGCGGACATTCCGGTCTTTCAGCACTTCGTCGCAAGCCTTGATACATTGGTCGTATTGTTCGTCCCACAAGTATACATCGGCGAGCAGGGCGTTGATGGAGGTGCGCGTAAAACGCCCTTTATTGTAGGGTTGCGTCAGGTTATCGTAAGAAACAAGCGCTTGACTGCGAGCAAGTTCCAAGTCTGCGATAATTTTATCAAGCAATACTCTTTCGCTTGATTTGGCAATGTCGTATTCCTGTGTATTGGTTTTACTTGAGACCGTTACCAAAGGAACTTCTTTGAAATTGCGCACTAAGTAAAAATACATCAAAGCACGGATAGCCAAGGCTTCCGCTTTATAAGTATTGACTTCCGATTGAGAAATGGTTTCGTCAAATTCCAATACCCGGTCGGCATTGTCGAGCAGCATGTTACAATTGTTGATGACCGAATAAAAACCCGCCCAATTGCAAACGCCGTTGGAAGCGATGATATTGCAAGTGGCGATTTTCTTTTCTTCGTCCAAGGCGCTACCCGCCGGAATCACATTGTCGCCACGAATTTCACCCCATTGTATCATTTTCCCCACAACGCCTTCATAAGGTCTCCAATCTTCCCAATTGATGTGATTATCATTCAGAATGGACATATAACAACCGGCAACGGCCGACTGTAACTGTTCGCGTGTTTTCCAAAAGTCTTCGTATGTAATCAAATCACGGGGACGTGTTTCCAGCCATTCGTCGCTACAAGACGAAAACAGCGCCAGAAAAACACCCATATAGACTATATATCTTTTCATTGTATTTTATGTTTTATGATTCTTAATTCTTTAAAATCCTATGGTTATACCGAATGTTACGTCTTTACTTCGCGGCGTTTTTGAAGTATCGTAACCGATTTTAAACGGGTCATCTTTACTTGCCGCATAACCGATTTCGGGGTCAACACCCGAATAGTTCGTCCAGACATGCAAGTTATTGATTGTACAATACAAGCGGACGTCTGTCAGGAAATATTTCTGTATCCATTCTTTGGGAAGCGCGTAGTTGAATGTGAGGTATTTGAAACGCAGGAAAGAGCCGTCTTCCACAAAGCGGTCGGAACCCAACCAGTTATAACCGGTGTTGTACAAGGCGCGGGGCATAGCGGTTTCATCGCCATCGTATCGCCATCGCCAATTGACGGCAATACTCTGATTGTCGTTTGAATACATATTTTCCTGTTTCATACGTGCTTCGTTTACCACTTTATTGCCGTATCTGAAATGGAAAAATCCGTTTACCGAAAAGTTTTTATAACGCAGAATAAGCCCAAAACCTCCCTGTAATTTCGGATTGGCATTACCCAGATAAACCACGTCCAATTCATCTATACTGCCGTCATGGTTAATATCTTCATAAATGGCATCGCCGCCCTGGAAGCGATAGCGGATATTTCCCGAATTGTAAGAAAAATACATGGGTTTGGGAACTCCGTTTTTATCGTACAATACATTTCCGCCGGCATCGCGCGCCACCGGCGCATTTTCCTGTACGCCCGGAATGTAGTTGTTGTATTGATATACTCCCTTGTAACGGTATCCGTAGAAAGAGCCTAAGGGATTGCCGATGATAATGTTGCGGAGATATTCTCCATTCTTCTGCATATCGCCTTTGGTTGGATTGATTTTATCGGAAAGATCAACGATGGTATTGTAATTATTGGAAAAGTTCAGATTCATATCAATAGAAAAATTGCCGAATTTCAGGATTTTAGGCGCGTTGATATTGACTTCCCAACCGTCGTTGTCCATGATACCCACGTTTTCGTTCGATAAAGAGCCGTGTCCCGAAGTACCCGGCATCGCCAAATTGGGAAAAAGCAAATCGGTGGTACGTTTGTGATAATAGTTCAAATCGGCGTTAAACCGTCCGTTAAACAAGCCAATATCCAGACCGAGATTAGTAGCGGTCGTTGTTTCCCATCTCAGGTTTTCAATCTGAAAACCGTTGGAATAAACGGCAGGCATATCCATGTAGTTATATGAAAACATCGAATAGCGACTGTAGAATAAATAATCCTTGTTGGGCTGGGTTCCCGATTGTCCCCAACTGCCGCGCACTGCCAGAAGGTCAATAAATTTGATGTCCCTTAGCAAGGCTTCATCGGAAAAAATCCATTTGAGCGAAACACCGGGAAAATATCCGACCCTGTTTTGGGGACCAAAGCGGGAGCTGACGTCGCGCCGCAAGGTAAAGTCGGCGATATAACGTTCCAAAAACGCATAGTGAGTCGATCCTGCAATAGCGTAGGAGTGCCATTCGCTCGATCCCGATCCCAATTCTGTTACCAAACCTTGATTGGATGCCATGATATGGGAATTAGGTTGCCAATAAGCCGTATTATTTTGCCACAAACTGTTTCCTATCGTTGTTTGAACGGACAGGTAAGCCATTAGCGAATGTTCTTTAGGAAGTTTTGGCTGCCATGTCAAATTGTTATCCAAGTTGATTGTACTGCTTCTTGAGTCTTCGCTGTATTTCCGGTTGATTTGGTCGTTTGTATAATCCGCGCCCGTAGCTTCTTTCGGGAAATACCGTAAAATTTGCTTGTCGTTCACATCCAAAGCAATAACCGATTTGAAACGCAAAGTTTGTTCGTCCGGATTTAAAATATCGTATTGCAAGCGGAAAACCGGAAGAATACGGTAGCTTTTCTCGTTGTTTTTAGCCAGATTGACCAAGGCAACCGGATTTACCATGTCGCGTTGCGATTCGTGCAAATTGGAACCGTCGCGATTGATATTAAAATAGACGTCGCTGTAATTGCCGTATTTATCGCGTTCGTAAACCGGTGTATTTGGCATTTTGCGCATCGCTACATCCAAGATATTATTGTCGTAATTTTTATTATTATCCTGATAAGTATAAGCAAACTCAGGCATGAAGAACAGGCGGTCGGAAAGCTTGTAGGACAAATCCACGCGATTGGAAAACCGTTTCAGGTTTTGTCCGATAACAATTCCATCCTCATCAAGGAAACCGAATGAAATACGGTAGGTACCTCTTTCTCCACCACCTGTGAGCGACAAGTTGTGGTCGTGTTTCCATGCAGACTGCGTGATTTCCGACACCCAGTCGGTATTATTGTTGTAATTCCAGAAAAAAGCGTTTCGCTCATCACCATAGGGGTATTGCTGGTAATTGTATTCAGGAATATTGCCGGCCGTATTATCCAAGCGAGGATTCAGGTAGGCATCTTTCATCAGCATGGTGTACTGGTCGCCGGTAAGCAGGGGTGTAGGGTTGGGCATATAAGCGCGGGTAAGCCGGTAAGAATATTGTACTTTAGGTTTTCCCATAGCTCCCTTTTTCGTATTGATTTGCAATACGCCGTTGGCGCCTTTAGACCCCCAAATAGCTGTAGAAGCGGCATCTTTCAGAATAACAATATCCAGAATATCATCGGGATTTACGTTCAGCAAATCGGCATAATCTTCTTCTCTTGCCGTTGAATAATCGAAATCGGACGATACATTTGTTTCAAAAGGGATACCGTTTACAACAATCAAGGGCTGTGCATTGTTGTTGATGGAGGTTGTCCCGCGGATACGCATCGACATTCCCGAACCGGGTGCGCCGGAGTTGGACACAATATCCATACCACCGATACGACCTTGCAAGGCATCTTCGATAGAGGTAACCTGTACACCTTCAAACGCTTTAGTATCAATCCGCTGCATAGCGACAGAAATTTCGCGGGTGGGGACGGCTATACTTCCCGTATTGGTGGTTTGCTTTCCGGTAATCACTACTTCCTGCAACATATTATCTTCGGCCATCTCAATATTGAATGTGGTGCGATTGCCGATGTTCAGGGTTTGTTTGGAATAACCGATGTAGGTAATTGTTAATCTGTTAGCCGTGCTTTTGACTTTCAGCACGAACTCGCCATCCAGATTTGTAACTGTTCCGTTGACAACCCGGTTCGATTTGTCGATTTCATTAATGGAAACCGAAATCATGGGAAGTTTGTCGGTCTTATCAATAATGTTGCCTCGGATTACGGCGTCTCCCTGCGCATAAATATTCGCCATTGACGAAAAAATCAAGCCAAGTGACAAAAAGACAATTTTCCTTATTTTATTCATTCTGTGCATAATCATAAATTCACGGTTTAAATCAATGTTGTGATGGAATTGTGATAACGCGGTCGATTTGATGAATCACGGCTCGCGAATTGGAACCAATGGTGGTTGTTTCGGTGCCGGTAAAACGATACTGGCGCGTTAGGACATCCGTGGCTCCATCGACAGTTGCAGCTTCATCATAGCCGTTGTTTTTAATCACGAAACGGTCGCCTGCCTTATCAATCTTAATCGAATAAAATGTTTTTGCTCCCGGATCTTTGGCAGCCGTAGAAAAATTCTTTGGAAATGTGTTCTCTTCCACACTCTTCGGATTGTTGTCGTCGTAGTATTTTTTTGTAAAAATAGACTTATCTACAAAGTGATTTTTCAAAAACCGGACGGCTTTTTTGATTTCTTCTATTTTTTCCGCTTCGTTTGTGATAGCGGCAATCTCGGTATCGCGTTTGAGCAGGCCGGCATTAAAAGCGCGTTCCATCGCATCGTTTGTAGGCGCAAAAATAGTATAATCAAAGGAACCTAAAAATGGGAATACCAAATTGATACCGTCTTTGGCGAAAAAGATGGGACGGTAATATTCCTTCTGTACCAGCCGTTGCATTGCTGTGTAGAATGGCGCTGTGCCGGCATCGGGAAAGAAAGTCAGGTCGGGATTATCGTATTTCTGCAATTGGTCGTAGAAAATCGAACAAGCCGGCAAATCTCTCAAAGACGTATATTGAGAACTCAGGGTATGACTGATGCGCTTGTCTATCAGATAAACCGTTCCATTCCGGACATTAATTTTTTCGATGATATTGACATACGTTCCTGTTTCAATATCGCCGGCGCCTTGAATTCGCATATTGCCGCTTTGCCGGTCAATCTTGAAGTATGTGCCGCCTTTGGTACGGACAAATATCTGGTTATTGTTGATTTCACCGACCACGATATGGTAATCCATAATGTCTTGCATCCGGTTTTGAATGGTTTTCAAGGTCGGGTCGGTTTCATATTTGCTGAAATCGGGGTTGCGAACCAGCGGGCCAATCGAATCGCCGTTAATATCGCAATAATGATAAGTAACGCCCTTTATGTCTTCAACATATTTGAATGTCAGTAATTTTTTTCCTCCGGTAATATTATCCGCCTGATTGACCGGGTCGGGATAATTTTTGAAAGCATCATCTACCGGAATAAATACCGTAAATTTATTTTCCAACGACGTCAGGTAGTAATTGTATTTCAATTGTTTGTTGTTGTAATCGGCATTGATGATCCAGTTAGCAATTCTCGTTCGGTCGTCATTCATAATCGGGGCGACTACGGTACTGAAATCGCGAGGGGAAACCACCGTATTGATGCTATAGACGACTCCATTGCGGCATACTTGCACATCTTGGATGATGTCGGAATAATTAAATCCGGGAAACATGAGATCGCCTTTTACATCATCGACGATAGAAGCTAAACGCGAAGGATAAGAATCTGAAAACAAAAGTTTCATGTGGGTATTGATAAATTTTGCCACAATATTATCGGGTACATTATCCCATGAACCATAGCTGCTGAAAAAACTTTCGTTCAAATATTTTATCATTGCTTCATCGGTTGGGACAAAGATTACCGGCATTTCGCGCGGGGCTTGCCCGATGTTTTCCACTACGTTGGGTATATTCTGAACGCCGTTGTTAGAAGGAGAAAACAGCAAATTATCCACTTTGAGGCGGTTGCCGTAATTGTCGATTACATAGCGGTCGCCGGTATAGAAGAAGCTGATGTTATAGACCGAATCGCGGACACTCGGATTTCTGTCCCACAGAGAGCGGGTAGCTTCGGCGTCATAGACGGGTTCGCAAAAACGCTCGATTAATTTTTTGAAAATTCCGGCGCCTGCTTTGTCGCGGATATATTCGTATATATTTTTAGGAGGCAATACCACTTTGTCCACAACATGGATATAACCGTTGGTATTGATGATGTTGGTATTGACGATGTTTGGTTCGTATTTTTTTAATTTGGCGTCGAAAACAGAAACAGAATCCTTATCATTCCAAACATTTCCGGGATATAGCAGCGCATAATCTTCTTTTGTCATACCGGAGAGTTGGAAATAAGGCCGGGTAAAATGAAGTAAAGTCCAATTGCCGGGCGTGGTCAAATACATTTTACCACCTTTGAACTTGGCAAATTGGGGATTGTCGGGGAATTGGTCGGTGTAAGGAATGGAATCTGTTCTTCCATAAGTGGTGTATCTTCTCAGGCAACCGCCCACTTCGGGTCCGGGTGCATTTCCTAAAACAGAAGAAACATACGCATTTTCGAGCGTATAAAAACTCACAAACGACCGGATTAAAGAGGTTGGCATATCGTCCACGCTTCTGTAATCATCCGGATTATCTTGAAAGAAGCGTGCAAAAGCTTCATTGTCGGGAACAAACAAGGTGCGGCTTCCCGTCCGGTCGAGTACCAAAACATAGGAAGAATCCATGCGTTGAAGCATTTGTACATACGTTGAGAAACGCGAGTCGGACGTTAGAGTGGAGTAAATGCTGCTTTTCAGCCAAGCCGGCGACTCTTTCAGATATAAGTACTCATCGTCTGTACACCCCGTAAAAAAACTTACGCAAACGGTGCAGAAAAGAAGCAAACAACTTATAATTTGTTTATTCATGGTTATATTAGAATTTCACTCTGCTTAATAAATAAGAAGGCTGCCTTAAAAATCTGCACTTTTGTGATACTTTTAAGGCAGCCTCATTCAATAAAATTTAATTGATAAGATTATCTTATCTTACAATGACAATACCTCTGTATGAACTCTGTCCATCTACAACTACAATGTAGTTGCCGGTTTGCAATCCTTTGGCGAAAGCGCTACCGCTAAGGTCTGTTCTGGAAATCAACTGACCGGTCGTTGTATAGATCGAGATGCGGTTGTTCCCTTCCAAATCTTTTATATTCAATTGATTACCGCTTGAATAGATATTCAGCTTGCTGCCGACTGCAACCCCTTTGATGGCATCGGGATTAAGAGTTGAATCAAGCACTTTCCATAAATGAGCGGTAGATTTACCATCTTTATCAATCCATGCGCCGTCTCTGCTTGCAACCGAATTGTCGGTTCCCAAATAAGAGGCTGTTCTTTGAGAACCTTCCTTGATACATCTGATGGTATAATAATCTTTTGTTGCTTTTACTCCGGAACGTTTGATTTCAAACTGTGCAAATTCATCGGCCGGTTCCGGTCCCCAAGTGAGCCCGTAGTCATCATATTTACCATCTTCTCCGGTGGGGTTATTCAATCTTGTCAAGTAGCCTGCATCCAATAACGAAGCAATTTTGATATTAACGATACCGGCTTTTCCGGTCACGGGGGTCAAAGAGAATATTTGGTCGCTCATTTTTGTCGGAGTCGATACGCTCACGTAATTAAAGCGATCCTGTTCTACATCGGTATATTCGCCCAGATACAATCCTGAGTAGTGGATAATGTGATAGGTGATTGCCGTAGAAGGAATAAAGGGATTCACAGCAGCAACGGCATTCGCCAAAGCCTCGTTCAACTCCAATGTAGTTGTACCGACAAGAAGCTGCGAAGCGCTCTCATTGTTTAATACGGAGCTTGCCGTAGCTAATGTAGTCGTCAATGCGTCGTATTCGGTGGCAGGATACTGGTCGGAACCATCGCCTTTCACTGCGAAACTCAAAAAATCGTTTACTTTAGCGATAGCTTCTTCCAAAGCGGTTTTGATAACCGGGCCGTTGATAGCGTCTACAAATTTCCAATAATGTTTTCCGTCTTTACCATCCTTGTCGGCAAATACGGTTGAATTGGCGTCGTTACTGTCGGTTCCCACGAAAGAAAAGTCAGCTGTTTTATTTCCCGATAAACCAAGTACGTGAATGGTATAATATCCCGGAGATGAGGCTACTTTCTTAATCGTGAATTGAGTCAACACATCGCTTGGGTCTTCTCCCCATATTAAGTCCCAACCATTTTCGCTGCGGGTCAGGTAAGAGCTTGTTGCAACAGCTTGTATACTAAAGACATCCGGGTCGGCAGTGGGTACAAACGTATATTCCTGTTCGGGGGTGTAGGTTGGTTCTACTATTTTAACCGAATTGGAAAAGACTAATCCACTGGAATGTTGAATACGCCATCTGGTGGTAAGGCTTGGGCGTAATGGGTAAACCGATTTAGCATAATCGTCTAATGCAGCAATCAAATCTTCTAATGCCACATTTATTTCGGTCTGCCATGCGCTTGGATCATCAACAAGTGCTTGACCGGCATCAATCTTGTCTTTCAAAGTTGTCCGTTTAACGGCAGGGTATTGGTCGGGACCATTTCCGGCTTCCGTATTGTCATAAATGAAATTTGCTTCGATTAATTTAGTTATCAATGGCGTTTTGTCCGCCTCGCTGGAGTATTCTTTAATTGTCCATCTGCTTTTATCGCCTGTACCTTTGTTGCCAAATACCGAAGAATTAGGGTCGTTATTATCTACACCCAAGTTACCGGCTCCGGTGCCTAAATTTTTAATGTAAACATAGTCGCCATCTGCAATGATTTGATACTTGGCGTCGTTAGCTGTGGTAGCCTCTTCCAAGCTTGTTTTCCACACCATCGTCCAGGTGTCTTGTCCTGTTCCATCCGTTTTCGGCTGGTTCCAGCGTACCAAATACTCATCGGCATCCATATTTTGAATGTAATAGTTGCCATCTTCTTCCGGTACCGGTATAAACTGGAAAACCTGATTGTATGCTCCGGAAGGCGCTACAATTTTAGGATTGTCCGCAACGGTTCTTCCTATATAAAGTCCTGTCTGATGGACAATCGTGTACTCTACACCTACAGTAGGTACGGTTACAGATGCTGCTTTCAAAGGGCTTAACCCGCTTTGGCAAACCAGCAATACTGCTAATAAAAAGAAATAGATTTTTTTCATGATGATAAAAATTTAATATTTATTGAAATTCATTAATTATGAAAATATTTAGTGCAAAGATACATATCTTCAAAAAAATGGAGGGCGAATATACGCTCAATTTACTCTATTTATTATTCGTTTGTTACTTTTGGGCGGAATTTCGACTGAAAAGAACAATATTTCCACCTCATTCCGATCATCTCCCCAGATGCAGGGCGGCTTTATTTTCTGCGAAACGCACCATTTCGGTTGCCGCCAAGAGAAAAGCGCCTACGCCAAAATCGGCGGTTGTGCGCTCGTTTACAACGTGTTGGTCGGCTCGCTCGCCTATGGGTTGTACATAACCAACCGTTCCGTCGGGTTGCAGAGCGGTTTTTGTTAAATAATTCCACGCTTTTCGGATCGTTTGTTGATATTCGGACCGTTCCAACAATCCGTTATTGACTCCCCAAAGATAAGCGTAAGTAAAAAAGGCTGTTCCGCTGGTTTCATAACCCGGCGCAAAACCGGCGTCAAGCAAACTGCGTGTCCAATATCCTTCGGGCAACTGCGCAACTTTTAGCGATTGGGCAAAATTTTTAAAAATCTCGACATATTCGCTATAGCGTGCGTCATTTTCGGGTAAATCCTGCAAAACTTTTGCAAGTCCGGCAAAAACCCAACCGTTGCCACGCGCCCAAAAATCTTTTTTTCCGTTTGGCGTTTTATGTTTCGGATAAACATACTTTGCATCGCGGAAAAACAGACCTTCTTCCTTATCATACATCCGGTTTTTTGCAAAGGAAAAATATTCATACAATTTTTCCAAATACAACTGATTTCCGGTCGCCTTGTAGAGCTTTGTCATGACGGGCATTACCATATAAAGGCCGTCGGCCCACCACCAATAATCGTTGTTGGGCGTACTCATTTCGTATTCCATTACTTCGCGAGCGCGGGCGATTTTTGTTATATCTTTTTGTTTATCAAGATTATACAAATCTATGTATGTTTGAAAGCAAATTTGCCAGTCGCCAAAAAGAACGTGTTCGGGTGTTTCGCCGTAATTATATTTCCATTTCGTTTTGTCGTCGGAAATTGCGCCTTTCCAATGGTTGTATTTCGCCCACGCTTCGGAATAATGACGGTATTTTTCGTCGCCGGTCAGCGCATAAACCGCCATATTTCCGGTATGATAAGCAGCAATATGCCAGAAAGGCGTTGTTTCTGATGCGTGATTTACTTGCCAAAAATCGTTCACTTTTTTGAGAATAGCGATTGTCTGTACTTTGTCTGTAACTTCCAGAACGCTAACCGGTTGCGATTGAAGTTGTGAATTTTTCTCGCCGTCATTTTGCAATGTCTTTTGAACGAAAAGATGCAATAACTGCTTGTTTTTCCACAGTTCCGTATCGAAAGTCGCTTCCCAGTCGCCAACGGAATAATCGGTTAAATCGGAAACAGTCCATTGATTTTTGGTTAAATCGTTGCAAACAGCCATCGAAATCAGGTTGTTTCGTTCTTCGTCGCGAAAGATAAGCCGCCATTGCTTTTCCCCATTTTCGCCGGAAGAACAAACAATCAGCGGCCGGGAAATCGGAATTTTTTTTGTTCCCATACCTTTCAGCGAAAAAGGCGTTTTTCTGAAGCCGAGGGAAATATCGTTCCATTCTTTATTTTTGTTGATATAGATGACGTGATATTGCGGAATATCCGAGTTTAGTTCTCGATAATAAGTTGATATATAGGGATTTCCATCAACGTCGGCTGTCATGGAAGTTTGATTGATCAATTCGCTGTTCTGTGGAATTTTGCTTGCAATTTCTGCTGTTTGAGCGGTAAGGGGCAGCGTGTAAATTTTACCTTTGGAATCGGTCCATGTTTTTCCACCGTCGGTCGAGCGGGCGTAACACACATCGTGATTGGTGGCTACGTCGGGAGTTTCACGCCAAACCCACGAAAGGTGTATCGCGCCGTTGGGATCAATGCAAGCTTGCCAATAAGCATTCCGCAGGCCTTCGCCCGAAATCAAGTTGTCATGCAGGCGTGTCCATTGGCGATTTTTCAGGTCGTAAGAGTTGATAACCAAATTGCCGTCGCCGGAACCGCCGTCGCGATACAGGAACAAAAGATTGCCGTTGTTCAGCCGGTAAAAAGCCGGGTAAGTCAGTTTGTTTTCGTTGGCGCCCGTCATTATTTGCTTTTCCTCTAAATCAAGGGAGAGCGGCATTTTACTTTTCGCATAATTCAGGGGCGAATTGTGATGATTCCACGAAACGTGCAAATAACCTTCTCCATCGGCCATTATCGAGATGCAATTGTGCGCATCATTTGTATTTCCTTTGTATTTTGTCCGGTTGATTTCCCATGAATCGCTGCCTGTATTTCTTTTGGCAAGGCACATAAAGCCTTCTTCGTCGTAATAAGCCATAAATTGTGTATTATCAAAGCTGACTAACGAATTGTTTCTGAAGATGACTGTATTGACCGAGTTTGCAGCCCATCCGAGAAGCGAAAACACGCTCATATCCCATTGGTCACGCCATTTCAATATGGGCAAACCGTTTTCAAATTGTATGGGCAACCAAATATAGCGGCCGTCCATCGGATTTTTGGGAGTCCACCGGTCTGCCATAAAGATAAATGCGTCTTTTTTGCCCTGAACCGGCAGGATATACGTGCTTTGCGAATGAAAGGTTAAATGAGCATCATTACCTGTACAAGGATTTGGGTGTTCTATCCATTCGCCCATTATGCTGTCGGCAGAAAACAGCCGGGCGGCATTGGGTTCCCAACCTGTACAACCGGAAGTTATCATAAAATATTTTCCGTCTTTTTTGAAAATGGCGGGAGCTTCGTTGTGTCCTGCGGGGGCAATACGGATATATTTTCCTGTATAATGGAGAAAATCGTCCGAAAGTTCGGCGATATGCAAAGTAAGATTATCTTCGGAAGAGTAGATATGGTATGCTTTTCCGTCGTCATCAACGTAGAGCGTCATATCGCGCGACATCTGCCCCGTTTCAAGATCGCGCTGAACAAAAAGTCCGTCGCTGACGGCTTTGTACCATTTGGGTGTCCACCATTTTTCGTAATCGGCGATGTTGGGTTTCCAGCTTTTTTGCTCTTCGGTCATGTTGGCAGGGAAAATGCCTGCGTTGGGACGCAACGATTTCAAAAACTTGTATCCACCTGTAGCTCTGTCGCTTACGGCAATTCCGACACGCGCCGCATTGTATCCTTTTCCTTTGAGTTCCAAATGAAAATACATTACAAATTGGTGTGTCTTCGGGTTGTAAATCACTTTTGGGCGTTCGATAATGCAGCCTTTCTCGATGTCGCTGTGTTTATCTTCGGAAACAGCTAGCGCCACGCCTTCGTTTTTCCAATCGTACAGATTTTCAGACGAATAGCAGGTTACGCCGACGAGTGCATTATTCGACTTTTCGCCTTTATGCTCGCCAAACCAGTAATATTTTCCTTCATGATACAATACTCCCCCGCCGTGTGCATTGATATGTACTCCTTTATCATCCAACCAAAGTTTGCCCGGATGAAAAGCATTTTGAGAATAAACGGCGAGGGAGGCAACACTTAATACAATAACCAACAATCTTTTTATCTTAATCATACTAATTCTTTGTTTTATTTAATTAACTACCAATAATTTTTCACTAATTTTATTTGATCTTGGGTTAATGCAGTATTATATACCTTAAAATTGAGTATTTCGCCAACAAATCCACCGAGTGTAACATTATCAAAAGCCTGACTTTCGACATCAAATTTTTGATCAATAAGTCCATTGACGTATGTTATTAATGTAGGGACGTTGCGCGCAACGTCTCTACAGCAAGTAATGGCGAGCGAAACTTTGTCGAATTTGCTTGGTTCGTACCACGAGCCGTTTGTAGCGCTACTGTAATTTTTCCACACATCGGAAGAACCAAAAACATTACCGCTATTGTAAGTTGCAGAGGCGATTGTTACATGGGGCATTGGATGAGCCGTGGTTACGGAACTTGTGTTGCGCGACGAAAGATTATACGACAAATCGCCCGCCTGAAAAAACTTTCCGCTGTAACTGCTCGAATTTGGTTTTATAAAAGCCGTTATTGTAAAATTGCCCGAAATGCTTGGCGTTGCGATCGTTTGTGTTTGACTTACACTTGTAAATACTGCAGAAGACGACAAACTTGCTGTGGCTGCGGGCAAAGTGGCGGGTGTTGGATAGAGATTGTAATCGCAACGGACACTGGTCGGATAACCGTTTGGGTAACTTGAATTTACAATCCAATAATAATAATCACCGTTCATCCAAATCAAGCGTAGAGGACTTTTGTTGGAATTGGGAATGACATAAGGACGAACATTATTTTTTGCCGAACCGCTCGTGATATTTTCGGCAGATAAAATAGACGAACCCGTGGAGTTCATCGTGTATTTTATCAACTCAAAAACGTTGCTGTTGGGTTGTTGCGAAGCGTAAATGATATTTGGATTTTCGTGGTCAAGCGCCAGACCGCCCGAGTAGCAATATTCTGTATTAGAAAGATGAAATTTTACACTTGCGTCACCAAGTTGAGTGCGAGTCCAACTGCTGCCGTTCCATTTTGCATAATAATAATAGTGCTGCGAAGCGGCGGACAAACTATTGCCTTCAATGCGCGTCATTGCAATGACCGGCGTGCTACCGTCGAGCGCCATATCCCAAACCCAGCCGCGGTCACTAACATTACGGCCGGCAACTACATAACTTGCATTTGTTTCGTTGCCTGTGATTGAAAAAACCTCCTCATTTACGTTTGAGAGTTGAGTGTCGTTTACATCACGCAGAGTAATTTGAGTGGTATCGGTACCGGGAATATTCAATTTTCCATAATACACAGGCACTGGAGTTGTGTTTTGCGGATGCGTGCCTGAATAGGTAATGTGAATATTACCCACTCCATCCGAAGCATATTTTGCATACGGACGAACATTGCTGCCGAGCGACGACGACACAATTTGCTTTGGCCCCCAATCGAAACTGACCGCATCGTTAGCATCGGGCATTGTGAGCCGGGCAATCGTAGGGTGCCAGTTTATTCCGCGCCAACAGAGATAAATATGGTTGGGATCGTTGCTCAAAATAAACGGATTGGGGTAAGTGGTATTATTCGCCATCGCGAGCTTTTTCTCCTCGCCGAGCGAAGTAATGTCGCCGGCCGTTTTTGAAATACGGTAATAGAAACACGCTTCGTCGGTGTGGCGCGAGTAAAAAATCATTATTCGTCCGCCGGGCAATGCAAGAAAACTTGGATTGTTGTGGTCGTCGGGCTGGAAATACGAACGGATAAGCACTTCGGAGGTTTCTCCGGTGTTAAAATTGTGCTGCGTTGCTTTTATCGCGCCGTGAACATCAATATAGCCAATGTAGGTAGAGTTGATTCCGAGCGCGGCGTTTTCGTAGTGTAGCGCACGCGGGTCGGCAAACCAGCACCACGCGCCTTCGGCAGTAAGCTCAAAACCCTGCGGGAAAGCAGAATGGAAGAAGGCGGAAAGCAAGAATATTAAACCGGTTCTTTTCATTTTTTTAGTGCAAATAGGCAAGTTTATCCGTTAGCGGTACTGTTCCGTTTTCTTTTCGTAATAATCTTTCATCACAAAAAACGCCTGCTTTTTTTCTCCCCACGACGAAATCAATCCTTTGCGGTTGAAGAAATCCTGAATGCCGAAGTTCTGACGGCGCGGCGAGAGGAAATCCGTCAAAATCCATGGCGACAAGCCGGAAAGTCCGTCGATGCGCTCAAACAATTCGAGGTTGCAACGATAGAGTTCCGCCTGATATTCTTCTGTCCAGCGTTCCGATTTATCGCCGTGCCTGCCTGCAAGCGCTCCGCCGCCAAATTCGCTGATAATTACCGGTTTGTTGTAAGGAATATTCCAACCGGCTTTTGCCCACTCCTGCATATTGTCGCCCCAATACCAGCCCATATACGAATTGAAACTGATCACATCAACGTATTCGTTCAGATTGTCCTGTACGTTAATGATTTTTCCATTGTTGCCGACTTCCATCGCCATACTGATAAGGCGTGTCGAGTCCTGCGAACGAGCGTATTTTGCAAGGCGGCTCAAGAAAATATCACGGGGTGCGCTGTGCGGCGTTTCGTTGGCAATCGACCAGATAATGACGTTTGCACGGTTTTTGTCGCGACAAATCATATCGTGCAACTGCTGCTCGGCGTTTTGGTAAGTCGCCTCGTTTTCCCACGAAATCGTCCAGTAAACCGGAATTTCCGACCACACGAGCAGGCCCAACTCTTCGGCGGTGCGCACCATCGTTTCGTTGTGCGGATAGTGCGCCAATCGCACAAAATTACAACCCATTTCTTTTGCCCATGAAAGCAGCGTTACAGCGTCAGCCTTGTTCCACGCCCGTCCTTGCCGGAAAGGCGCTTCTTCGTGAATGCTCACGCCACGCAGGAAAATCTGTTTTCCGTTCAAGAGAATTTTCTTGCCCTGCGTTTCTATGGTGCGGAAGCCTATTTTATCCGCAATTTTTTCGGCGTTATGCGAAATCACAACATCATAAAGTTTCGGATTTTCGGGACTCCATAATTGAAAATTGAACCCTGAAAATTGAAAATTAATCAGCCCTTCGGCGTCTGTTGTAAATTGTTTTTTGATTTTCAATTCGGGAATTTCAAGCATAACGCTTTCTCCTGCGATTGCTTTATTTACTTTCAGCCAACCACCTATTATGGCCGGTTTCGTTTTGTCTGATTTCCGGCTTTGCAGGGCTATCGAATAATCGTCGATAAACGTTTCGGGCAAAGCAAGCACCGACACTTCGCGGGTAATGCCACCGTAGTTCCACCAGTCCATATTGGTAGTCGGCACGTTGTCTTTGGCGCGTTTGTTGTCCACTTTGATCACCACAAAATTGTCGCCGTCTTTGGCAATATCGGTAATATCGAAGTTGAAAGGCGTGTAGCCTCCGATGTGATCGCCCGCTTTTTTGCCGTTTACCCACACTTTGGCATCGTAATTTACCGCACCGAAATACAGTGCGTAGCGCGTTTCCGGTTTCTTTTCCAATTTGAAATCGCGTTTGAACCACACCGTGCCTTCATACACAAAAAGCATACGATCTTTCGAGTTCCAATCGCTCGGAATATCCATATAAGGCGCTGTATTGAAGTTATATTCAAGCAGTTCGTTGCCTTTGGCGGTTTTGTTTTCAAAAAATCCACCTTTCTCTTTGAAGGGTTGCAGACGGTAGTCGTAGTAGCCGTTTTCGAGCGGGTCTATAATATAGTTCCATTTACCGTTGAGCGAAATACAATCTCGTGAAGACACGTTTTGCAAAACATTTTGCGCCTGCGCAGATAAATTGACCAATGCAGTGCAAAAAATTAAAAATAATGTAGGTAACGAGAATGAGATACGTTGCATTAATGTGTGATTTAAGTATTTCAAAACTATTTTTCTATTTGAAAATCAAATGCGCCAACGCCAAACCAAGGATGGCTGGAGCTGCTGCCGACTTTGTATTTGAAGAAAATGTAATGCACAGCATCGCTTGCGGCTGTGATTGTAACTTCCGCTTTGCGGGCATTCGTAGGAGTTTCGTTGGTGGTAAACTCAGCCGAACCCACAATGTCGTTCATTGTATCGTTGATAATATCGCTACCGTCGTCGCCCTTATCTAATGTGCGTGTAGATTCCGTTGAACTTGCAACGCCTGCAATCAGAATTTTTGCGCCGTTATTGCCAACGTGATAACCAAAGGATAATTTATATTTTTTCCCTTTGATTAATTTTTGGGAAGTAGGGAAATAATACACAGTGCCTTCGTACTTGTTGTTGTCGAAACGGAGCATCAGTTCGGGCGCGATATAACGTGTAGCGCCATCTTCATAAACTATATTGGTTTCCAAAGTGGTGTTGCGGTAACGTGATGCACCTATGGTTGCGCCGTCGGTTACATCCCAAATAACCGCACCGCTTGTTTCCGTCCAACCCGCTGCTTGTGGAGTGCCGGCGCCTCTCCAAGCGGTTACTAAATTTTTACCTTCCTGACCGGTGGCGCTGTTTTCGCCTCCACCTTCTTCAGGATCATTATTATTATCGTCGCACGAAGCGACTAATGCACCCATTACGAGCGGAAGTAAAAACAAAAAAATCTTTTTCATTGCGATAAATTTATTATAAATTATGAATTAACCACTCAATCAAATGAGAGAATGATAAATTCCACTCTGCGATTATTAGCTCTGCCTTCTTCGGTATCGTTACTATCCACCGGTTCGGTTTCGCCCTTGCCTTCGGATTCCAAGCGGTCGGCGGGAATATCTTTTTCAATTAACCAGTTAACTACCGCTTGGGCGCGTGCAACCGACAGTTTTACGTTGTAGGCAGCCGGTCCTGTGTTATCTGTGTGTCCGATAATACGTATGCTTATTTCCGGATTTTCGCTCAGGAATTGATGCAGTTCGTTCAGCGCAGGATCGGATTCCGGTTCAAGAACAGCGGAGTTCCACTTGAAAAACAAGTTTTTCAGTACGCGTACTTCCGGTTTTACCGTTTCCATTACCACTACAAGCGTATCGCCTGTCTGATGGACGAATGAATTTTGCTTAGAAACATATCCGGGCGCCGTAGCGCTGTAATTATATCTTCCTTCTTCAAGTTCATATCGTTTTATATCTTCTGCGAGCGAGTCGGTAACGACGGTTAATAAGGGCAGGCTTCCCGCTTTGCCGATTTGTATTTCCGCATCGATCGGATATCCGGTTTCCGCATCGACGGCATCCACATATAAATACGGAATTTTTGCAAGGCAAACGAAAATCGTATCGGGCGTTTCGGTATGAATAACGCTATCTGCAAACGTGTAGTAATCTTTTTCGGCCACTTTCAAGAAATAGGTTCCTGCACGCAGTTTTTGTGCATAAATACCTGTAAGCGCATTGGTGCGTTTATTGATAATGATCCGCTTCGAGGCTTTGTCCGGCGACAAAATCACAGAGGCAGCCATCGGTGTGTCGCTCGCGAAATCGTTGACTTGTACGCAGAAAAGCGGCAGTTGCGGTTTGGGTTTGCGTTTGGATTCCGCCACTTTAAACGAAACCGTAAACTTTACGCCGGCCAACAGACTGCCGATGTGTTTTCCGCCGGCCAACGAGGAAGCCGGCAAACCGTTCAACTTTTCGTCCGGATTAACGCCGGTCAGCAGTTTTTTGTCTGCCGCTGAGCGGTTGAGGTTGGCAAGATCGTAATCGACAAACAATCCTACTCGAAACGAATAAGGCGGCAACTTGGCATCTTTCGATTTTCTCATGTTGCGTATTTGATTGGCGTAAATCCATTCATCGAGAATTACTCCCACTTCCAATCCGGGCGAAATGCTTAAACCGAAATCAAGTTTCCCGTTGTCGGTCAGGGTTTTACTGCCCAAAGCATGAGTGGGCATATTTTGCCAGTCTTCCATAAAAACAGGGTCGGTGGCGGTAATGTCGAGTATTGTCGAACTACGGTAATTGCCGAACAAATTCACGCCTACGCCCACGCCTGCCAAAGCGTAATAGCGTTCAAGAAACTTGAATCCGAATTTCAGCGGAAAATTGATGTAACCCACACTGTGTTTTTCTTTGTAACCGTTTAGAGTATAATGATAGGCAATATCGTAACCGGCGATGTACGGATAAGGAACAAGGTGGTCTTCGGCATACGAATGGAGTTTTGTTGTCGAATTAAAACCTTGAAATTCGCCGCCAAGTTGAAACATAAAGGCGTTATATTCAAAATGATAACCCAATCCCAGCTTATAACCGAACCCGCCTGTAGCTGTCGAGTTGTCGATACCGTGAAAAATAGAACTGTAACCGGCTCCACCCCACAAGTCGATATAATGTTGTCTTTGCGCCGAAAGCGTTTGATTCGACAAAATCAAAACCGTAAAAAACGTTGTAATTTTTAATAAGTATTTCATTTTTCAAAAATCGTAATTATTCATAATCAGAGTTGCAACCACAACTTTGTTGCCGTTCAAAGCCGAACAAAACCGTAAACCGCAGACCCACAAACAGATTGTTTAGCACACTGCCGCGCATATTTTCCGAACGGATGAAACCATTCAAATAGGGGCGGTATGGCGATGCAACATTTTCTCTTTCAAGCGTTAAACTTTCGTTTATTGTATTTCCACGCAAGTTCATCAAGCCGTAATCGGCAAACGCCGCCACACGGAATTTTGTTTTGTTGCCCGGTGTCGCCACGCGATATTTTGTATTATTTGCCGGATTTGCGCCTAGGTAAAAGCCTATCTCGCCCGACAAATATGCGTTTAAGGGAAATTTTCCGGTAAATTTGTTTTTCTCTGTTATTTCCAAAAACGAATGGTTGGGCATATTTTCAAAGTCGTCTATAAAACCGGGATACGTTCCGGTTGAAAGTACGGTTGTTGTGGTGGTGTTGCGTGAAAATAGATTAAAGCCGACTTTTCCGCCTGCCAAAAGATAAAACCTTTGTACGCGAAAACCGAGCATCAACGGAATATTGATGTTGGCAAAACGGTAGCGGTCGGAATTGCCGCTGAAAGCGTAATTGCCAGTGTACGGCTCGCTTGGATTGTCATCATCAATTAAATCAACCTGTTGGGTGAAATTTTTAAAGTCCAAACCTGCGTTCAAGTAAGTACATTCCGCACCGAATTTGAGGATAAATGCACGGGCATTCAGTTCGTAACCTGCCTCGAAACCGCCACCCCAACTGCCGGGTGCAGTAAAGCCGGGAGCATCTTTCAGTAAAAACGAAGAGTAACCGCCCGCAGCGCCCAAATAAATGTTATGCGTTGTTTGCGCATAAGTTGAAAATTGAAAACCGGCAATTAAGCAGAGCGCAAAAAGAAGTTTATGTGTTTTTTGATATTTCATCGTACCACAATTTTTATTATTTTTCCATTAAATTTTAAGAAGTAAATTCCCTGTTTTTCGGGTGCAACAATTTGATTGTCTAAGGTATTTTGAATAGAATAAACCGTTCCCACCATATCGTAAAAACTTGCTGTACCGTTTGCATTCAGGTTTATAGTTTGCAGCGGCTGCACCAAAGTTTGCACCGAACCCGCCGCTAAATGTTCGGGACTGAAATCGCAGGTAAAAATCTGTTTTCCTGCGCTGTTGGTCAGCAACACGCTGTAAGTGTCTGCCGTCGAAAATTCAGTTTCTCTGTAAATGTATGAGCTTGTTTCGCCCGCCATTTCAATACCGTTTTTGTACCACTGAAACGCCGTAAAATTGTAGCCGTCGTTGTACTGTGTGTTCATCACGCCCAAAATGTCGTTCCATCGTTGCGCAATAATGTCCGAAGGGTATTTTACCATCATTTCAAGCGGAATCGTTTGGCTCTCGCCGCAGTTCTTTTCATAAACAGTCAGAGTGGCTTTGTAAACATCCGGGCGCGTGTTTTGCGGAATTTCTACCATTATCTTATCATTTGTAAGTTGCTCGCCCGTTTTATCCTGTAATTCTGCATTTTCAAAATCAATGTCAAAACTGCCTATTTCGCCTGTTATGCTTTGATATTCAATCTCGAAGTTTGCTTCACCGGGGCAAAGGGCTATTTTATTATTCACGGTGATATTAATTTCGGGTGCAGGATTTACGCTGAAAATCCCGCTGCCACGACAATCTCCATCCGCAACATTTACCGAATAAATGCCCGCTTGTGTAACATTTATGCTTTGTGTAGTTTCGCCCGTACTCCAGAGATAGCTTTCGTAATTCTCCGAAACGCTTAACACGGCGTTTCCATGACAAATAAAGTGATCGCCCGAAATATTCGGCTTTAACGAATCTAAAACTACCACACGATAAGTGTCCGTTAGTGCGAAAAACTTTAAATCGTCAAAACCCGCTTGCATACTTGTTGCAGTATAACCGGTTGTCGCATTTGGGGTTACGGTAATTGTTTTTGTTGTTTCGCCGTTATTCCATAAAAAAGGCTCGCTGCCCGGAGCGCTTAAGGTAATATTGTTTCCGTAGCAGATAGTATGTTCTTGCGCTTTGGCTTCGGGGAAAACGTGAACGTAAAAAGTGTCCGGCTCAATGGGGCAACCGTCCTCGTGTGAAGCGGTTACCACATACATCCCCGCATTTGACTGCGTGCAGTTTTCAATCTGAGGACTGGAAACATTGGAAGTAAAGCCTCCTGCACCCTTCCAGAAGAAGTTTTCCAAACCGGTGGTGTCGGCAAGTACCATGTTTATGGTTTCACCGGTGCGGTAATACGCTTTGCCGGTATTGCCCGCAAGTGAAATCAGGTTGTAATTGGAAAAATAGCCATAAGAGCAAGTTCCCGAAGTGTAATCATAAACGCCGAAATGAAAATAGCCCTGCGAATTTTCAATTCTGACCACGCCATTGATTGAGGGCAGGCTTCCAAGAGAATACGACCAATCCGGATCATCCGGTAAAGGACTGAAACGGGCTACGGGCAAAAACACATTTCCCATTCCATTGACGTTGAAAGCTCCTATATCGCTCGTTTTGGCAAGCACTACCACTGTTGGCATTTGAGTGAGAATGGGCGAATAAGCCACCTCGCGCGAACCTGTGCAACTGATAAAGGGTAACATCGTTCCGCCAAGTTCATTGCCGTTGCTTGTTACCTGAAACGCCACAAAGGGTTTTCCGTTATCCGAAGTTATCAGCGTAACATTAGCCGCCGGCGCAGTCTGATACTCGCTGCCTTTGTTCATGGCAGGCAGAGCTACGCCGTTTATCCGAATTACCGTATTGTCTTCGAGCGGGAAAATATTGATTTGTTCCACGTTGCCGTTGGAATTTTTTACGGCAATATATTTGTCGCCGCAAAGGGCGGTCGGCACAAGTTGTTCGCCAATCAAGTCGAGGTCGCCGCCGCCGCCGTTTACCATATCATCCGAAGTATTTACGGCAATGGGCTTGTCGGCGGTAATAACGGTATTTCGCAACTGCGAACCGGCGCTGTTGGAGGCGGCTTTCAAACAATATGCCTGTCCCTTGCCCAGTGTAATACTAAAAAGCGTATTAGCAGCGTGTCCTATGCAAGCGCGCGAAGGCAGGATTTCAACCGTTGTATTATCTTCCGTTGCCACAATTTCAACCGTATGCGCAGTGTTTCCCGAGTTAGCCCGTGTAAACTGGCTCGGGACAAGAAATTCCGTTCCCAATCCGTTTCGTCCTTTTAAGGTGTATATTTCACTGTCAGCTTGCGTAATAGCATAATAACAACTTATTTTGCCGGTGGAAGTAATTTTTATGCCTGTATTCACCACCGCATTTGCCGGTTGGGTAAGCATAATGTTGCTGTAACTTTCTAAATGGAGAGTATGCATAGTATTGGCAGGAATATTAACCTTTACCGGCGTAAAACCCGGATTGGCTGGCATCTCCACCGTAACCGCGACCGCTTCCGAATAAGCCACAAAAGTAAGGTCGCGAACGCGGTTGCGTGAAGAAGAACCGTCTGTTATCAGTTGCGGTGCGGCAAACCAAAATTCGGCGCCGGTCTGTGCAAAAGCGTTTACAGCCGAAACGAATAAATATACTATACATAAAAACTTTTTCATGGGTTTTACTGTACTATAATTTTCGTCATATCGTCGTCAATTTTTAAAAAATAAATTCCTTTTTTGTTGGGTGCTACAATGTAATTTCCCTGTATCTGTTGAACAGAATAAACTAATCCGGTGATTTCATAAAATGTAGCCATTCCTGAAACCGGAATTTCCCCGAGTTTGATTTGCTGCGCAGCCCGGACAGGATTTTGTATGCCTGTATTCGATAACTCTTTCGAAACAGGAGTTAAGTCGCAGGTCATTATGGTTGAGCCATCGGTTAGTGTCAGCAGGACAGCGTAACGGTCGGCAGGATCAAACACGTTTCCTTCGCCAAGATAGAGATAAGAGCCGGTTTCGCCATCCAAAACTTGTCCGTTCTTATACCATTGATAGGCGGTAAAGACAAGTCTGCCGTTGCGGTCGGGATTGTAAAGCGCCAACACATCGTTCCATTTTTGCGCCATTAAACTGTTTGAGCCCATCTTGACGGTAATTTTCAAGGGAATATCCGCCGATTCGGAACATACAATTGTACCAAAAAATTTCAAACTCGCCGAATAATTGCCGGCAAGTAGATTAGACGGCAGCGGTACGACTATCACGCCATCGACTGCCGGCTGATTCATAATATCGGCAAACCCTGCTGCAAGCGCATTGTCGTCAAACTTTAAATCGTAAACAGCATCTTCCTCTATCTTGTAAGAAAGAGAAAACTCCATTTCATCGGGGCAAATCTGTATCAAGCTGTCGGTCAAGGCAACTTCTAATTCTTCTACGTCCGACACAGTGAAAGTATCGGCTGCAACACATATTCCGTTACTTGCTTCCACAATATAATTTCCGGCTGTAGTGGCGGTAAAGGTGCGATCTGTTGACAGCACAGTGTTTTCATTTTCCTTAAACCATGCATAAGTGTCTGCCTCCACACCTGCATCAAGCGTTGCGCTGCCGCTGCAAAGTAAGGTGTCGCCTGAAATTACCGGCTGCCGGTATTCAATCACTTTAACATTAAAGGTATCTGTTACGGCAAGATAGGGTGAAAATTCAATG
>BNWW01000022.1 GCA_025999115.1 Bacteroidia bacterium
CGTTGAGCATACCCGACAACGCCACTACACTTGTGGTTCGCTATTTAGGAACAAAAGATCAGGAAGTAGCCGCAGGTAGCAACCTGAACATTGTGTTGAAGGCTGCAGACACTTCATTGGATGAAGTGATCATCGTAGGTTACGGTACTACCACCCGTGAAGGGAAAACAGGTGCGGTAGGTGTCGTGAAAGGCGCAGAAATTGCCGAAGCT
Organism: Bacteroidia bacterium; assembly: GCA_025999115.1. The sequence continues at coordinate 213 of BNWW01000022.1, forward strand.
CCTGTGGTTTCGCTCGATAAAGCGTTGAGCGGTAAAATTGCCGGTGTGTCCATTACATCTTCTTCCGGACAACCGGGTGCAGGTTCCGATATTCGTATTCGCGGTACATCCTCTATCAATGCAGGAAATAACCCTTTGTGGGTGGTGGACGGAATTCCTGTAATTACAGGTAATACCAACGACTTTTTGAATACCGGTAATGCGCTTGCATCGTTGAATCCCAATGATATTGAAAACATCACGGTATTAAAAGATGCTGCCGCCGCCTCTATTTACGGTAGCCGCGCTGCAAACGGCGTTATTTTGGTTACTACAAAAAGCGGCAAAGAAGGTCGAACCAGTTTTTCGGCTCGCGCCAAATTTGGTACTTCGTGGTTGGCAAACGACAATAATTTCGGTATCATGAGCGCCGATCAACTGCTTGCTTACCAACGGGATGCTGTTGTGAATGCCGGTGGAAACCCGGATAATCCGACCGGTACATATTACCGTCCCAAGGAATTATTGAGTCGTCCGCTTACCAATTGGATGGATCAACTGACCCGTTTGGGAAATATTCAGGAATATGAAATCAACGCATCAGGCAGCAATGCGAAAGGAAAATATTATTCTTCGCTGAGTTATAATAAAACAGACGGTGTATTCTACGGAGTAGATTTGAATAAAATAACCGGCCGCCTCAACGCCGACTATAAACTCACAAATACCTTGGAAACCGGCGCTCGCGTTAATTTGACTTATATGGAAGGAAATGACGTACCGATGCAATCGCTCTACTATTCAAACCCGGCATTTGCAGGTATGATGATTTTGCCATGGACACCTGCGTATGATAACGAAGGCAAACACAATGTAAATATCGGCGAAAACAGTAATACCAACCCGCGTGCTACCGCCGAATACGATGATCAATTCGGCAAAGCCTATCAGTTGTTGGGAAATATTTATTTGCAATGGAAACCCATCAAGCAAGTAACCTTGAAAACAACCAACGCCATCGAAACCGTAAATGGCGAAGGCCGTCGCTATTGGTCGCCCGAAATAAACTCCGGCAATGCTACGCTGCAAACGACAATGAATAAATATATGCAACTTACTTCGTCGAACACTGCCGAATACAAGGATAAATTGTTTGACGACCACGATGTTCGGGTATTACTCGGACAGGAAGCCATGAGAAACACCGGTTCTTATCAATTCGTTTATGCTCCCGGTGTAAACCCTGATATACCTTATATTCAAACAGCTACACCCGGTGGAGTAGAAGGCGAGCAAGCATATAGCGCCGAAACATTGTTGTCTTATTTCGGTATTTTGGATTACAGCTACAGCGACAAATACTTCTTGCAAGCATCTTTGCGTTTGGATGGCAGTTCATTGTTCGGTAGCGATAACCAATGGGGTACTTTCTATTCGGTCGGTTTATCGTGGAACCTCCACAGAGAAAACTTTTTACGCGATGTTGATTTTCTTAACTTGTTGAAATTGCGTGCCAGTTACGGACTCAACGGTAATAACAACATTCTCCCTTACCGGGCCTACGGAGTTTATGCCAGCGCTGCCTACAACGGAGCTACCGGTATGCGCCCCTCTCGTCCGGCAAACCCGAATCTTTCGTGGGAAGTGAACGGTACTTGGAACGTAGGGCTTGATTTTACCCTCTTTGATAAATTAAACGGTAATGTCGATTTGTATAAACGCACAACCACCGGTATGCTTTTGGATAAAAATGTGCCGCAAACCACCGGTTTTTCTACCAACTTCCTCAATATCGGTTCGCTGGAAAACAGAGGGATTGAAATACAGTTGGATTACGACATTATCAAAACAAACGAATTTAAATGGAGTGTGGGTGGAAATATCGCCTTCAACCGATCTAAAATTCTTGACCTCGGCGATAATACCGAAATCGGGTATGTTATTCCCCTTACCGATCCTAATAACGGTGGCGACCCGGAAGGTCGTTTGAGACATATTGTAGGCAACTCACTTTTTACTTTCCGCTTATTCGATTACGCAGGAGTAGACCCAACCAATGGCGATGCTTTGTGGTATGATCAAGCAGGTAACTTGACTACCGATTACAACAAGGCGCGTTATAACTACGATTATTCGCCCGAACCGAAATTTATCGGTGGTTTCAATACCAGTCTGTCGTGGAACGGAATCCAATTGGGTGCATTCTTCGAATACAAGGGCGGTAATCATGTTATGCTGATTGAAAAACGCTACTTGGAATCGGATGGCAATCAAATGAATAACAATCAGGTAATTACCGCGATGAACTATTGGAAAAACCCCGGCGATACGGGTGTGAATCCTAAACCGGTGGCAGGAAACTCTACCAACAGTTATAGTTTCGGATCGACACGTTTCCTTCAAAAAGGCGATTACCTGCGCGTGAAAGATATTACATTATCCTATACTTTCCCCAAAAAATTGCTTGACAAAGCGAAAATCGGAGGAGCTAAAGTATATGTGAGCGCACAAAATATTTACACATTCCATGATGTGGATTGGTGGGATCCCGAACGCGGCATTGACGGTATCGGATACGGTGTTTACCCAATGACAAAAGCATTTGTCGGCGGACTTGAATTATCGTTTTAATAATCAGCTATTAGTAAATTTGTAAAAATAAAGAATATGAAAAATAAAATTATAATCGTTTTTGCAGCAATAACATTGTTGTTTACGGCTTGTAAGGATTTTCTTGTCGAGGAACCCGTTATGTCGCAAAGCACCGAACTTACGCTTTCCTCTTATGATGGATTAAACAACGCTACGGTGGGCGCCTACGCTCCCTTGGTTTCCCCCAACTGGTATGGTGCATCGTTTGTTCTCGACGCTGAAATGCGTAGTGGAAACGGATACCGCAATGTGGATAAAAATTCGGGACGTTATACCGTTCCTTACGATTTGAATTATACATCAACCTCTACTCCGGCTTTGTGGGGTACCGCTTATTATGTAATTTCGGAAGTAAATAACGTATTAGATAACTTGGCCGGTAAAACCGGCAACGGTGTCACGCAACAGGATTTGGATAATTTGCAAGCGGAATGTTTGTTCCTGCGTGCTTTGGCTCACTTCGACTTGGTACGCACGTATGCCAAACAATACACAATTGATAAAACCGCGTTGGGTGTTCCCTACCTTTTTCACACCGATCCTGCCGCATTTCCTGCCAGAGACAACGTGGAAACGGTCTATAACAACATTCTTGCAGATCTGATCGCTGCCGAAGGCCTGATTGCTGCCGATTATTTCCGTCTGGAAGTTACCGACGCCAAATCGGTAGTAAGCAAACTCGCCATTCAGGCATTGCTGTCGAGAGTATATCTTTATATGGGAGAGTGGCAAAATGCAGCCGACTATGCTACTACCGTAATCGAGAGTGAAGAATATTCGCTCTGGAAAGCAGATGAATATGCCGCTGTGTATAAAGAAGATGCACCCAAAGGCGGAGAAGTAATATTTGAAGTCTATGGTATCAAATCCAATACTTACGATGGATATTGGGATGCGATTACATGGGAAACAAGCGCTGAAAAAGATGGGTATTCCGATTGCGCAGCAAGCAACGACTTGATTTCGCTTTATGCCGACGGCGATGTACGTGGAAAACTGTTTGTTAATAATCCGGATCATCCAACTACTTATTGGACAACCAAATATGCCGGAAAAGATAAAGGTCGTCCCGACGTAAGCAATACCATTGTACTTCGTTTGAGCGAAATGTATCTCAACCGGGCAGAAGCGCTTTCGCACGGAGCAACTATCAGCGGAACTACTGTTCTGGCAGATATAAATGCGATTCGCGGACAACGCGGTGCGGACCTTTACGACAATCCTGCCGCAGTGGATGTATTATTGGAACGTCGCTTGGAACTTGCATGGGAAGGACATTTCTGGTACGACCTTGCCCGCACCAACGGTAGCGTTACCCGCACACATTACAGTGGTTCGGAAACCAACCGGAATGTTCCTGCCGGTAGCAAATATTGGGTATTACCGATCAATAAACGAGAATTGGATGTGAATTCGAGTCTCAAACAGAATCCGGGATACGAATAATTGATTGATGTTTTAATCTGTAATAATAAAAGAAAAATATATGAGAAAGATAATATTATTTGTAAGCATATTAGCGGGCATGACATTTTTCACTGCCTGCGAATTGAACGATTCTCCCGTGTTTGACGATGCGAATGCTTTTGTAGCATTTACTTCCGAAACTCTTCCGGTAAAAGAAGATGCGGGTACTTTCGATATTTCTGTTCGTCTCTCTTCGTTAAAACCGATAGCTACTACTATCTCTTTCGAGATAATGGACAGTACGGCTGTTCAAGGTGTGGATTTTGAATTGGACGGAGGTGCAAGCATTCTGACTTTCGACGGTACAAATCCGGTTCAAAATATCAAGTTTAATATTTTACCGCATATCGGTGAATTTACAGGCGACCTTGTTTTCGGAGTGAGAATAACAAGTAGCGGTAGCGTAAATGCCGGTAGTATGGATACCGTTTATGTAACCATTAACGATATCGACCATCCGTTGGCATTCATCTTGGGCGATTTTAATGCTACGGCTACGAGCTATTTCAACGGTGCGCAAACATGGACAGTTACTTTATCGAAAGACGTTTCCGATGTAACGAAAGTTTGGATAACCAATTTGGTAGCGGGTGGCTCACATCCAAAATCACCGGTTTATGGCTTGGTAAATGAAGAAAAGACAGAAATTAAAATTCCTGTCGGTCAAGTAATAAATTCCGAAAATACGTCGTATGATGTTATTTTGGAAGGTTTCTTCGGACCGGACGGAGCATCGGATATACCTGCCGGCGAATCAATTACTGGTTTAATAGATCCCGATGGCACCATTCATATTCAAGATGAATTTGGCAGTCATGCCTATCAGAAAGGTACTAAGACTTCGGCAGGTTGGTATAATATCTTCGTAGCCGATGGTGTATTTGTGAAAAAATAAAATTCTTAATAAACAATTAAATTTTAAGAAATATGAAAAATTATTTAGCATATCTTACAGTCTTCGCGGCAATATTTGCCGCCGGCTGTACCGATTTCGGAGAAGAAAAACAACTGACTTTGCCCGATGCGCCGGCAGTTGAAATATCCAACATCGTTGCCGAAGAAGCAGGCGACAGTATTACATTTACGGTAGCGCCCGCCGCCGGAGCAGGATACTACTCGTGGGTGGTAGTGGAAGAAGAAGTGGCCGACTCGACCCTCTCGGCCGACCTGATTCTTAAAAAATTAGTAACAGGAGTAGCAAGCGGTATCGCCAATTATGCGGTTACGCCGGATACAATTGTGGGTGTAAGTAAATTGACACCGTTTACGGTATATCAAATTTACGCTGTTGTGGCAACCCCCGATGGTGTTGTAAGTCCCGTAACAATTGCCAAGATCCGCACGCTCGACGACGGTAGCAGACCTACTCCGGAAGATGTAGACATTGCCGATACAACCGTTACGCTTGTTTTCCACGAACCCTTGCAATTGGGCGCCGGAAAAGTTTTCGTATCGTATTTTGCTAACAATACGCTCGACGAGGATGCAGAAGGTTACTTGATTGTGCCGTCGGGAGCCGAAAGTTTCAATCCGCAGGATATTGAAATTTCCGCAGAAGCATTGTCGATAGACGGCAACGCATTGATTATCGAATTGCCTAACGCACCCGCCGGAGCATACGCAAGTATTACCTACGAAGAAGGTGCGGTAACTGACTTGGAAGGCAACTTGGTTAACGCTTTTACCGCAAAAGCCGATACACTTATCAAAGGCGAGCCTTCGCGTGGTATTACTGTTCATCTTGCCAACAAAGCATGGGCATTGGATAGCGAAGTGGAAGAACTCACTACCTTTGCCAAATGGGATGACTTGATCATTTCCGCTATACCGGAAGAAGGTATTACAGTTGCTAAAACAGTGGCTACTGTTGTTCCGACAGTAACTTACAAACAACCCGGTAAAACTACCACGGTAAATGTTACAGCTTGGGGTTCGATAGCCGGAACTCCTGCATTCCTTTTGCCCGAAGAACCGGCACGCGGCGCCACTGTTGATCTCAATGTTCCCGCCGGAGCTTACGAAGATGTGTATGGAAACACCAGCAAAGCATTGGCGATAGAAGACAGTTATCTTTACAGTTACGGATATACATTGGATGATATTGTGGGAACTTACGAAATCGCAGGCATCAGTGCAAGTACCGGAGCGCCAATCGCACCCGAAACGATAATAATCGTTGCAGATGAAGGTGGCGATGAAGGCGCCTTGATTATCAAAAATTTGGCAAAAAATATTACCGGAGAAGATTCGGAAGTGATAGCTGTTTTCGACTCTGTTGCAGGAACATTAACTGTTCCCGACTGGCAAATTTTGGCAGTTGATTGGACACATCCTTCTGCCGGCATTACCGCCGATGCCTTCTTTTCTTCCTCCGCTTCACTTGAAATAGTGTTCGCGGTAACTTCAGCGGGTAAAATTACATCTGCTAATGAACCGTGGGGATATTATTTTGCTAAAGATGAAACTGGAAGTTACCATGGATGGTTGAGAACGTATGACCCATCGTCCGCATGGACACGCACATCAACCAATACATCGAATTCGTCAGGCGTAAAAGCGAAAGTAAAAGCGGCAACGCAGAAAAATGTAAAACAATTTTTGAAACATAAAAAAGTATTTGTTAAATAACAGAAGTCAATTATCAAATTAAAATCAAAAGGGTGTTCTTTTTCGGAGTACCCTTTTGATTATTTTTAGAAAATCTTAGAATACAAAACAATATGATACGAAATTTTTTTATTTGCTTTATCGCATTGTGCGCTTCCACGCTCGGATTTGCACAGCATACAACTACGATGTGGCCTTACCGGTATGCCGATTTTCAAAACGGAACGGTGTATTTCAAAAACGGGCAAACATTTTCGGCTTCGCTCAACGTGCATTTGCTTAAAAGTTCGTTGCATTATTTGGAAAAAGAGGTTATCAAAGAAGCTACATCGGCCGATATTGAATCGGTGCAAATCGGTTTCGACAAGTTTCGTATGGTAAATAACCAATTGATGTTTCCGATGCTTGGCGACAGTACGGGCTATGTAGCCGAACTTCTTCTGGCCGACTTGGAAGCCTTAACGGAAAGCGGCGGCGCTTACGGTTCGCCATCGAATGTGCAGGCAACGCGCAAACTATCGTCGTTGGATATTGGCGGCGTGAGCATCGTTAATCATATCGAACTGAAAGAAAAAAAAGGCGACGGCTCGTTACTTCCGCTCACAATCAAATATTATATTGTAACGGACAAAGCGGTCTATCCCGCGACACAAAAAGATATAAAATCACGGCTGTCGAAAGAAGAACAAGCGGCTTTTAAACAATTTGTCAAACAGCATAAAATCAAATGGAAAAAACCGGAATCGCTGGTTGAGTTGTTGGAGTTTTTGAAAGAGAGATAAAACAAGGGTGAAATACTAAATTACAATCATCATGAAAAAAAATTATTTTACAATTATAGCATTATTGCTTTGTGTTTTCAGCGCCAATAGTCAAGTTCTTCACAAGAAAGGTAACCTTACGAAAATGCCGGATAGACTGCAAACGGCGACACACCCGCGTGCTTTACGGATGTTGGGTGATAGCCGCTCATCGCAGTTTGAATTGCAAAAATTGGAAGATTATTCCGCTTTTCAATCGACGAAAAACGGTCATTCCTCCGCTTTGCGTGCAGTAGAAGCCACAGAACTTCTCGACAGTGTTGTAAGACGAAATATAGATGAAACTTATTCTTTAAAAAACGTGTATGCTTACAACGAGCAAGGAAGCAGAATTTTATATACTATCTATAATTGGGATAGTCAAACGCAACAGTGGATAAGCTTTTCTAAGTACGAATATGATTACAACTACGCATACAATGCCGGTGGCGACCAAACGCTCTCTGCCTATTATAGGTGGAATGTGGAAACCGGAGATTGGCGCCTATCTAACCAAACTGTAACCGAATGGAGTATGGATGCAGAAAACAATAAAACTTTCGTAGAGATATCTTCCTATTGGGACAACGAAACACAAAGTCTGAAATACTCAAGCAAAGAAGAATCGGTGCTTCAGGGAAATACTTATTATTACAAATACCAAACAAGATATACATACACAGTGGATGGTACATGGCAACCGGTTTCGAAATTTGAGCAAATTTACGATGAGGATGGATACGACTCCACGCATGCTGATTATAGCTGGAACTCTTCTGCCGGAGTATGGATAGGCACTAATAAACAGGGTTATAGCAGCAGCGCCGATGACACTTATACCCAATACTCCGCTGTTTATCATTGGAATAGCACCGAAGGGGATTGGACAACCCGAACGGAAACCGAATATGATAGCAACGACAACGAAATTGCTACGGCGGAATACACTAAAAACGGCGGAAATTGGCTGGCTATAAGCAAAACGGGTAAAGAAGGCGAATATACCGTTTATTACGATGTGGTAAATAATACTTTCGTAAAAACCTACAAGGATGTGACATATTACGACGGAAACGGCAATCTGCGTGGTTATTACCGTCGCAATTGGGATGCGGAAGACGAAATTTGGGGTTCAAGTATTGATATGTCTTGCCTTTGGGACAACTTGTCTGGCGAATGGCGGGTTTGCCAATATATCGAAACCGAAACCGACAAAAACGTCCAACTTTATCGCATACAACTTTATCGTCCTAACAGCCTAAGTGAGTGGAGTGATAGAAATCTGACTTATAAATTTGAAGATATTTACGATGAAACCGGAAAGCAAACCGCCCGGATTTATTATGATTGGGCAGGCGGAGAACCTACAGTCTATGAAAAGGCTTTTAATTTTGGTGATTTTACAGCCACAGCCACAAGTTACTTCAATGATGTTGAAACGTGGACCGTTAACATCTCCGAAGATGTCAATGACCCGCAAAAAGTTTGGATAACCAATTTGGTGGCTGGCGGTTCAAGCGCATCATCTCCGGTTTATGGTTTCATAAATGAAGAAAAAACAGAAATTAAAATTCCTGTTGGTCAACAAATTGCCATAAGTGCGTCGTATGATATTCTTTTGAAAGGTTACTTCGGACCTGATGGGGAAACCGATATTCCTTCCGGGGAATCAATTACAGGAAAGATTGACCCTGATGGAACCATTCATATACAGGATGAATTTGGTAGTATAGTCCACTCCATAACTAATGGTTCGGAGGTAGGTTGGTATAATATCTTCCAAGCTGATGGAATTTTTGTTCCCGCCGGGAAGCAAAATAATTATGAGTGGTCATTCAACTGGATAGAAAGCCAACGGGCAACATACTACTATTCCGAACATGATGTGGAATCGAATCTCGCCCCCGCCTACGAAATAAAACTACAAGCTTTTCCTAATCCGGCAAACGACCGGATGACGGTATCGGGTACAAAAGCAGGGCAAAAAATCCGTATTGCCAATCTCAGTGGACAACAGACCGCTACGTTTACCGCCGAAGAAGGCAATACAAGCATTAATGTATCGTCATTTGTTGCAGGCGTTTATGTTGTAACGATTGATAACTTCAGCGTGAAAATCATAAAGAAGTAAATGCATTAACTGAAAAAAATAACCAATGAAGCATCTATCTTTAATAGCAATTGTATTCCTCTTTGCCGCTTGCGCAAACGATGAATGGTTAAAAACCGAAAGTGCAACGCCGGAAACCGCCGGTCAGGTTGCAGCAACGCAGTATGAACAAGGTTATGTCCGCATTTTGGTGTCGGAAGAACTTTCGGAAAAAGTAGAAACAACCGTTCGTAGCGGTAAACGCCAAGTCGCTGCATTAGCGGCCGATGAGGTGGTTTCGCATATCAAAATTCGTTCGATGCAACGCACATTTCCACACGCCGGCCGTTTTGAAGAGCGTACCCGCAAAGCTGGTTTGCACTTGTGGTATGATGTGGAATTTGACGGTCAAATTCCGCTCGATGAGGCCAGGCAAAACCTGTCGAGCATAAAAGGAATCAAAAAGGTAGAATTTCATCCGGTAGTTGCCCGGTATTGGGACGACAAAGTGATCGCGTATGCAACCGAAACGGCTCGCAGTATCACACAATCGACGGCCGCAATGCCATTCAATGATCCTCGCTTGCCCGACCAATGGCATTATTACAACGACGGTTCGCTGGGATCAAGTTATCGCGCCGGCGCCGACATCAATTTGTTTGGTGCGTGGAACTATACCGTCGGATTACCCGATGTGGTGGTGGCGGTTATCGACGGCGGAATCGATTATACTCACGAAGATATTGCAGCCAATATGTGGGTCAATTTAGCCGAGAAAAACGGTTCCTCCTCATTGGACGACGATGGAAACGGTTATAAAAACGATATTCACGGTTACAATTTTGTTTCCGACGTTGGACAATTGGTTCCGCACGACCACGGCACACACGTAGCGGGAACCATTGCTGCTGTAAACAACAACGGCAAAGGCGTTTGCGGTATCGCCGGAGGCAACGGGCAAGCGAGCAGCGGAGTGCGTTTAATGTCGTGTCAGATTTTTGTAAACGATGATGACCCTTATGCCGAAAGCGCCGGACGTAAAGGTGCGGCAGCCATCAAATATGCCGCCGATAATGGCGCCGTGATTTGTCAAAATAGTTGGGGTTATCCTACACTGACCGAAATTCCCGGTTCCGACAAAGCCGCGATTGATTATTTCATCGAGTATGCCGGTGTGGACGCAAACGGACGGCAAACCGGGCCGATGCGTGGCGGAATTGTGATATTTGCCGCCGGAAATGAAGATCGAGCCGCCGCCGCTCCCGCCAATTACGAAAAAGTAGTAGCGGTTTCGTCGATCGGCCCCGATTTTCGGAAAGCCTATTATTCCAATTATGGCGAATGGGTGGATATTGCATCGCCGGGTGGCGATGCTCAAAGTTTCGGCAACCGGGGTACGGTTTTAAGTACGGTTGTCAACGGCTATGGTTATATGCAAGGGACTTCCATGGCTTGTCCGCACGTTTCGGGCGTAGCGGCTTTAGCGCTGTCGCATTTTAAACGTAGCGGCTACAATGCCGATATGTTACGGGCAAGATTGGAAAACAGCGCTACCAATATCGACAGTTACAATTCGAGTTATAAAGGGAAGCTCGGAAAATTGGTCAATGCCATGGCTTCGCTCGCCGGAGGCAGTACAACGCCTCCCAACGCTGTCGGAACAGTAACCGGCAGCGCTCAATCCAATGTTGTTACGCTCAAATGGAAGGTTCCTTCCGACCCCGACGATGGTAAAGCTTCGGGATTCAACGTTTATTATCGTAAAACGCCACTCACAGGAATCAATGTCAATAACCTTCCGGCGGACGTGATGATAAACAGTTTTCCTACCGGAAATTTGAGCGCAGGTTCCGAATTTGAAGCAAAAATCGATGGTTTGGATTTTGAGACGCAATATTATTTTGTAGTAAACGCTTTCGATTTTTCGGGAAATTTTTCTCCGCTTTCTTCACAAATCACTCAAACCACTTTATCCAACAATCCGCCTGTAATCCATGTTTTGGATAATACGGAAGTAAATATGAAAGCGCATCAAACGGTAGTATTGCATTTTTCCGGTTCCGACCCCGACGGACATGAAGTTTTCTGGAATTTGCAACCGCAAACCAACGGTATTGCACTGGTCGATATGGGTGAAGGAAATGCGCAACTGACAATTACAGGTCCCAAATGCGAATCCGGCATACACAACATCGAAATCGTTTTGACAGACAAATACGGGGCATCCGTATCGCAAACTGTTCGTTATGAGATACTTCAGAATCATGCTCCCGAACTTGTCAATGCGATAGAGAATCTTTATATCGGCGCATTGAATCAAGAACGCTCTTTCTCGATTGCCGATTATTTTATCGATCCGGATGATGAGCCGTTGAAATACACTTTTACCAACACCGCTCCGAATGTAGTAAATGTCAATGAAAACAAAGGTAAACTGTATATCGTGTCGCTTGCTTACGGCTTGGCGCAGGTAACCATCAAGGCGACGGACGCGATAGGCGTGTCGGTAGCACAACAATTTAGTGTTTTGATACGCGACGACCGTCAAACAATTGATATTTATCCCAATCCGGTAAAAGATTTTGTGTGGTTGCGAACAGGCAAAGATGTACGCGCATTGGTTACGATTTTTAACAATGCCGGCGCCAAAGTGTTTGAAAGTGAAACGGATATTTCACCGTTTGCACCTGCAAAAATCGACTTATCGACTTATAGTGGTGGCGTTTACAATGTGAATGTGAAATACGACGAAAATGAAATCAAAAAACAGATAATAAAATTATGAGCAAACGTTTTTTTTCAATCATGATATTTTTAACGGCTGTTATGACCGTTTCTTTCGGACAAGCGGTTCCGTTTTTGAACTCGTTTTCGGATGCTCGCACGGCGGCAATGGGTCATGCGGGATATGTTTTGCCTTCGGCTTTTGCCGTGCACCGGAATACGGCGGCCATGATGTCTGGTTATGCACCGGCAACCGAAGTGGCAATATCCTATCTTTTGTGGCAGCCTCAGTCTGCCAATACCTCGCTTATCAATGCAGGCGGTTATACGCGGTTCAATAATTTCGGTTTGGCGGCCGGTTTCCGTTATAACACAATGCCAGCTATCGAAAAAACCGATGAACATGGAAATGCGATGGGGACATTTGCTCCTTCGGAATATGTTGCGGAAGCAGGTTTGGCTTACAAGATTAATTCTGTGTTTTCGGCCGGCGCCGCTTTTCGTTATATCGTTTCCGATATGGGCGGCGCGAAAAAAGGTGCAGCGTTTGCCGCTGACATTTCCTTGCTTTACAATCATAAAAATTTAAGTGCGGGATTGGGACTTTCCAATTTCGGATCAAAGATCGGTTACGGTTCATCCGCATACGGTTTGCCGACCCGTATTAACGGCGGCGGCGCTTACTGTTATTCAATGAAAGAAAAGCACGCATTAACGGGAGTTTTGGATGTAGCTTATCAGTTATCGTCCGGCTATGCAGGGCTTGCAAGCGGTATCGGAGCCGAATACACCTACAATGATTTCGTTTCGGCACGAACCGGTTATCACTTAGAGAGCAATCCAATCGGTTCGTCGTATGCTACATTGGGGTGTGGTGTACATTTTGCCGGCTTTGTGTTTGACTTTGCTTATTTAATTGCAGGAAACAACAATCCGATGAGTCAAACGATGATTTTTTCTTTGGTCGCACACCTAAAATAGTTGTAAAAAAAAGGCGAACATTAAGTCCGCCTTTTTTTAACATTTTTTGAAATCAAATCAATACCGATTTCTATTGTAACCGCCGCCACCACCACGATTGCCACCGCTGTGGAAATCACGACGAGGACGTTCTGAGCGTTCTTCACGCGGGCGGGCTTCCGAAACCGAAAGTTCACGGCCGTCGTATTCAGCGCCATTCAATTCTTCGATGGCGCGATTGGCTACCGCTTCATCTTCTATTTCCACAAAACCATAGCCTTTGGAACGGCCGGTCATGCGGTCGGTAATTACTCGGGCAGACGAAATCTGTCCATACTCTTCAAACAAGCTTGCTAATTCGGCATCGTTCATTTTGAAACTCAAACCGGCAACGAAAATGTTCATTTTCTGAAAAAAATAAAATGTAAATAAATTAATAAACTCAGATGAGAAAATTACGCAGGCTTAGTGTACTATACGAATCACAAATACTCGGACAAATAAATAAAACTGTTTCAAAAACTCAAATGCAGCCACAAAGGTAAGGCTTTTTATCGAATAAACAACACTTTACGGTTTTTTTTATTCGGAAGGAAGAATTTATTTTTTCTTTTGCGCCAAATATTGCGCTATATCCTCCGGGGTGGTTTTCCAACGCTCGTGCATCCAAACCCATTGTGTAGGAATTTCGCGGATCACTTCTTCCATTTTTTGCGTGTAAATGCGGGTATTTTCGTACAAATCAAATTCGCGGTCGCCGGTTTCCGTTAAAGGGATTTCGGGCAAAATCGTGAAGCGATGCCGTTGATTGTCAATACGTTGCATATACATCAGCAAAACAGGGGCGTGAGTATCCAAGGCGATGCGGGCGGCGCCGTCGGGCGTATAAGCTTTTCTTCCGAAGAAATCGACGAAAACGCCTTTGACCTTGGTGTCCTGGTCGATCATGATAATCATACATTCGCCTTTGGCCAAGGATTCCAAAATTTTGGGATAGGCTTTCCCGCGTGCGATATTTTTCATTCCCCGGCTTTCCCGTGCATTCACAATCAGTTGGTCGATTTTGGGATTGCGCATGGCTTTGCTCACGGCCGTCGTTTCGTAGCCCATTACCGGCGGCATGATGGCCGATAATTCCCACGAACCGGTATGCATCATCATACAAAGAACGCCATTGCCTCGATCGTAGGCTTCCCGGAGATGTTCTTCTCCTACAAAATCAACCATTTTTGAGAACTGTTGGCGCGTTTTCCAATGCAAAACATTTAGATAATCGGCAAAATTAAGCCCTTGATTAATAAACACTTCACAAGCCATTCGTTTGATTTCATGCGGTGTTTTTTCTTTTTCGTAAATAAAAGTTAGCGTATCAATCGTGCGTTTTCTGTCTTTTCGGTCGATAAAAAATGCGGCGCGCGCCAACAATGCAAAAACAACTTCCACCCAACGGCGGGGAAAAAAACGGACGGTAGCGATAAATAACCGGATGAAAAAAATCAACACGGGGTATTTTATTCCGCGACGGATTTTTGTGAAAGTTGTTTTGAATTGTTTCATTTTTAATTATCCTTATCCCAAGAATCCGAGTAATACCCCGGCTGCGACTGCCGAGCCGATAACTCCGGCTACATTCGGCCCCATGGCGTGCATCAACAAATAGTTGGAGGAATCATATTCCAAGCCTACGATTTGAGAAATACGCGCCGAGTCGGGCACAGCCGATACACCTGCATTTCCAATCAACGGATTGATTTTGTTGTCTTTTTTCAAGAATACGTTGAAGAATTTAACGAATAATACTCCCGCTGTCGTAGCAATAACAAATGAGATAGCACCTAATCCGAAGATTTTCAACGAATTCCATGTTAAGAATTGCGTTGCTTGTGTGGATGCACCTACGGTAATACCCAACAAGATGGTAATTACATCAATCAGTGGACCGCGAGCAGTTTCAGCCAAACGCCGAGTCACGCCGGATTCTTTGATCAAGTTACCAAAGAATAACATTCCCAACAAGGGTAAACCCGAAGGCACCAAGAAACAGGTCAACAATAACCCAATAATCGGGAAAATGATTTTTTCTGTTTGAGAAACAGCGCGAGGCGGTTTCATACGGATGAGGCGTTCTTTTTTATTCGTTAATAGACGCATGATGGGCGGTTGAATTACCGGCACCAAAGCCATATAGGAATAGGCCGAAACGGCGATAGCTCCCATGAGGTTAGGCGCGAGTTTGGACGACAAGAAAATGGCTGTCGGACCGTCAGCACCACCGATAATACCAATGGCGCCTGCCTGAGCGGGATCGAAACCAAACACCAAGGCGAGCATGTATGCGCCAAAAATACCAAATTGAGCCGCAGCGCCAATCAACATCAGTTTAGGATTGGAAATCAATGCCGAAAAGTCGGTCATTGCGCCAATCCCCAAGAATATCAACGGTGGATACCATCCCTGTGTTACCCCTTGATAAAGAATATTCAGCACAGAGCCTTCTTCGTAAATTCCCAACTGCAATCCGGCGTCTTTGAAAGGAATATTTCCAATCAAAATACCAAAGCCAATCGGAATCAAGAGCATCGGCTCAAATTCTTTGGCAATCGCCAAATAAATAAATACCAAACCCACAAGAATCATAATTAAATGACCCATAGTGGCGTTCGCAAAACCTGTATAACTAAGGAATATCTGTAGATTATCCCCGATGAATGATAAAAAATCCATATTATTATTTAATTATTTTTTATTAGGACTTTCCCTTAATGTATAAATCTTGGAACTCCAAGGAGAATAATTTAGAACCGTATTTTTGATGGTAAGAACGGTATTTTCTTCGTCGTGCAATTGAGACGTTGCTTCGTGAATCGCCATTGCAATCGCCGCGAAAACTTCACCGGATGATTGTTCGGCAATATCTTTTGCTTCTTCTTTGCTGACACCCGATGCTTTCATTAGTCGCCTGTGACTCAGGGAAACGGCTGTATTTCCAACTACCTTGAAAGACAAGTAAAGTGCAAGTAATCCGAAAAACACTACTGCCATTGCCGTTAATGTCATCCCGATGCCAATAGGATCGTTGTTGGTAAAGTTTTCAACTTTGTCATTTTTATCCAAAATAAAGTTGTTTGAACTCGGCGTTACTTGCGTAAATTGTATCCAAAGTTTATTACCTCCTGTGTAGCTTTGATTCAAACGCAATTCTTCATCCAAGCGTTTGGCATTCCAACCATCGTGCACCAAACCATAACTGATGTCAGCCTTTTGTCCGGCAGGTACGGTAACGGAATCGATAAACGTTCTTCCATCCGAATCAAACAACGCAATGAAGTTTGATTGAAGAGAATCCAAATCAAAACTCAAGTGAAAAGTGCCGCGAGTAGGTTGACTGTCCGCCCAGAAAAGCAAATGTTGACTGGGTTTTACCTTTGTTAAAATATCTCCTTTGGGAATCGGATAGACACGCGGATCGTTCCCGTAAATATCCCGAAGCGTAAGTTTATTACCTGATTGATACAAACGGGCATCCATTGCATTAATCGTTAAATAGCATCCGGCAATATTGACCGTACCCGCAGAGGAGTTGTAGATCTCTATCCAGGGATGTTGGATTCCGTAATCATCTTGAAAATTGGTTTCATTGATGACCAGAACTTCATTGATTTTGAGTGATGATGTACGTTGTGCCTGCACATTGGAAAATGTGCAAAGCAACAGCAGTGACAACAGAGAACTCGTCATTGCAGGTCTGACCCACAACCTCAGCTTTATCCTATCTATTTTCATCTTCTTCTTTTTTGTAGGGGAAAAGTTTATCTACACCTACGATAATCACTAAAAATAATGCCATAAAGAGAAACACACCGGCCAAGCCAATACCTGTTATCTCTAATGCTTTTGTTAAAACTTCTACATCCATTTTATTCTTTGTTTTTAATGTTTTTTAGATGAAAGACAAAAGGCATAAATTGTCTTTGTCCGAATGTCTTATATCTAATATCTTGTGTCTTATGTCTTTTTTACATAAATAACGGAACCAACAACAATATCAGTCCACCAACTACTACCGAGCCGATTTGTCCGCCGACATTGGAACTGATAGCAGGCATCAACAAGTAATTGTTCGGGTCTTCCTTCAAGCCCATTCCGTGAATCACACGTGCTGACATCGGGAATGCCGAGATGCCGCAAGCGCCAACCATCGGATTGATTTTATTACCTTCTTTATAAAACAAGTTCAAGAATTTAGCGCAAAGAACACCTCCTGCCGTATCAAATACGAATGCAAAAACACCCAGTCCCATAATCATCAATGTATCCAAACGAACAAACCGTTCGCCGGTCATGGTACTGGCAATCGTGATACCAAGCAAGATTGTTACCAAGTTAGCCAATTCTTTTTGTGCCGTTTGCGACAAAGAATTAAGCACGCCGCATTCGCGAATCAAATTACCGAACATCAAAAAGCCTAACAAAGCCAAAGACGAGGGAGCAATGATACCTGCCAAAACCGTGATGATAATCGGGAAAAGAATCAGCGTTGTACGCGAAACTTTTTTACTTGTATCGGTTTTCATACGAATCAAACGTTCTTTTTTCGTGGTCAACGCACGAATTACCGGCGGTTGAATGATAGGCACCAACGACATATACGAATAGGCAGCCACCGAAATCGGACCTAACAAATTAGGCGCCAACTGTTGTGATACGATAATGGATGTAGGACCATCGGCAGCGCCAATGATTCCGATAGAAGCTGCTTCGGGCAAACTAAAGCCTACACAAACAGCAAAAATCATGGTAATAAAAATACCGAACTGAGCGGCGGCACCAAACAGCAGCAAACTCGGTTTTTGAAATAACGGGGAAAAGTCAATCATTGCCCCGATAGCAACAAATATCAACAATGGGAATACTTCGGTAACAATACCTGCCTTGAAAAATACATCTAACGCACCAATGATTGTGTTTCCGGCTGGGTCGATTTGTGTAAGCGCCGCTGTAAAAGGGATGTTTACCAGAATAGCGCCAAATCCCATGGGCAAAAGCAAGGTGGGTTCGTATCCCTTCCTGATTGCCAAATATATCAATGTCAGCCCAACGGCTATCATCACTAAATTTTGCCACGTCATAAACGCGATGGCGGGCAGCAAAGTTTGAAAATCCATATCTATTATTTTTTATTGTATTTTAATTCTTCAATTTCTTTTTTCTTGTCGGCAATTCTTTCGCGAAGTTCAACGATTTTTTTCTCGTCCGAAATCAACATAGAAAGCACTATTGAGAATGCAAGCGTAAATATGATAATGGCAAGCGAAACCCATGAATGTGCATGAAAAAAATCTGCAACCGGTTCAAAAAACCCCAAAAGCATTTTTACACCGATAAAAAACAGAATAAAACATACACCGTGTTTGAGGAAACGGAACATTTTCATAATGCCTTTTAACGCAAAGAACAGAGATACCAGGCCCATTACAGCAAATACATTCGACGAAACAGCCAAAAAGTTTTCTTCGCTGTGCGAAAGTATGCCCTGTTCGCCTTCGGCAATCACGCCAATAATAGCAGGAATAGAGTCAACGGCAAACAGCACATCTGTTGAACCAATTACTAAAAGACAAAGGAAAATGACCGTAACAAAACCTTTGCCGTTTTCTTTTACAAAAAATTTGGAACAGTGTTCGTCGGCATAAATCGGGAAAATTTTGGATGCTCCCTTGTAGAGAATATTCGATTGGGGATCCACTTGGTCTTCTTCATTAGAAAAAGCCATTTTGGCGGCAGTATAAACCAAAATTGCGCCGAAAATGTAAATTACCCACTCAAATTTCTGAACGAGCGCCATTCCCACAAGAATAAATAAAATCCGCAACACAATAGAAATCAAAATACCCATTTTCAGCAGTTTCGGCTGATTGTGAGAGGCTATTGCCATCATAGAGAAAATCATTATAAACACAAACAGATTATCAACCGAAAGTGAATATTCGGTAAGATAACCCGCTATAAATTTCATTCCCATTTCGTGCGAAGTAACCACATCAGGGCTACCTTCATTTTGAGGGAAGAAAAAATAAATCGCCGCACCAAAAAGCAATGCAACCGAAATCCACACACCGGTCCAGCGTAACGAAGTCTTAACAGAAATTTCGCCTTTGCGATGGTCGGTAACGAACATATCAACGAAATACACCACGATGAAGATTGCAATAAAAGCAATCCACCAAAGAGTCATTGTACTCATAAAACCGGTCTATTTATCCTATTACGACAAGGTCTGCACCTTCCAACACAGAGTCGCCTTTGTTGGCGATTATCTCTTTAATTTCTCCGTCGCGATCGGCATTGATGGCATTTTCCATTTTCATTGCTTCCAAAGTCAACACTTTTTGACCTTTTTTCACGACATCACCTATTTTAACATTGATGTCGAGAATGATACCGGGAAGCGGCGATTTCAACGCAGCTGCCGAAGCAGAGGTTTGCACCGGTTTAACGATGGGTTTTACTGGTTCCTGAGCAGGACGTTGCACTACCGGTGTTGCTTTTTTCTCCGGCGTTGCTTTCTTCTCAGGTGTGTCGATTTGTACTTGATACGATGTGCCGTTTACTTCCACTTCGGCCGTACCGTTTTCGATGTCATTAATTACAACTTTGTAAACGTTTCCGTTAATTGTATATTTGAAATTTTTCATTTAAATAATGTGTTTAATAATTATTTTTTATCTTCTTAAAGGTACCTCTCTCAATGTATAGATTTTAGAACTCCATGGTGAATAATTGTTCGCTACGTTGTGAATGGTTAAAACGTTACTTTCCATATCGTGCCATTCCATTGTATTAGACAATGCCAACGCGATGGCGGCAAAGATTTCACCCGATTGACCGGTCGAATCGAACAATGCTAGCGCAATAGCAGCAAAGATTTCGCCCGGTTGAGTCGTTGAAACAGTTGTTTCATCCTTTGTCATTGCGGGCTTGACCCGCAATCCCCTGAATAAATTTGTTATTCCGTTCATTTTATTTATTTCTCTTTCATGGGATGGCGGAGCAAGTCCGCCATCCTGACAAATGATTATAAAGGAAGATTATCGTGCTTTTTGGCAGGATTTGTCTGCTTCTTAGTCGCCAATTGTTGCAAAGCGCGAATAATGCGGAAACGAGTGTTACGCGGTTCAATCACGTCGTCGATATAACCGTATTTAGCTGCATTGTAAGGATTTGCAAAAGCTTTTGTGTATTCTGCTTCTTTTTCTGCAAATACTTTAGCCGGGTCTTCGGAAGCTTTGGCTTCTTTTGCATACAGCACTTCTACGGCGCCCTTGCCACCCATAACAGCGATTTCCGCCGTAGGCCAAGCATAATTCATGTCGCCGCGCAATTGTTTACAACTCATCACGATATGTGCGCCACCATAAGATTTACGCAATGTAATGGTTACTTTGGGTACCGTTGCTTCGCCGTAAGCATAAAGCAATTTGGCTCCGTGAGTAATTACGCCGCCGTATTCCTGACCTGTTCCCGGAAGGAATCCCGGAACATCCACCAAGGTTACAATCGGAATATTGAATGCATCGCAGAAACGAACAAAACGAGCGGCTTTGCGAGAGGCGTTGATATCCAATACACCGGCTAAAGCCTTGGGCTGATTGGCAACGATACCTACCGAACGTCCGTTGAAATGGGCGAATCCGACGATGATATTTTTAGCAAAATCGGCATGTACTTCGAGAAATTCTCCGTCGTCGATGATGGCGCCGATCACTTCGTACATATCGTAGGGTTTATTGGGGCTATCCGGAATGATTTCATTCAAAGAATCTTCCAGACGGTCGATTGGGTCATTCGTGGGTTTGATAGGCGCTTCTTCCAAATTGTTTTGAGGAAGGAAACTCAATAAACGGCGAATCAAAGCAAGGCCCTCTTCTCCGGAGTCAACGGCAAAATGGGTAACACCCGAACGACTGGCGTGCACTTGTGCACCACCCAACTGTTCTTGGGTTACATCTTCTCCTGTTACCGTTTTTACTACAGCCGGACCTGTCAAGAACATATAGCTTACGTTCTTAACCATGAGAGTAAAGTCGGTCAAAGCCGGCGAATACACTGCACCACCGGCGCAAGGGCCAAAAATTCCGGAAATCTGAGGAACTACCCCAGAAGCCAGAATGTTGCGTTGGAAAATTTCAGCATAGCCTGCCAAAGCGTTGATACCTTCTTGGATACGTGCGCCGCCTGAGTCGTTCAAACCCACAATAGGAGCGCCCATACGCATGGCCAAATCCATCACTTTACAAATTTTCAATGCCATTGTTTCCGACAAAGAGCCACCGATTACGGTAAAATCTTGTGCGAAAATATAGACTAAACGGCCTTCAATAGTACCATAACCGGTTACCACGCCGTCGCCTAAGAATGTTTTCTTTTCCATACCAAAATTGGTACAGCGATGTTCTACGAACATATCTAACTCTTCAAAGCTGCCTTCGTCGAGCAACATTGCAATACGTTCCCGAGCGGTATATTTACCTTGGGAATGTTGTTTTTCAATGGCTTTTTCTCCGTCACCCAAACGGGCTTGAACCCGTAAGTCGATAAGTTCTTTTACCTTATCTAATTGACTACTCATGAAATTTATTTTTTAGTTATTGACATAATTCCGTTAAAACACTACCGGTTGATTTCGGGTGCAAGAATGCGATACTTAATCTTTCAGCGCCACCGCGGGGAGCTTTATCGATTAATTGCACGCCTTTGGATTCCACTTCGGCCAACGCACCGGCCACACTCGGAACGGCAAATGCGATGTGATGCACGCCTTCGCCTTTCTTTTCGATAAATTTCGCGATGGTAGATTCTTCGCTGGTGGGTTCGAGCAATTCGATTTTCGTTTGACCTACTTTGAAGAATGCTGTTTTAACTTTTTGGTCAGCCACTTCTTCGATGTTGTAGCACTTCAATCCAAGTACATTTTCATAATAGGGAAGTTGCGCTTCGATGCTTTTCACGGCAATCCCAATGTGTTCAATATGAGAAATATCCATTGTAAAAAAATTAAAATATGTTATTTTAAAATGAGAGCGCAAAGGTAGCCTATTTATCTTTAATTAAGAAATTTTTAAATCAATAATTTTTTGATTTTTTTCTTGATTTTTTGCACAATTTTCAATTATATGTGCAATTTTTATTCAATTTTTTTGGTTTCATTCGTAAAATCGCCTACTTTTGCAGCTCGTTTGGAAAACAGATCCGAAAAAATAAATTTTAAAAGGAATAATAATGAGCTTAAAAATTATTGTATTGGCGAAACAAGTGCCGGATACGCGCAATGTAGGGAAAGATGCGATGAAAGAAGACGGTACCGTGAACCGTGCCGCCCTGCCTGCCATTTTCAATCCGGAAGATTTGAACGCTTTGGAACAAGCCTTGCGCTTGAAAGATCAATATCCCGGTTCAACAGTTATGTTATTGACCATGGGGCCTCCCCGCGCCGCCGACATCATCCGGGAAGGTTTGTTCCGTGGAACCGACGGCGGTTATTTACTGACCGACCGCGCTTTCGCCGGCGCCGATACCTTAGCCACGAGTTACGCTTTGAGTATGGCCATCCGCAAAACCGGCGCTTTTGATGTGATTCTTTCCGGTCGTCAAGCCATCGACGGTGATACGGCGCAAGTAGGCCCGCAAGTAGCCGAGAAATTGAATATTCCGCAAATTACTTACGCCGAAGAAATTTTATCGGTTGAAAATAAAAACATTACCGTAAAACGTCGTTTGGAACACGGTGTAGAAATAGTGAAAGGCCAATTTCCGATTTTGATTACGGTCAACGGATCGGCAGCCGAATGTCGCCCGCGTAATGCCCGGCTCATTCAAAAATACAAATACGCAAAAACGATTTCGGAAAAACAAGCCGAAAATACGGATTATGTGAATTTGTGTGATGCCCGCCCGTATTTGAATTTGGCTGAATGGAGTACGGCCGATGTGAATGCAGATATTCAACAATGCGGTCTTTCGGGTTCGCCCACGAAAGTGAAAAAGATTGAAAACGTTGTGTTTCAGGCGAAAGAGAGTAAAACTTTGGATTCTTCCGATGCGCAAATCGAAGAATTGATAGTGGAATTAATTGCTAATCATACAATTGGATAATCATGAACAATTTATTTGTATATCTTGAAATAGAAAACGGCAAAGTGGAAGACGTTAGCTTGGAATTGCTGACTAAAGGCCGTTCGTTGGCCTCACAACTGAATTGTCAATTGGAAGCCCTTGCCGTTGGCAGTCAATTAAATAAAATCGGAGAACAAGTTTTTCCTTACGGCGTGGATGTTCTCCACATCTTCGACGATGCGCGTTTATATCCTTATACTTCGCTGCCACACACATCAATTTTGGTCAATCTTTTCAAAGGAGAACAACCGCAAATTGCTTTGATGGGCGCCACGAGCATCGGTCGCGATTTGGGGCCTCGTGTATCATCGGCGCTTTTCAGCGGATTGACGGCCGACTGTACTTCGCTTGAAATCGGCGACCACGAAGAAAAGAAAGAAGGTAAAACCTACCAAAATTTGCTGTATCAAATTCGTCCGGCTTTTGGGGGAAACATTGTGGCTACGATTGTCAATCCCGATAACCGTCCGCAAATGGCCACCGTGCGCGAAGGCGTGATGAAAAAAGAAATTTTCGATGCCAATTATAAAGGAAAAATCATTTCACATGATGTAACGAAATATGTTTCCGACACCGATTTTGCAGTGAGCGTTATCGAACGTCATATCGAAGCCTCGAAAGTAAATATTAAAGGAGCGCCGATTATTGTTGCCGGAGGTTACGGAATGGGTTCAAAAGAAGGCTTCGGTTTGCTTCACGATTTGGCGAATACGATTGGCGCTGAGGTGGGAGCTTCGCGTGCGGCGGTCGATGCAGGGTATTGCGAACACGAGCGACAAATCGGTCAAACAGGGATTACCGTTCGTCCGAAATTGTATATCGCTTGCGGTATTTCCGGTCAAATTCAACACATTGCCGGAATGCAGGAGTCTTCGCTTATTATCGCCATTAATAGCGATAAAAACGCACCAATCAACACGATAGCTGATTATGTGATTACCGGCGAAGTGGAATCCGTGATTCCAAAAATGATTAAATATTACAAGAAAAACAGCAAATGAAAGCTTGTAGCATAGTTTATAATGATTTTATCGGTAAAAATACCGATATTTTCCATTTATCGGTATTTTTACCGATATTTTGGATTTATCGGTAAAAATACCGATATTTGTAGCATGAATAAAGCAACAATATCGGCAGACATCGTTTCTTCTACGTCTTTGAATGTAAAGCAACGATTGGTTTTGGAAAAAAAGTTAGTTCATTTACTGAATGTTTTGAAGCAAACTTTCGATTCCGGAACTTTCTTTAGTCGCTTAATCAAAGGCGATTACATTGAATGTGTATTGGATAATCCGAAAAATGCTTTACGGGTTGCTTTATTACTGAAATCGTTTGTAAAATCATTGAATATTACGCCGGATAAAAAACACGGGCAAAATTTGGATGAATTTAAAACTTACGGCGTCCGGGTCGCGATTGGCATAGGTGAATTGTCGATTTTCAACAAGAAAAAAGGCATAATCGACGGCGAAGCGATTTATTTTTCAGGCCGGGCTATCAACGAAATGAGCGCCTTGGAGAAGAAAAATAAAATCACTTTGCTTTTCAAAAGCAATAATGAAGCATGGAACGACGCATTGGCGCCTTTGTTCAGTTTATTGGATGTGCTGTTTACCGAAAATACCCGCGCACAAAACGAAATTGTTTTTTATAAGTTGCTCGGTAAATCCGAAAAAGAGATTACCGAACTGCTAAAAAAGAGTCAATCCACTATTAATCAACATTCTGCCGCTGCCGGATGGTCGGCCATAGAAAGTGCGGTAACTTACTTTGAAAAATCAATCAATTAAATAATAATTATGAAAGAGTTAATTGCTTTACAACTATTGGCGCATTTATTAGCCGATTTTAATTTTCAGCCGCAGCGCTGGTGTATTGTGAAAGAAACGAAAATCGTTTCCAAAGAATTGTGTTATCATACAATCATCGTGTTTGTATGTTCGTTTGTGTTATCGTTTAATCCTTGTTTTGTGTTGGCTTCGTTCCTCATTGCCTTATCGCATTTCGGGATTGATATTTTGAAAAATTGGTTTTCCAAAAAGAAGTGGTTGCGCCGGTCAATTTTTTTTATTGATCAAGTCTTGCACATTCTGGTTATATTAGCGGTTGTTCACTTATTTTATTTTGCAGAATACGAGTTTATTATTCCAAGCATCGCTGATTCGTACCATCTTATTTTATTGATTTTGATGTGGGTCGCCTGCACGAAACCCTCCAATATTTTCATCAAAAAATACATGGAATCGGCCGGAATTATGTTAAAAGACAATCAACCGCTGTTGAAAGCCGGACGGATAATCGGCTCGTTGGAGCGCATTTTATCGTTTTTGTTGATTACGATCAATCAATTTGCAGCTGTCGGATTTATTATTGCAGCCAAATCCATTTTGCGGTTTCGGGATAAAGACACGGCGAAAACGGAATATGTTTTGATTGGTTCGCTGTTGAGTTTCGGAATTGCGATTTTTTTGGGAATCGCTTATAATACTTTGAATATAAACAATTAAAAATAAATAACAATGTCAAACTTCTATTTAGACAACCCCGTATTGAAACACCACCTGCATCATCCCTTGATGCGTCGTATTGTGGAATTGAAAGAACGCAATTTCGAAGATGCAAAACAATATGATTACGCTCCCGTCGATTTCGACGATGCTATGGACAGCTACGAAAAAGTCATGGAAATCGCCGGCGAAGTAATCGGCGAAATTGTAGCTCCTAACGCCGAAGAAGTCGATCATGTTGGCCCTAAAGTGGAAAATAACCGCGTAATTTATGCACCCGGAACGGCCGAAAACCTCAAAGCGACTACCCAAGCCGGTTTGATGGGACTTTCGATGCCCCGCCGCTACAACGGCCTCAATTTCCCGATGGTCACTTTCATCATGGCTTCGGATATGGCTGCTCGCGCCGACGCCGGTTTCTGCAACCTTTGGGCTTTGCAAGATTGCGCCGAAACGCTTTATGGCTTTGGCAATGAAGAACAACGCCAAAAATACATTCCCCGTGTATGCGCCGGGGAAACCATGTCGATGGACTTGACCGAACCCGATGCCGGTTCTGACCTTCAAGCCGTGATGTTGAAAGCCACCGAAGATAAAGAAAACGGATGCTGGCGATTGAATGGCGTTAAACGCTTCATTACCAACGGCGATGCCGATATTCACTTGGTTCTCGCACGTTCGGAAGAAGGCACCAAAGACGGTCGCGGCCTTTCAATGTTTATCTACGACAAAAACGACGGCGGCGTGAACGTTCGCCGGATCGAAAATAAAATGGGTATCAAAGGTTCGCCCACCTGCGAATTGACTTACAAAAATGCCAAAGCATATCTCTGCGGCGACCGCAAACTGGGTTTGATTCGCTACGTGATGTCGCTCATGAACGGCGCTCGTCTGGGTATCATGGCGCAAGCCACAGGACTTTCGGAAGCGGCTTACCGGGAAGCGATTGACTACGCCAAAGACCGTCGTCAATTCGGAAAAGCAATTGTCGAATTTCCGGCCGTCTATGAAATGGTGGCCAATATTAAAGCGAAATTAGATGCTTCCCGCGCCATTTTGTACGAAACCGCCCGCTTTGTAGATGTTTACAAAATTTTGGAAGACATCGAAAAAGAACGCAAACTCGACGATGCCGAACGTGTTGAAATGAAAAAATACAAAAAATTAGCCGATGCCTTCACGCCGCTTGGAAAAGCAATGTGTACCGAATATGCCAACCAGAACGCTTACGACACGATTCAAATTCACGGCGGTTCGGGATTTATGAAAGATTACGCTTGTGAACGGATTTATCGCGATGCCCGCATCACAAATATCTACGAAGGCACCACGCAATTGCAAGTCGTTGCCGCCATCCGCCACGTATTGACGGGAACTTATTTAGCGCAAATCAAAGAATATCAGGGGGAATTACAAATTACGAATTACGAATTACGTTTGCAGGAGCGTTTAGCTGCAATGACGGAAATCTACGAAGAATTGGTTGCCCGCGTTTCCGATATGAAAGACAACGAATATATTGATTTTCAAGCGCGCCGCTTGGTAGAATGCGCCGGACACATCGTTTTGGGTTATTTACTGTTGTTGGACTCCTGCCGCAACGCCGATTTCAAAACTTCAGCCGAAGTATATATTCAATTGGGAGAAGCAAAAGTAGCTGAAGCGCAATCGTTTATTCACAACTTTCTGATTGAGAATTTAAGTTTTTACAAACAAGTGTAGCTGATATATAAATAATTTGTATAAATTTGCGCTTATTTTTATATCATGAAACTACACATATCTGTCAATTCCGGTATTGCGTGGGGACAAAAAATCGTCCTCACGGGTTCCGTTCCTGAATTGGGAAATTGGGATCCGCAAAAATCAATCGTTTTGCAACGGGTCGAAAAAAGTGTTTGGACGGCCGACATCAAACTTTCCAAGCGCAGTAAACAAGTCGCATACAAGTTTTGTCTGCTTCCGCCGACCGGCGATGATGCTGCGTTGATTGCTTGGGAAAACAGCGGAAATCACGTGCTTGATCTTTCGCAATTATCCGAAAATCAAACGATTCATCATGATTACATTACTTTCCAATTTCCTCAAAAACGGTGGAAAGCTGCCGGCGTAAGTATTCCCGTTTTCTCGCTTCGCTCGGAAAAAAGTTTCGGTATCGGCGAATTTACAGATTTGCTGCCGTTTATCGACTGGGCGCAACAAACAGGTATGCAACTGATTCAATTACTGCCGATTAACGACACTACGCAAACGCATACATGGGTCGATTCCTATCCTTACAATGCCATTTCTATTTTCGCTCTGCATCCGCTGTATTTGAATTTGGATGCGATCGGACAATTGAAAGATGCGGATCGGCAACGGTTTTATCAACAGAAACAAAAGGAGCTCAACCCTTTGATTTCAGTTGATTACGAAGAAGTGGATCATTTGAAATGGAGTTTCTTCCGGGAAATTTTTGCACAGGAAGGTCAAAACGTTCTTCATTCGCCGGAATACATCGCTTTTGCGAAAGAAAATGGAGATTGGCTGGCTCCTTATGCCGAATATTCCGCTAAAAGAGATCAGGAAAGCCATCCGGATTTGTATCGTTTTCTGCAATTCCACGCCCACAAGCAAATGTCTGAAGTACGCAACTACGCCCACGAACACGGTATTTTCCTCAAAGGCGATATTCCCATCGGCATCAGTCGCGACAGTGTGGAAGCGCTCGTCGAACCGGAATATTTTAACATGAATTTCCAAGCAGGTGCGCCGCCCGACGCTTTTTCTGCAACCGGTCAAATCTGGGGATTTCCCACCTACAATTGGCAGGCGATGGAAGCCGACAATTACCGTTGGTGGAAACGCCGTTTTCAAAAAATGGCCGACTATTTCGATGCTTACCGGATTGACCATATTTTGGGATTTTTCCGTATTTGGCAAGTGCCTTTGGGCGCTCAAAGCGGATTGGAAGGCCGTTTTAATCCGGCTTTGCCTTATTCGCGAAAAGATATTGAATGGTCGGGATTGCCGCTCTTCACACTTTCGTCCTTGTTTATTGAAGACGATAAGCAGGCAGGTTATTATCATCCGAAAATTTCGGTTTGGGATATGCCCGAATTTCAACAATTATACGAACATGACAAACAAATTTTTTACGGTTTGTATAACGAATATTTTTATCGCCGCCACAACGAATTTTGGAAATCGGAAGCCTTGAAACATCTCACACCTCTGGTAAATGCCACCGATATGCTGGTTTGTGGTGAAGATTTGGGAATGATTCCTGAAACGGTTCCCGATGTGATGAATCAACTGAAAATTTTGAGTTTGGAAATCGAACGGATGCCCAAATCGGCCGAACAAACCTTTACACCGTTGCATCGTTTGCCTTATTTGTCGGTTTGTACGACTTCTACGCATGATATGTCGGTTGTTCGCGCTTGGTGGAAAGAAGATCGCGCACAAACGCAACGCTATTACAACGAAGTGTTGTGGAAATCAGGCGCTGCTCCCGAAGATTGCACGCCCGAATTGGCCGAACAAATCGTTGTGAATCATTTGAG
The DNA here is from genome assembly GCA_025999115.1 of Bacteroidia bacterium. Next base: position 29,722 of record BNWW01000022.1, read on the forward strand.
TTCGCCCGCGATGTTGGTCGTTATTCCTTGGCAAGATTGGTTGTCGGTCGACGGCCAATTGCGTTATCCCGATTCGGATGCCGAACGAATCAATGTTCCCGCCCATTCGCGCCATTATTGGCGTTACCGGATGCATCTTTCGGTCGAACAATTGCTGAAAGCAAAAAAATTAAACGAAAAAATTAATAATCTCATTACATCCACTCGAAAATAATATGAAACGCATTTTCTTCATTTTTATCTCAATCGCATTTTATTCAGGCATGAATGCACAAAATTATCAAACAATAAAATTATGGACGGACTCTTTGGAAGATGCCGAAATTTATGTCTATTTGCCGGAAACAAAGCAAGATACGATTCCGGCAGTATTGATTTGTCCGGGCGGCGGTTATCAAAATTTGGCGATGGGACACGAAGGCCATGATATGGCCAAATGGTATATCGAAAACGGTTTTGCCGCCATTGTTCTGAAATATACCATGCCGAAAGGCTGCTACAAATTGCCTCTGCGCGATGCCGAAAAAGCGATCTCCTTGATTCGTGCTCACGCTGTGGAATGGAAAATCAATCCGAATCGGGTAGGGGTGATCGGTTCTTCCGCCGGAGGACATTTGGCCGCTTCACTTTCGACTTTAGCCGCCGATGAAAACCGTCCGGATTTTGCGATTCTCTATTATCCCGTGATTAGTTTTGAAGATGGAGTAACCCACGGCGGATCAAAAAATAATTTGTTGGGCGCCGAAGTAAACAATCCCGAATTAGTTGCGCATTACACCTTGGAACAGCAAGTGGATGCTAAAACGCCGCCTACCTTATTATTATTAAGCGACGACGACAAAGTGGTTCTTCCCGAAAATAGCATCCGTTATTATCGCGCCTTAAAAGCGCATAATATCCCCGCAACCATGTATATTTTCCCTGTTGGCGGCCATGGTTGGGGGTTCCGGGAAGCCTATTCGTATCAAAACGAAGCGCGAAACTTAATCAAAAAATGGTTGGGATTCTAAGATAATATTTAGCTAAACACAGAATTTTACTGGGAGCCAATATTTTTCAAAATATGCAAAAACATCTATTTAAAATGGAAATATCCGGTATTTTGCGACAGGAATCAATTTGCTGCTTGGGTTGGTGCAAATGGTTGGGATGAATGATTGTACGCAGGGTTGTTTCCTCAAAAGTCCCCGTTCGAAATGGGCGGATTTGCCGGCCGATAAACCGGATTTACATTAGCCGGCGGACGGAAGGAAATTTTTATCATTTAATCGACCGTTGGAATACGGTTATCCGTAGCCGGCCGGGAAAAGACAATCGGAATGGAGCAGAGCGAAATGAGGAATCTGCCGAAAAAGGGAAATTTGTCGTGCATCTGGATTGAAATGAAATTTGATTTTCTCAATAGAAACGCTTACTTTTGTACCTGAAATAAAAAACAACAAATAATGTCGAAAATTCTCATTATTGGCGCCGGTGGCGTAGGAACGGTTGTAGCGCACAAAGTCGCTCAAAATCATGCTGTTTTTGGCGAAATCATGCTCGCCAGTCGGACAAAATCGAAATGCGATGCCATTTCGGATGCTATCGGTACGAAATACGGTAATAAGAAACTTCAAACGGCAAAAGTAGATGCCGATAATGTGGCCGAATTGGTGGCTTTGTTTAACGATTTCAAACCAGAATTGGTTGTCAATGTGGCGCTTCCCTATCAGGATTTAACGATAATGGACGCTTGCCTCGAAGCGAGTGTCAATTATTTGGATACAGCTAATTACGAGCCAAAAGACGAAGCCAAATTTGAATACAAATGGCAATGGGCGTATCAAGATAAATTCAAAAAAGCAGGACTGACCGCCATTCTCGGTTGCGGATTTGACCCGGGCGTTACCAGTGTTTATACGGCTTATGCGGCCAAGCATCATTTCAGTGAAATGCAATATTTGGATATTGTCGATTGCAATGCCGGCGATCATGGAAAAGCGTTTGCCACCAATTTCAATCCCGAAATCAATATCCGTGAAGTTACCCAAAAAGGTAAATATTGGGAAAACGGGCAATGGGTTTGGACTGCACCGCACGAAATTCATCAGCCGTTGAATTATCCGAATATCGGCCCCAAAGAATCGTATGTGATTTATCACGAAGAATTGGAATCGTTGACCAAAAATTTTCCAAGTTTGAAACGCGCCCGTTTTTGGATGACTTTCGGACAGGAATATTTAACTCATTTGCGTGTAATTCAAAACATTGGAATGGCGCGTATCGATCCGATTCTATATAATGGAGTAGAAATTGTTCCGATACAATTCCTGAAAGCCGTTTTACCCGATCCGGGCGAACTCGGAGAAAACTATACCGGCGAAACCAGCATCGGCTGCCGCATCAAAGGTTTGGATAAATCGGGAAAAGAAATTACCTATTACGTTTACAACAATTGCAAACATCAGGATGCGTTCAAAGAAACAGGCGCACAGGGAGTTAGCTATACAACCGGCGTTCCGGCGATGATCGGCGCGATGATGTTTATGAAAGGCTTGTGGCGTAAACCGGGCGTTTTCAATGTAGAAGAATTTGATCCCGATCCGTTTATGGAGCAGTTGAATCAACAAGGTTTATCTTGGCACGAGATTTTTAATGCTAATTATGAGTTTTAATTAATATTTTTATCAACAATTAATTTTTTTACAACTATGAGTGAAAAGGAAAAAAACGAGAGTGTAGCTCCTAACACGGAAAAGCTAAAGGCCTTACGTGCAGCTATGGACAAAATCGAAAAAAACTATGGCAAAGGTTCGATCATGAAAATGGGCGATAGTGCTGTGGAAGAAGTGGCCGTCATTCCTACCGGTTCGGTTGGATTGAATGCCGCTTTGGGCGTTGGCGGTTATCCGCGCGGGCGTGTGATTGAGATTTACGGACCGGAATCATCCGGGAAAACGACCTTGGCCATTCATGCCATTGCCGAAGCGCAAAAAGCCGGCGGAATTGCCGCTTTCATTGATGCGGAACACGCTTTCGACCGCTTTTATGCTGAAAAATTAGGTGTGGACGTTGAAAATCTCTGGATTTCGCAACCCGACAGCGGCGAACAAGCCTTGGAAATTACCGAACAGTTGATTCGTTCGTCGGCTATCGACATCATCGTGATCGACTCGGTTGCCGCCTTAACTCCGAAAGCCGAATTGGAAGGCGAAATGGGTGAATCGAAAATGGGTTTACAAGCCCGTTTGATGTCGCAGGCTTTACGGAAACTCACGGCAACCATCAGCAAAACCAATACGACTTGTATTTTTATCAATCAGTTACGCGATAAAATCGGTGTGATGTTCGGCAATCCCGAAACCACCACCGGCGGTAACGCTTTGAAATTCTACGCATCCGTTCGCTTGGATATTCGGAAAAGTTCTCCGATTAAAGACGGCGAAGAAGTGAAAGGAAATCAAACCAAAGTGAAAGTCGTTAAAAATAAAGTAGCTCCTCCTTTCCGCAAAGCCGAATTTGATATTATGTTCGGCGAAGGCATTTCCAAAGTCGGCGAATTGGTCGATTTGGGCGCCGAGTTGGAAATCATCAAAAAAAGCGGCAGTTGGTACAGCTACAACGAGACCAAATTGGCGCAAGGCCGCGAAGGGGCCAAAGACTGTTTGCGCGACAATCCCGAATTGGCGGAAGAAATCGAGGCTAAAATCATGGAAGCTTTGAAAAAGAAGTAAAGTTCAATTTTTAACATAATTACTTATGGCAGAATTGAAAAATCCTATTCAAGAAGCGGAACGTTACTTGAAAAACGCAGGACAAATACTTTCGGAAAAAGCCGAAAAAGAAGGTAATTACTACAATGACAGCAAATACGTCAAAATGGCCGGGAATACGGCTTGGAATGGGGTATTGGTTGCTCTGGATGGTGCATTGGGTGTTCGACGGAAACTTAAAAAAGGACAACGACCGGATGTGGATGATTATCGCGATGCCCTTTATGCAAAAGATAATAAAATGAAACGTGTTTTTATCAGTGCATACGAAACGTTACATAAATCGCTTGGATACGATGGAAATCCCAATTACAAAGTCGTACAATCGGGAATGGAAGATGGACGTCTGCTTATCTCGTGGGCGGCGAAGCATTATCAACAGTTAGCTGAATAGTGAATCGTTTTTCAGAAAATAGCATTTACAACACCGGCAAATCCGGCGCCATCGAAGTCATCTGCGGATCGATGTTTTCGGGTAAAACCGAAGAATTGATCCGCCGGATGAAACGGGCGCAATTCGCCAAACAAAAAGTCGAGATTTTTAAACCGGCCATTGATGTGCGTTATTCCGACGAAAACGTAGTTTCGCACGATCAAAATTCCATTCCGAGTACACCAGTCGAAAGTTCGGGTAATATTTTATTGCTTTCAGGCGATATTGACGTGGTGGGTATCGATGAGGCTCAATTTTTTGACGATGGTTTGGTCGAAGTTTGCAATCAATTAGCTAACCAAGGAGTTCGTGTGATCATCGCTGGTTTGGATATGGATTTCAAAGGGAAACCGTTTGGCCCGATGCCCGCTTTGTGTGCGATTGCCGACGATGTAACCAAAGTTCACGCTATTTGCGTAGAATGTGGTCGATTGGCCGGTTATTCCCATCGTTTAATCAAAAACGACAAATTGGTTTTGTTGGGTGAAAAAGAAGAATACCAGCCATTGTGTCGAAAATGTTATCAGCACTATAACCGGTAATCTCTCAGATATAAATTTTATTTAGTATGCTACTTCATTTGACTTTGCATGGTTGGAAACCAAACCTCCATGGAATGATTTCCCCTGTTGTTCCATGCATAATAGGGAATCAATTGCAGGGATGATTGATTAGTCGATCCGTCATTATTTACTTTCATAAAAGGAACAGTAAGAGATACTATGTTTTTCAATATTCCCGACTCAATCGGAGAAGGAGATATCTGACTTCCATCTGGAATTTCTTTTAAGAAAAATCGTTGTACCGGAACATTTTCATCCATACTTTCCGAACAATAAATGAGCGGTCCCCGTGTGATCGCAATCCTGTTTCTGTCTGCCTCGACTCTTTCATCGGCTTTGCTAAATTCTACGTTCATTTTGAGCGACAATTCAACTTGGTCTCCCGGCATCCATTTTCTTTTAACCCACATTGCAGCCTCCCCTTTATCGAAGTGTTAAAAGATCAAAAATATCCAAGTTAAATATGCATTATACGTTCTGTGGGCTGGTGTATATGTTAAAACATTCGTTTTTTGGTGCTAAAAC
>BNWW01000023.1 GCA_025999115.1 Bacteroidia bacterium
AGGCGCTAAAGATAAATGCAATGCCTTGCAAAAGAAGAAAATTTGTGTGGCACCCGGAGAGACCTCCGGAAAGTATGACTGCTGAAAATCAGTCGGTTAGCAGCGGTTGATACGCAATGTGGGTTAATAAAATTCTTTCCACCAAGCTGTTCTAAAGCAACTTGAATTTCCACACGCCGTCTTTTTTGACATACTTGTGGATTTCTGTTCCGTCCTTACCGTTGCCATATACAAGTTTCACATCAACCGTAGCAGAGTTGCCATCTTCGGCAATTTCCTCTTTTACGATTTCAAAACTTTTTACGCCGCCTGTTTCCTTTGCTTGCTGCTTTGCCATTTCTGCAAAACCTTTGACAAATTGCGACCTTTCCTCTGTGGTAACATTTTCTTTGTTGTTGTCAATGTTGTCAGCCATAATTTCAAATGCCTTTTCGTAGTTGCCTTTCTGCACCTGCGAATAGATTGATTTTGAAATTGCCGACGGACTATTGCCACCACCGCCACTGCCGCACGAAACTGCAAGCATTATTGCACAAACGGCAACCATCGTAAACATACTTAACTTTTTCATTATATAAATAAAATTAAAATTTATAGGACCCCCGAATTTAGTTTAATATTTTGCCGAAAACACGAAGCCCCGATAAATGCTTCCGACAAATGGTTTCCTTACTTTTTCGCCACCGGTGTCGGACCTTCAAATCCTTCTACGCCTTCCTGAAAATAGAGTACGATTTCGCCTTTCTGGTTGACAAAACAGGGTATCGTTACATCCGTTTTTTTGAGGCGCGGCTCGTTTTTCATGCGGACTTTGCAAAATATCAAACCGTCTTCGGTAGGATTGTAAAGAACAGCGGCGTAATTAGTTCCTCCCGAATAAATTACTGTTCCATCGGTGGATACAATATCGCCGCTACCGATATTTCCGTTCATAAATGCCTGTGTGCCTCCGGGAAAATCTATGCCGAAATAATCGTCTTTGTTTGACATTTCAAGTGTTCCCATTCCGTTGTCGTTGGGGAAAATAACTTTTGAAATATCTTTTACTTCCGCAAAGTTCTTGTCAATCAGCGCGACTTTCCATAGTTCCTTCAAAACAAAGGCATAACCGTTGTGAAACTCATTTAGTTTCCACGTTTTATTTTCGCTCACGCGCTTGCCTGTTTTGTCGATATACGCCATTTCATAATTGTATTCGTCGCTGCCAATCCGCACTGCCGCCAACCCTTCGCTGAAACGTCCGGGCGTCAGATTGTAGGTGGTGGGGATAACCAACTTGCCTGCGAGGTCGATAAATCCCCACTTTTTCGCGTAATTTTCTTCAATCATCACAGCAGCCAAACCGTCGCTGAACGACAGGGCTTTGTCGAATTGCGGCTTAATAGCAGCAGCGCCTTTTTCGTCGGCATAACCGTATTTTTTCAATTTGGCATCGAAATATACGCGGCGATTTTCACGCAGGGGATAAATTTTATTATCGCCGAGAGTTCCTGTCAAAGTGCTTGTAATTGCAGGAAATACTTCGCTGCCCTGTGCATTGATAAATCCCTGCTTAATGCCCAAAATAGCATTTGTGCCCTTGTTGGCTCGCACGTATCCATCGCAAAAAGCGGAAGCGAATGAAACATCTTTCGGCAAATCGCGGTAAGCACCGTCGGGATAAATGATAGCATATTCCGCACCCGCTTTGCGAACCATTGCCGCCCCGCCCGAAAAATGACTGTCCTCGTAATTAAGGTTGTTGATAGCGTTTATCGGAAAATTTGTTCCGAAAACATACTCGCCTTTGGTATTGACGAAAGCCAACTTTCCGTATTCATACCAAACCAAAATCATACCGTCGTGAATTTTTGGACTCACATCGGCATCTGCAGGAATCGCCACCTCTTTACTCTGGTCGGTAAAATGCGGCGTGATAGTGGTTTGTGCTTGTGCAGTATGGGCAAAAAGCGTCCAACCAACTGCAAATACGCCTGCCACTGCAAAAAAATTTAATTTTCTCATCTTGTTACTCGATTTTATTTTTGTTTCCGCTCTGTTTGGCTTCGCGAATGTCTTACCCGTTTTTTAGAAAGCTTCTGCTCTTTCCTGCAATATGATTTAAGTGGTTTTGCAGTTTCACTTCATATTTTTTTTGGGAACAGTTGCGATTCTGTTTTGTATGTTGCAACGGTTTTCCCGTTGCTGAATTTTCAAATTTGGACAAAAAATAGCATGGTAACAACTTGCCTGTATTCAGGTCTCCACGCCTACAAGTCCGGCAAGTTATTCCACGCCGTACCAATACGGCGTATCGCTAACTTATTCTCGATATGATAACTCTATAAAGAGTTTTTGTGGTAAATTGAACAACCAAGAATAACGCAATCGCTATTTTTATATGTCTTATTTTGTGCGTATTAACTACGCTTGTTCTTATTTATGCCATATTTACATTTTTATCGTATTTACATATTTTAAATTGCTCAACGCTTTTTCTGTATGAAAGGACAGTTGGTCAAAAAGCGTATGGGATTTTAATTGTTCAATGGCGGCATCGGCAGTCAAAATGCCCTGTTCGTAGAGCAAAATGGTGGCATACAACGAATCGTTGGCAACGGGTCCCATCACAAAATCATATTTTTCTGCACTTGCAATGCCTTTGCGATTGTTTATCACAAATTCCAGCCATTCTTTTGTCGCTTTTTCAAAAAAACGAACGTTATATTCGCCTGAATATAAAATCTTTTCGTCTATTTCAAATTCCGACACAATCGCATTTTCCGTACCGGTACGGCGTTGTTTGATTTTTGCCCATTTTGCCGATTGCTCAAAACTCGTGGTCGTGTAAAACGCCAGCCCAAAGTCCGTTTCCGAACGGCATTTCTGCAAATCAGGCGTTTCTACGCTCATTGTTGAACCGTGATAAAGTTTCATTTTTGTCGCGCTTTAATAAACAAATCAATTTCATTCAAAATATAACTTTCGCCCTGCGTGTGCAAAATATCAAAACCTTCGCGCAAATAATCAAAAACGCCATATTTATGGAAAATAAACAGCGTTTCTTCTGCCGGAAGTAGAACAAAATCTTTGTATTTTTCCAAACAAAAGGAAAAAAACAGCAAAATTTTCGGATTATCTTGTGTTTTCGTTGTTTTCTCTTCCTCAAGCAGTTTAAAAATACTTAAACCGCTCATATACCAAAGCTTAGATTCTTCTTGCAAAAGAAGTTTGTAACAATCGGAAGAATAAAGGTAGGCAAAAGCAGCCTCGTAATCCAGTTGCTTTTTCTGCATAATTATCTCTACCAATTGCTGTACTTTAAACGGCATAATGGCTGTTTCTGTACTTGTTTTTTGCTGTGGCATAAAATTCTAATTTTTACGCTGCAAAGTTACACTTTATTTTTAATATTCAGGGTTTCACATTAAATGAAACCCTGAATAAACTCAATTAAAACTCTTGCGCCGCCAATCGTTTATACCCATCCAAACGCCATTGAGCATTCTTCTGCGTAACTTCAAACAATTCCGCTGCCTCGGCAGGATATTGTTTCGACAGAGAAGCAAACCTCACTTCGCCTTTCAAGAAATCTTGGAACTTCGTCCAATCCGGCTCTTTAGAATCCAACTGGAACGGGTTCTTGCCTTCCGCTTCCAAACGCGGGTCGAAACGCCACAAGTGCCAGTAGCCACATTCTACTGCTGATTTCTGTTCGGCTTGCGCTTTGCCCATGCCGACTTTCAAACCATGAGCGATACAGGGCGAATAGGCGATAATCAACGAAGGTCCGTCGTAGGCTTCCGCTTCGCGAATGGCTTTCAGGGTTTGCGCTTGATTGGCTCCCATCGCGATTTGTGCTACATACACATAACCGTAGGGGCGTAATGCATTACGCCCGTACAGCAATCATACCCAAATCTTTCTTGCGAATCCATTTGCCGGCTGCAGCAAATTTGGCGACCGCGCCTACCAGAGTGGATTTGGACGATTGTCCGCCGGTGTTGGAATATACTTCGGTATCAACTACCAAGATATTGACATTCTGACCGGAAGCGATTACTTGGTCTAATCCGCCGAAGTTGATATTGTAAGCTCAACCATCTATGACCTGTTTCGTTGGCTTTTGGAAAGGTTGGCGGGAATTGAAAAGGAAGGGAAAGAATTTTTTATTAAAATCACTTGCATTATTGGTACTAAAATAGTACCTTTGCACAATATTTCAAAAATATGAGTACAAAAGATAAATTGATAGCGCGATTTAAGAGGCAACCGAAAGATTTTACTTTTGACGAACTGGTTAGTTTACTGGGTTATTTTGGATTTACACAGAATAACAAGGGTAAAACATCAGGCTCAAGGGTTGAATTTGAAAGCGCAGAAGATTCAATTATAGCGCACAAACCGCATCCGTCAAATAGAATAAAGGGGTATCAAATGAAACAGATATTTGATTATCTGAAAGAGCATAAATATATTAAATAATGGAGGATAAATATATGGATAAACTTGAATACAAAGGTTATTACGGAAGTATTGAATACAGCAAAGAAGATAATTGCCTATTCGGAAAAGTAATAGGTATTCCAAAGAATTTAATAAGTTACGAGGGAGAAACAGCGGCGGAATTGTACGAAGATTTCAAGGAAGTAATAGATTATTATTTGAATAGTTGTGATAGCAAAGGAATAAAGCCTCACAAATCATATTCAGGAACGCTTAATTTGCGTATGCCACCTGAAATTCATTGTCGTATTGCAATGATCGCAGAAAAAAAAGGAACAAGTATCAATTCATTTATTATTAATTCCATTGAAAATCAATTACAAGAAGTTTGGTAAATTACAAGCAATCATGCCCAAATCTTTCTTGCGAATCCGTTTTCCGGCAGCGGCAAATTTGGCTACGGCGCCTACCGGAGTCGATTTGGACGATTGTCCGCCGATGTTGGAATATACTTCGGTATCAACTACCAAGATATTGACGTTTTGACCGGAAGCGATTACGTGGTCTAAGCCGCCGAAGTTGATATCGTAAGCGCAGCCGTCACCACTTTAAACCTGTTAGGTCTTCAAGACCTAACAGGTTTTCAAATCATCTCGCTTATATGTAACGCGTTTCGCTATTTATTTTTTGACAGAGCGAATTGGCAGGCCCGCGTTTTTGTCAAACGCACTTGTGCGCACGCTTGGGTTGTTGGTATTTATTCCCAATACCCAACCATAATTCGCCTCGGTCGTCCCTGGATATATCGTCGAAGTCCAACTCAGATGGGATCTATCATAACTCAAGATACCGGTTTCCGCACTTCTCATAGTTGAAAGCGGTATCGCAAACGCATTAATATCACCGGCCATTTTAAACACACAGTAGGAGCCGACGGAACCGCTCAAAATGAAGGGATTTGTTTGCTCAAGACTTCGAATTTCGGAAAGTGTGGGAACACGCCACCCGTTCGGACTGGGGTCGTTCTCATCTGCCCATTCGCTTGCAAGTATGTCTGCATTCACCCAACCGGATACAGCACCGGTAGCAGGCCAAGCTATTTTATTATTCCATTGATAAAATTTTCCGGGGTCTTCAGGTTTAGCGGCAAAATTACCAGGGGCATCTACATTGCGAGTAGCCCATGTGACACCGTTGATTGTGAAACCATTTATATCGTTGGATATTTTAATTTGAGATATATCATTCGATACTGTAACATCACAAGTGGCCGTTTTATCGCCCGCAATTGCCGTAATGGTAACTGTTCCGGCACCTGTAGCAGCTACCTTGCCTTGGTCTATAGTAGCAACATTTTTATTACTGCTTGTCCAAGTTATTGGGTTGCCGGATGCGTTTGCAGGCAAGACAGTTGTCGTCAGGGCGTAGCTTTCGCGTAAACTAAGAGAGGTTATGTAAAAAAGTGTGAGACTCGTTTTATCCAAACTGATGCCGGTTACAGCTACGGGAGGAACGGTAACTTCACAAGTAGCCGCTTTGTTACCTGCTTCAGCAGTAATGGTAACTGTGCCCGCTGTCACGGCGGTTACTTTACCTTGTTGGGTAACAGTCGCAACATTTGTATTGCTGCTTGTCCAAGTTACAGTTTTGTCGGTAGCATTTGCAGGCAAAACCGTTGCTTTCAGGGTATAGTCATTATCTGCAACAAGCGTAAGCGTGGTTTTGTCCAAACTTATGTCGGTTACAGCAATGGGAACTGTTACCTCGTCTTCGTCTTCGTCCTCGACCTTCTCGCAAGAGGTCATCAGAGTGGTTGTGCTTACTATAGTGAAAGCAAAAAACAACCAAATTAAAAAATTTCCCTTACTCTTTTGGCTTTTCAGACTCGCCCCGTTTTTGAAATGGTCTCCGGACTCCATTGTACTCTGTGCATACAAATTGTTCTTTGTTGTTCTCATTTTTGTATCCCTAAATTTGTGTCGGGCACAACTTCTAAATTATAAATTGTTGTTAAAAAATATTTATTTTTGGGCATAAAAATAGCGGACTTAAATATCCGCTTTTAGAGGTCTTGAGAATACCCGAATTTAAAGATAAGTAAGTCCGCATTTCTGCGAACATTTTACTTATTCTATTAAATTCTTTTGTGAAAGTTCTCAAGTTTCTAAAAGCAAGAATAGCAAAACGCTAAATTTTATATGTCTTATTTTGTGCGTATTAGCTACGCTTTTTCTTATTTTTATGCCATAAGCAAAATTTTATTTTATCAAAGTGCAAAAATATAACTTTATTCTGAATTATTTATTCGACAGCAAAATCAAATCAAAATACATTAATCTTGTTTTGAGCGTATCGTTTTCGGGTATTCCGATATATTCCTTTTCCTGCTGTTCAGTTGAGAAAATATAGCTAAATCCATTGTTTTCATAAAATTTTCGTGTCGGTTCGTTGTTGTAGGCATCAACCGTTATGTATCGGCAACCAATCTGAAAACCGAAGGATAATTTTTCATTCTTTTTTCAAACGGAATGTATTCGGTTAGTTTTTTGCGCCTGCTGTTCGGTAAATTTTTTACATCAACACTTGAATTGGAAAGCGTAAAGGCGCAAACTATCGTTTCAGGCTTTTCTTTCAGGCAATAACAAAACGACTTGCCCAATAATTGCCGGTTGTAATTTTCAGAATTATTGAGAAAGAAATCGTCCAAATCTTCATCGCCGCAACTGAATGAAGGATTTTTGGACAACAACGCTGCATCCAACGAGTGAAAAGTGCAGTTATCCGATATAAATCCCCCTGCTGCGTGCTTCATCTCGCATTTTGTTAAAGATTTTGACATTTTCGGTAATGTCAATTGAGCCGCGCTTTTTTTCGGCTTTTATGCGCTCGCGTTCAAAACGTTCAGCGACTTTACCCTCTAACACAGGTACACTTCTAATTGGTATTGCCATACTATTTTTATTTATACAGTGAGTACAAAAATATAACTTTATTCTGAATTTGAACACATCATTCTCGAAAATCTATTTATTTTTCAAGAAAAAGCGTTATTTTTACAGCCTAAAACTTAAAACTTTAACTATGTATCATCCTGACATACATCATCGGCGCAGTATTCGTTTACCTGATTACGATTATTCACAACAGGGCTTGTATTTTGTAACCATTTGTGTCCAAGACAGAGAATGTTTATTTGGCGACATAGAGAAAGAGGAAATGAGATTGAATGAAATAGGCAAGATTGTTCGGAATGAATGGTTAAAAACGGCTGAATTACGTCCAAACGTAAAATTACACGAATTTGTTGTTATGCCCAATCATTTTCATGCGATTTTGGAAATAACGGAAAAAATCAATGGTAATTATGTTTTGCCCGAAAATGCAGGCAATGCGGCATTTGTAGGGGCAGGGCGCGCCCTGCCCCTACCGCAACAACCCAATCAACGCACAAACGAATTGCCAAATACACGTTTTCAAAATATCGGCAAAAATACATTGTCATCGATTATTGGTTCATTCAAATCCGCCGTAACAAGGAATATCCATATTTTGGGATATGATTTTTCATGGCAACGCAATCTGTGGGAACACATTATCCGCGACACCAACGATCATGCGCGTATTGCAGAGTACATCAATAATAATCCTGCGAATTGGGATATTGACAGGTTTTACAAAAAATAAAAACCATTGCGGAATTTTATTTCCACAATGGTTTTTGAATATTCATTATTACCGGATTCGATGGGAATGGTACGTGTTTCGATGTAGGGGCGTTGTGCGTTTCGATGTTGTGTGGTGCGCGTTTCCGATGTAGGGGCGTTGCGCGCAACGCCCCTACGGTGCAACATTCTACGAATTAAAACGTTTGCGCCGCCAATCTCTTATACCCATCCAAACGCCATTGAGCATTTTTCTGCGTAACTTCAAACAATTCCGCAGCCTCGGCAGGATATTGTTTAGATAGAGAAGCAAACCGAACTTCACCTTTCAGGAAGTCTTGAAACTTGCTCCAATCCGGCTCTTTAGAATCCAACTGGAACGGGTTCTTGCCTTCGGCTTCCAACCTTGGGTCGAAGCGCCACAAGTGCCAATATCCACATTCTACGGCTGATTTTTGTTCGGCTTGCGCTTTGCCCATGCCGACTTTCAAACCGTGGGCGATACAGGGCGAATAGGCGATAATCAACGAAGGTCCGTCGTAGGCTTCCGCTTCACGAATGGCTTTCAGGGTTTGCGCCTGGTTGGCTCCCATCGCGATTTGTGCTACATACACATAACCGTAAGTGGTGGCAATCATTCCCAAATCTTTCTTGCGAATCCGTTTTCCGGCTGCCGCAAATTTTGCGACCGCGCCTACCGGAGTCGATTTGGACGATTGTCCGCCGGTGTTGGAATATACTTCGGTATCAACTACCAAGATATTCACGTTCTGACCGGAAGCGATTACATGGTCTAATCCGCCGAAGCCTATGTCGTAACCCCAGCCGTCGCCGCCGATTATCCATTGACTGCGTTTCATGAAGTAACTCTTCAATTCCAAAAGCTCCTTACACAACGCACAGGCGGGACAATTACAAGTATCCGAACCGGACGCTTTAATGTTTTTCACTAATTCAAGCGTTTCTGCTGCTTGTGAATCTGCATTTTCCAAATATTTTATCACATCATCTAATGTTTTGATATTCGGGTCGTTGTTGCAACTCGTTGCTGCAAAATGTTGAACAAGTTCGTCTATGGTAGCAATTCCCCATTCAAGAATAGCAGCATAGTCATCGGCGGCTTTTCTGCCTGCTGCGCCGCCGTCATTCCTGTTGTCAAGCCAATTTTGAGCGGCAGTTTTTATTTTTTCGTTTGTCCAGGGAATTTCCATCAACGCTTTTGTTTTTTCAACCACCCGTTCGCGCATTTTTTCAGTACCGATTTTCATTCCCAAACCATATTCGGCATTGTCTTCAAACAAGGAATTTGCCCAAGCCGGACCGTGTCCTTCTGCGTTTTTCGTATAAGGAGTTGAAGGTGCTGAACCTGAATAAATTGACGTACATCCGGTGGCGTTGGCAATCATCTGGTGGTCGCCGAACAATTGCGAAATCAATTTTACATAAGGCGTTTCACCGCAACCCGAACAGGCACCGGAGAACTCAAACAATGGCGTTGCAAATTGCGAGTTCTTCACGTTAGACTGTATATCCACCAAATGTTGTTTGGTTTTTACTTCTTTTACCGAGAAATCCCAATTAGCTTGATTGGCAAGTTCTTCTTCAATCGGCACCATTTTCAAGGCGTTGCCATTCTTATTGCCTGGACAAATATCGGCGCAATTGTCGCAACCCAAGCAGTCCAGCACATTGACTTGCATACGGAATTGCATGCCATCAAATTGTTTTCCGGTAGCTTTCAAAGTGTTATATCCTGCCGGCGCTTTGGCTTGTTCTTCGGCATCCAACACGAACGGACGGATAGCGGCGTGAGGACAAACGTAAGCACATTGGTTACATTGAATACAGTTTTCGGAAATCCAAGTCGGCACGTGTGAAGCCACGCCGCGTTTTTCGTAAGCCGCAGTTCCCTGGTCCCAAGTACCGTCTTCGCGACCGGTAAAAGCCGAAACAGGCAAGTCGTCGCCGGTTTGTGCATTGACGGGGAAAACTACTTTTTTTACAAAATCAGGCGCGCCGTCAACTCCCTGAGAGACAAAACCTTCGGTCTGAATGTTCGCCCATTCGGCAGGCACTTCTACCTTCACATAATCGGCGCCGCGGTCAACGGCTGCATTGTTTTTATTGACAATTTCGTCGCCTTTTTTGCCATACGATTTTTTAATCATGTACTTCATTTGTTCCACCGCCAATTCGTAGGGAACAACGCCGGTAATCTTGAAGAAAGCCGATTGCAAAATGGTGTTGGTGCGATTGCCCAAACCGATTTCCGCGGCAATACCCGTGGCATTAATGATATAGAAATTGATATTGTTTTTTGCCAAGTATTTCTTCACATTGTCGGGAAGATTTTCTTTTACCTGCGCTTCGTTCCAAACAGTATTCAAAAGGAAAGTTCCGTTCTTTTTCAAACCTTTGGTTACATCGTATAAACGCAAATAAGCCTGCACGTGACATGCCACAAAGTCCGGTGTATTAACCAGATAGGTACTCCGAATGGGATTGTCGCCAAACCGCAAATGCGAAGCGGTAAATCCGCCCGATTTCTTGGAATCGTAAGCAAAATACGCCTGACAATATTTATCGGTGTTGTCGCCGATAATCTTGATAGAATTTTTGTTGGCTCCTACCGTTCCGTCAGCACCTAAACCGTAGAATTTGGCTTCGTAAGGACCACCTTCGAAAATCAATTCTTCTTTTTGCGGAAGCGAGGTGAAAGTAACGTCGTCCACAATTCCAATGGTAAAACCATTTTTCGGCATGGGCAATGCCAAGTTCTCATAGACAGCCAATATCTGAGCCGGAGTCGTGTCTTTGGACGACAAACCGTAGCGACCGCCAACGATAACCGGTTTGAAATCAGCCGTGTAAAAAGTGTCTTTTACGTCCAGATACAAAGGTTCGCCGGTTGCGCCCGGTTCTTTGGTGCGGTCTAAAACGGCAATGCGTTTCGCGGTTTTAGGCACAGCTGCCAAGAAATGTTTCGCCGAGAACGGACGATACAGGTGGACAGAAACCAATCCCACTTTTTCGCCTTGGGTATTCAGATAATCAATCGTTTCTTTAATCGCTTCGGTTACAGAACCCATCGCGATAATCACGCGGTCGGCATCGGGTGCGCCGTAATAATCGAACAAACCGTATTTGCGACCGACGAGAGCTGAAAGTTGGTCAACGTATTCTTCTACAATGCCGATTACTTTGTCGTAATACACATTCGAAGCTTCACGGGCTTGAAAATAAATGTCGGGATTCTGAGCCGTTCCGCGAGCCACCGGTGCATCGGGATTCAAAGCGCGTTGACGGAAAGCGGACAAGGCTTTTTGGTCAATTAACGGAGCCAAATCTTCGTTGTCCAACTGTTCGATTTTCTGAATTTCGTGCGAAGTCCGGAAGCCGTCGAAGAAATGCACAAACGGCACACGCGATTTAATCGCAGCCAAGTGAGCCACCGCCGCCAAGTCCATCACTTCCTGCACGGAACCGGTTGCGAACAAGGCGCAACCCGTTTGACGAACCGCCATCACGTCCTGGTGGTCGCCGAAAATAGAAAGCGCATGAGACGCCAACGCACGAGCCGAGACATGATAAACGCCCGGAAGTAATTCACCGGCAACCTTATACATGTTGGGAATCATCAACAACAGCCCTTGCGAAGCTGTGAAAGTCGTAGAAAGCGTTCCGGCTTGCAATGCGCCGTGCATTGCGCCGGCAGCGCCTGCTTCCGATTGCATTTCGTCCACGCGAACGGTTTCGCCGAAGATATTTTTTCTTCCGGCTGCCGCCCATTCGTCCACGTACTCTGCCATCGTGGAACTCGGTGTGATGGGATAAATCGAAGCGGTTTCGCTGAACATATACGCGATATGTGCTGCGGCTTGATTTCCGTCACAAGTTAAGAACTTTTTTTGTTTTGCCATAATTTCTATAATTTATGAATTAATTAATAATATATTTTTGATCATTTTTGTTTTACTTGCAAATCAATTCTATGATTACATTAAGCTTTTCTTGAACTTCAATAACAAGTTTTTGAAATTTTTTTATTAATTAGCAAATCCACATTACTCTCGCCAGCCTCCTCTTCTAAACTAAAATATTTTTCAAGATAGTTTCTTAATTCAATTTTATATCCTTCTTCAATTATTCTTTTTCTGTTTGGCTTCCAATCTTCTATTTTTTCAACAATTTCATTAAATATTCTATTAGATTTATCTGAATTATTTTTATTTGCATCTTTCTCTAAAATATTTATAACATCTTTCCATAAAGGATTGTCCTTATTTGAATTAATAAAAATATTTGGCATCTCTTTCCATCTTATTCCATGTACTTTACCAATTCCGACAGTTGATGGTTTTAATTTTGCATGCATCCAATCACTTGTAACGGGACATGCTCCTTTATTTCTTACGAGCTCTCCATATTGATCAAGTATTTGCTCAAGAGAAGTTCTTTTCATTATAAGTTTATTTGGAGTATCTCCACATTCAAGTTGAAGTTTACTATAAGCATCTTGTCCAAATTCTGCTTCAAGTTTTCTTTTATGTACCCCACAATATTTTAAGAAATCCTTATAAAGCGGCTTCTTCCCTTCTGATAATTCTTTCAGACGTTGATATTGTTTAATAAAAAAATCTTTATTACTCATTGTATTATTTTTGACTACAAAATTACACTATTATTTTCATGATATACCATTCAACTTTTCATCTATGTCTTTACACACATTCTCAAATAGGTCAAAAGATTCAAGCCATACTGGAATATCTTTATTCATCCATGCCATAACGGTCAGCATTTCTGTATGTATCTGCTTCACTCTTTCCATATTCCAACTGATTGGTTCGTGGTGGAAGATTCTGTTACGAAACGTTCTAAACCGATTTAAAGGCGGCGCAATTTTTTTTCTTTGCCTTTCTGTTTTGGGCATATTAGGAAAAACCCGACGCAAATCCTTCCATAGAATACGCTCATATTCCACATTAAACAGGCTTACCCAAAATCCTAACGTTAATTCTGCTATTATCTTTGACGGGGACGAATATTCTTTCCGTCCGGCAATTTGTTTATTGGCTTGAGAAATATACTTGTTTAAGACACTTAAACCTGGCGTAGAAGCAAACTGGACATACCAATCTTCTCTGCCAAACAAAATCGTCAATTCTCTGCTGATGCTATTCCGGAGGACAACCTCAAAAGTGCTGATACATGGATAAAAGGATCCTGCCAATTCAATGTTGGATTGGTAGTGCAGCATTGCTTTTTCTTCATCATCATGCCTTTTAAAGTATTTCTCCATTCGCTTTTCAGAGAATGCTTTTTCAAAAAATTTTCTGTCCATTTTGCTCAATTATAAACTATTTTTTACTACCTTTGCATCGCAGTCCCGGGAACTTCCTCTCTCGAATATTAAATGTCGATGATGAAGCCGGGTTTTTTATTTATATGCGTTGCAAAATTAGCCATAATCTATAAATTAATATGTTTAAAAAAATATTTGTTTCGTTAATTGCTTATTTTTATTGTTTTTAATAGCTCTGAATCCTTTTTCCGCATCAATTGCATTTAGGCGAGGAAGTTGACTTTGAGCTATTTCTCGCAAATAAGCATAAGTACCACCATATCTTCCGGTTTTAGCAACTATTCCTATGGCTTTTGTTCTTTCAACCCAATCTTTAATACTTATTCTGTATGCCCTTGACCCTGATTCATTTCTAATTATGGTGAATTCACCATAATTAAAATCGGGATTAGTCAAACTCTCCCATGCCCCAAGATATTCTATTGTATCCCTGTTGCGTAGCCAATCGCTGATAACAAAATCACCGTCTTTTGCTTTAATCATATCGGTAAGGCAGATATAATCTTCGTTGTCATTCTGCAAAGACACCGAAATTTCAATATCTTGAACAGTTATTTTTTTTATGGGCGACATAATTTAGTTTATTTTTATTAATAATATTTAGTTTATTCTAAAAATTTATACCTTTGTGACTTGAAAACGGTTACACAACTATTGCGTGTTTGTTGCGGGCTGTGTTTCCGTTTTTTGTATTGTATAACGACTATCAACTATTTCCGGGACGAGGAGGGTTTTTAGTCGCTTTTTGTTGCCATTTCTATTTTATTCATTTTTCTGATTCAATCAATAAAAACTCCTTTGTTACATACTCACTCAACGTATTTTCGTCCGGTAATTCAATGAGATATTTTTGCACAAAAATATTGTCGTCAAGTCCGGCAGTTGCATATTTTACTTGCGTATTACCTTTGTCGGCACACAAGAGAATGCCCACAGGCAAATTGTCGTCAGGCATCATTTCCGTAACCAACGCTCGCTCGCTTAATCCGAGAAACTCTAAGGTAACCGGCGTATTGATAACATCTTTGGGTTGCAATTGTACGCTTTGCTGATTGATAAACGCCGATAAAGCCTTTTTATTTTTCGACAAACCGCTACGCTCGTAATATAGTGTGTTGATTTGCCTTTCAAGTTCAGGATATGACCAACAGCCTTTGATACATTCGACAACATAAAATGCGCGTTTTACCGGATTGTCAATTTGTGCAATTTTGTTTAATTGAGAATAAGGAAGTTTTGTGAGCAATATTTTTGCAGGAATATCATTTGCATTTTCTTGATTTTCAACTATTTCACCATCAAATTCGGCGGATAGCATCTGCCGAATTGTATCCGGTGGCAAAACGTTGGCAATTTCGTCGGCTATTTGCGGATAAACCTGATACAGACGACGAAATTCACGGAACCGTCGCTCTGTCATTCCTTTGGTTTTCAATGTTTTTTCTAAATTTTTCAGCAATTTTTGTCCGTATGTTGCCCGATCCTCACCATGTTGCTCAAATTCAACAATATAATAGCCAATCAGCCAGTTGCGGACGGTCAAAGCCACATTGATGGTATGAGCCGCAGTTGACTGTAACGCCGACTGTACCGATTGTATTTGTTTGATTAGAATTTGAAAATTCATAACTTCTGCATTCAATGAATTTGAAACTTTATATTTATTTCTGATTCTACCTTTATTTTGTGAAATTCAATATCGACATCTTCCAATATGGATGACTTCTTTCCGCTATATCCTGTTACCATTACTCCTGCCATTGCTCCATGTAGCACATAATCGCCGGAAGATTTACTTAAATCCGAAATAAAAATCGCCTTGCCTACTTGTTGGTTTAATGGATTTACCATCGCAACAGCATTCTCTTTCGCTTTTAAAACCGCTTGGGTTTTCAATTCAAGTTTTAGATTTTCAATATCAGAATATTCGGTTTTTTCAAGAGAAATATTGGAAATATCGTCTTTTTCCAATTCAATAATTACTTTCATAGCTGTTTTAGCATCATATACCAATAAAGAGTATGATTTGGCTTTTAAAACATCTTTTTGTTTTAAAAAATATTTTTTGAAATTACTTGATAAATCACTTACAGATAATTGTTTCGACAAATCTATGCCAATAGAACTCAATCGAGCAATCATTTTTTCCTCCAATTCTTCGACTGATATTTTCCCTTTGGTATCTTTTTCCGTAAGGATAATTGTTAAATATACTTTGTCCGGAGTTACCAAGGTATCTACTTTTGCGAATGTTTCAATATAAGGCAAATCAATAAAGTTTTTTGTTTGAGAAAAAACTGTGTTTGAAAATGCAATCAAACTTACTATTAATAAACTAATGTGTTTCATATTCATTTGACATTTAATAATTATAATGTTGGTATCCAATTTGAATGCTTTCCTCGTCGATCTTTACTTTCCTCAATTTCGGTCAGTTGGAACATAAAATTCGAAGGAAAACGCTTGATATTCCGTTTCACAGCTTCATTCAATCTTTTGGTTTCTACCTGATACATCATTGCCAAATCAGAATCGAGCATTACCTTTTGACCTCTGATTTCGTAGATTAAATTCTGAATGGTTTGCAATTCCATTTTGTTCAATTATCAACTATTTAATTAATCTCTATCTTATTACCAAAACTCATCATTGTCAAATTCAATTTCACAAATTGGATGTGAATAAAATCGTGTCCATACTTTTTCATCCGCCTGCATCGGGAAAACACGATGGTTACGCCTTTACAAGGCACTGTGGGGCAGGGGCATTTCCCTGATGTTCAGTTCACAAAAGTAATGCAAATATTTGATTTTGCAAAGTCGAGTTTGCAAATTTCACTTTTTCTCCATCAAAAACAAATACTCCAAATACCGCCCATCGCTATTAATCCACTCGTTCGTCCAACGCATATTACCCATCACGTGTTTTTTATGGTCTATTTCGATGGCTTTCAAAAGTTTACCATTATCAGCGATAATGTTTGTCAATTCCGATTTGGTGGTGCGGCCGCCGGAACTGTATGACAACAAAATGTACCGCGCTTGTGTGCCGGCAATTAAACGATTCAAGGCTTCCATAGCGACAAACCGGCCGGTTTCGTTTTTACGAAATTCCTCAAAAACAGACGAGGAAACGTCATCGCGCGAATCTTCCCGGCGGTTGGTTTTTCCGAATAAAGTAGGCCGGTCGTTCAAAATTACCGTTGTCCAGAGATGATAATACGAGGCGTAACGCACACGGCTCGACGGCATTTTCTCGTTATTGGAACCGTAAGGTGGGTCATAATACGCCAAATCGAAGGAATGATTTTTAATGGTATCAAAAATATCTCCCCGGAAGACTTCGTTTTTTGTATGATATTCAAGCCGCTTCGGTAATTTCAAAATCAAATCGTTGTGCGAGCGGGGCGACCAATCGGATAAATAGGCCGCATAATGCCCCAAGGTACTATCCACAGAATCAAGCGCATAGATTAAGCTGGTCAGCAAAATGCAACGGTCTTCCCACACTAAATTCAGACGGTCGATTTCGTCGCGGACGGCATCTAATTTTTGCGTGTTTTTCCGCTGAAACGGACGTTTGGATTGGGCCTCATCAGCGCCGTAATGTTCTGTAAACCAACCGTCGTAACCTTCTAAATGATTCAAATAATCTATGATTTCCAAATAATAAGTGTCCGGTTTTTGGGATTTTAAATAACAAGTGGCAAAAACTTCCGACCAAGCGGAAATATCGTTGGCCGTGGTGTCGTGTCCCGATTGCGAAAACGCTTGCGAAACGCGCGTAGTACCGCTGAAACCGTCCAAAACCGTTTTTATTCCATCCAAACCGGAAATTGTTTCCAAGATATACGGAATCAATTTAAGTTTGGAACCGGCATATTTAATGCCTTCGGTTGAAATGGTTGTCATTTTCGTATCTTGTTGATTTACAAATTAATACAAAAAACCAAATAACCACAGCGGAATCACTTTCAATTCGCCCGTTTCGATGCCGTCGATGGCATAATAAGTGTCGACGTTGAATTTGCCGTTAATCTTGCTTCCCACAGTGAATTGATATTGCCCGTCAATCAAAAAATGACAATGTTTGTCACAAGCGTTGACTTTGTAATCTTTATGCACCTGATTGTAGAAAAAGGTTTCCATCAAAGCCTGCCGGTCGACATTAATCATCCGCGTAGCATACAGCAAATTCGGATTTTGAAGATACAATTTGGCCGGTTTTTTCGGAAATTCTTCGTCTTCGGGATACAAAAGATTTACTAAACGCGCATCTTTCAAATACTTAATGTAATTCATGACCGTAGCGCGCGAAGTATCAATATCCAAACTCAACTGGCTGACATTGGGCGTTCCGGGCGCAGTAGTCGAAAGCAGATAGAGCAATTTGCGCATTTTCGGCAAATAACGTTGTTCGATTTGGTTGATATAAGCCACATCCACTTCGAGCATCATGTTCATGGTTTTCAGCAGGTTTTCTGAAAAATTACGTTTTTCGAGGTAAAACGGATAAAAACCGTGGTGAAAATAATCGTCCAAATAAGCTAATGGCTTGACTTTGGAAGAAATAGAATGAGCGATTTCGGCATGATTCCGTAAAATATCATCCAAAGAATATGTCGGAAAATGCAGTCCCGTTTGCAATTCCAAAAACTCGCGAAACGAAAAACCGCGCAAATTGTAAGCCGAAACTTTTCCTATCAATGGCGAATCTTCGGTTTGCAAACGCATGACCGACGAACCGGTAAAAATAATTTTCAAATCGGGAAAATTATCGTAACAATACGCCAACTCCAAAGCCCAATCGGGATACTTAAATACTTGATCGATAAGCAAAACTTTGCCGCCGCGCATCCAAAATTCGCGCACAAAATCCTGAATCGTTTTTACCGAAAAATAAAAATTATTAAGGTTGATATACAAACATTCCTTATCGTAAAGCGGAAAATTTTCTTTGGCGTATTGCAATAAAAAACTCGTTTTCCCCACGCCTCGCGAACCCTTAATCCCTATCAAACGATCGTTCCAATCGATTTCATCCATCAATTTCCGGCGAAGCGGTAAATCAGTATGCTCCACTAAATATTGATGTGTTTTATATAAAGAATCCATGATGTATAGCGTTACATTCTAATTATTCGCTGCAAAGTTACAAAATTATTTAAAAATTGCAAAGTAAAGATAGCAAAACAGAAGATTTTTCATATATTTGCCGATGATTTAGGGGCAAAGAAGTTATGAATATGCGTCGAGCGTGTATGTTTCTGCTGTTCGTTTTTGGAGCAAGCCTTTGTTCCAATGCACAAGTGTGTCCGCCCGAAACCCACCAAGATTCCGTTTCGAATTTGATTTACAAGAATATACGCAACTATTCGCAGAAAAATAAATTGTCGCGCGAACTTTACCGTTTGTTTTTCCACACACCTGATACCCTCATTGTAAAACCCAAACCGCAAGGCTGGTACGAAAATGCGGAAGGCAAAATTATTCGTAACATTCGGATAATGACCCATAGCCCTTTTGATGTAACGGACAGCGTTAAATTTTTCTCGGAAGGAAATCTGAATAATATTGCCAATTACCTGCATCTGAATACGCAAAAATTTGTTCTTCACAATTTATTGATGTTTCGTCAAAACGAGGTGTTCGATTCGCTTCGGGTGCAAGAATCCGAACGTCTGTTGCGTAGCCAACGATATATTAACCGGGCGCGGATTGTGGCTTATCCCGTTGCCGGCACCGATTCGGTGGATGTGATTGTGCAGGAACGCGACGAGTTTTCGCTTATACCCGACGGCAGTATGTCATCTTCCACCTTCACTATCGGCATGAGGGAAACCAACTTGTTCGGTCTGGGACATCAAGCGAAGGTTGATTACGAGTGGGATTACAACGGACGGGTAAACAATTACGGTTACGAGTATAATGTACCCAATATTATGGGGATTTATATCAGCGCCGACCTCATTTACCACTGGAATCCGGAGGACAGCAGCGAAGTCAAACGTCTTTCGTTTCATCGCCCGTTTTATTCGCCTTTGGCGCATTGGGCGGGCGGTGCGGATATTTTGTATCAAGTGGAACGCCGGGGTTTTTATGTACCGGATTTGGAAACACGAGCGGGTCAGTCGCTTCGTTACGTGATTCAGCCGCTCCGTTACAATGTATATGATTTTTGGGGAGCGTATGCTCTCAAATTCAAAAACCGCAGCCGGAATCTTACTTTATCAACGCGCTATTATCATATTGATTATAAGCGAAAACCGTTGCCCGAATATGATATTTACCACATTTACAGCCGGGAAAATCTGTTTCTCGCCGGCATCGGCTTTTCCGAACGCACTTACCGTCAAGACGCCTATTTATTCCGTTTCGGTTATACGGAAGACGTGCCTGTGGGACAAGTGTACAGCATCACGGCGGGCATACAGAATAAAAACAACCTGCTTCGGCCTTATTTGGCAGTCAAAGCCGCTTCCGGGCAATATTTCAAACTGGGCTATTGGAGTTATGCTTTGGAATACGGTTCGTTTTTTGAGGGGAAGACGATGGTGCAAGGTGTTGTCAAGGCAGAGTTGAATTATTTTACGCCGGTGGTGGAATTGGGTGAGTGGAAATTCCGGCAATTTTTAAAACCGCAAGCCGTTTTAGGCATTCGGCGCCTGCCTGTGGAACGGCTTATGCTCAACGGCAGCACCATATTGAGCGGAACCAACCAATTGGCGCTCACCGGTCAATCGCGTTTTTATATGCCTTGGAACTTGTGGGGTTTCCGTTTTGCACCCTATTTGGTCTATACCGCCGGCGTGTATGGCGATGACAACGGTTTTTCGCCTAAGCGCCTCTATGTAGCAATGGACACAGGCATCCTGTTTCGCAACGACCATTTGGTTTTCAATTCCTTTGAATTTTCGTTTTCGTTTTTTCTTTATACGCCGGACAGCAATATTTACCGGTTCAATTCTTATTCGGCGCGGGATTTGGGATTGCGGGATTTTGATATTGGGAAGCCGGGGAAGGTTTTGTTTGAGTGAGAGATAAACCTGTTTGCCTTTTTGTACTCGGAGCGGGACTTGAACCCGCACAACCGCTATGGTCACAAGATTTTAAGTCTTGCGTGTCTACCATTCCACCATCCGAGCAGACCAATTAATTATTTGAAAAACGTGAGAGCGAAAGACGGGACTCGAACCCGCGACCCCGACCTTGGCAAGGTCGTGCTCTACCAACTGAGCTACTTTCGCATTTTCCGAAAATGCCTTCCATTTGGCATTTTGCGGCTGCAAAGATAAATACTTTTTTTTTTTCTGCAAATATTTTTGAGAAATAATCGTTACCTTTGTGTTTTAAATTAAAAATTATGTTAGAAAATCTTTCTCAATACAAAATCATTTTAGGTTCGCAATCACCACGTAGACGCGAATTATTGTCAGGTTTGGACATCGCTTTTGAAGTAAAACCAATGCCCGATATCGAAGAATCTTATCCGCCAACACTCTGGAAAGAGGAAATTCCGGTATATATCGCCCGGGAAAAAGCAGATGCTTACAAATCCGTCATGAGCGACAATACTTTTCTGATTACGGCCGACACCATCGTTTGGTTAGCCGGAAAAGTCTATGGAAAACCGCAAAACGAAGAAGAAGCCCAAGCAATGCTCCGCATTTTATCCGGCCAAACTCATGAAGTAATTACCGGCGTTTGCCTCTCGACCAAAGAACGACAACAGGCTTTTTACGCCGTTTCGTTAGTCAAATTCGCCGAATTGGATGAAAATGAAATCGAATATTATGTCCGGAAATACCGCCCTTACGACAAAGCCGGCGCTTACGGCGTACAGGAATGGATCGGCTATATCGGCGTGGAAAGCTTGAGCGGCTCGTTTTACAATGTCATGGGTTTGCCCGTTCGTTTGCTGTACAAATATTTGAAAGAATGGAAATGAAGCCTTTTTTGTTATTTTTACTTAAAACATAACTATATTTCACAAACTTTACTTACTTTTGCCGAATTATAAATAAACAATGATTTTGAAGTTATGAAGAAGTTTATTATCGCCTTATTGGCAATTGCAATGTGCCTTCCCTCGGTTAAGGCGCAAAAACACAAAGGAGAACAGGAAATTTCGGCGAATTACAGCGTATGGTCCACCACTGCCATGATGGCTGTTTTGAGCAATGTGATGGGTTCCATGTTAACTTGGGGTATTTATACACCGGACAACATTGACAATTCGGCGGATATAGGATTAACTTACCGTTATTACTTGTCAAATCGCTTTGCGTTAGGCGCTTCGGCAATGTATATGAACAACAGTTACAACGCCATGCTCGTGGATGCTATTAATAACGGTCAAGTTACAAGAAAACAAATCGGAAGTGGAATCACTCACTTTTACAAATTTTCACTCGAAGGCAAATTAGATTATTACAGAAACGATTGGTTTTCATGCTATGGCTTTTTAGGATTGGGTTTTGATATTATTAATACTAAATATACTCCCGATGACAATGCACTAAATGTAACGGGAGAAGATCAAGAGCAAACCGATTTGATTCATTCAAAGCAAAACAACACTTTCCCGTGGCCGAACTTCCAAGTTACCCCGATCGGCCTCTCCGTAGGTAAAGATTTCGGCGGATTTTTAGATCTCGGTGTCGGCTACAAAGGCATTCTGAATCTGGGCGTTTACTATCGTTTCTAAAAAACCGGTTTTTTAAGAAGAACTCCTAACGGTTTCGTTTTGAACGGAACCGTTATTTTTATACCTTTGCGCCTGAAAAAATCATATTATGAGTTATAAAAGAACCCTCATTACCTCTGCCCTGCCCTACGCCAACGGCCCCGTTCATATCGGACATCTGGCGGGCGTGTATGTTCCGGCGGATATTTATGCGCGTTACCTCCGTTTGAAAGGCGAAGAAGTATTGTTTATCGGCGGTTCCGACGAACACGGCGTACCTATCGCCCTAAAAGCCAAAGCAGAAGGCATTACGCCGCAAGAAGTGGTCGATCGTTATCATTATATCATCAAAAAATCATTTGAAGATTTCGGGATTACGTTTGATATTTATTCGCGTACTTCGTCGGAAATTCATCACAAAACAGCCGCCGAATTTTTCCGGAAATTGTATGAGAAAGGTGAATTTGTAGAAAAAACTTCCGAACAATATTACGACGAAGAAGCCCAACAATTTTTGGCCGACCGCTACATAACCGGCAAATGTCCCCATTGCGGCAATGAACACGCGTATGGCGACCAATGCGAAGCCTGCGGAACTTCGTTGAGTCCGTTGGAATTAATCGAACCGAAATCGGCCATTTCGGGCAGCGTACCCGTTCTGAAAAAAACCAAACATTGGTATTTGCCTTTGGATAAACACGAAAATTGGTTGCGAAAATGGATTTTGGAAGACCATAAAGAATGGAAATCCAATGTTTACGGACAATGTAAATCGTGGCTCGATATGGGTCTGCAACCCCGCGCGGTGAGCCGCGATTTGGATTGGGGCGTTCCCGTACCGGTGGAAGGCGCCGAAGGAAAAGTGCTTTACGTTTGGTTCGACGCGCCGATCGGCTATATTTCCAACACCATCGAACATTCGCCCGCCGATTGGGAAAAATGGTGGAAAGACGAATCAACCAAGTTGGTGCATTTCATCGGGAAAGACAATATAGTGTTCCATTGCATCGTTTTTCCGGCGATGTTGAAAGCCGACGGTTCGTATATTTTGCCCGGCAATGTTCCCGCCAATGAATTTTTGAATTTGGAAGGCGATAAAATTTCCACTTCGCGCAATTGGGCGGTGTGGTTGCACGAATATTTGGAAGATTTCCCCGGCAAACAAGACATCTTGCGTTATGTTTTAACCGCCAATGCTCCCGAAACAAAAGATAACGATTTTACTTGGAAAGATTTTCAAGCCCGGAATAATAATGAATTAGTGGCTATTTTGGGGAATTTTATCAATCGCGCTTTGGTATTGACGCATAAGTTTTTCGATGGAAAAGTTCCCGCTCGCGACGTATTAAACGATTACGACCAGCAAACGATTGCCGAATTTACGGAAGTGAAACGCGATTTGGAACATTATCTCGACCAATATCGTTTCCGCGACGCCTTAAAAGAAGCCATGAATTTGGCGCGCATCGGTAACAAATATTTAGCCGACACCGAGCCTTGGAAAGTTTTTAAAACCGATTCCAATCGCGCGGCGACTATTTTAAATATCGCCTTGCAGATTACTGCGAATTTAGCGATTGCTTTTGAACCGTTTTTACCGTTTTCGGCAGAGAAACTGCGGAAAATGATAAATATGACGATTGGTCATTGTGCTTCTACTCTACGTCATGGCGGGCTTGACCCGCAATCTTCTGAATTAGCGAGGGATTCCTGCTTTCGCAGGAATGACGGAGAAACGAATTGGAATGATTTAGGTAAAATTGATTTATTAACTATGGGACACCCGCTGAATCAACCGGAATTATTATTTGAAAAAATCGAAGACGACGCCATCGAAGTCCAAATTCAAAAATTACAAACTTCCAAAAAAGCCAACGAATTGAAAAATCATCAAGCCAAACCCATAAAATCGAACATCGTTTTTGATGATTTCACAAAATTAGACATTCGCGTAGGTAAAGTGTTGGAATGTACCAAAGTTCCGAAAGCCGACAAATTACTGCAATTCAAAATCGACGACGGTTTGGGTGGACGAACGATCTTATCCGGCATCGCGCAACATTACGCACCCGAAGAACTCATCGGCAAACAAATTTGTTTCATCGCAAATTTGGAACCGCGCAAAATCAAAGGCATCGAATCACAAGGAATGATCCTTTCGGCTGAAAATGCGGATGGGAGTTTGGCGGTGATTCAGCCGGCGCGGGAGGTTTTGGCGGGGAGTGAGGTGCTGTAATCAGCTACTCTCGCGTCTGTCCCTCCCCCTCAATAATCCACTTATAACTGCATAATTCTTGCAGAGCCATCGGCCCGCGAGCATGCAGTTTCTGCGTACTGATACCGATTTCAGCTCCCAAACCGAATTGTGCACCATCGCTGAAAGCCGTCGAAGCATTGGAATACACACAGGCGGCATCAACAACTTGCCGGAACCAGGCCTGCGTTTCGAGATTTTCCGAAATAATCGCTTCGCTGTGTTTGGAACTATATCGCGTGATGTGCGCCAAAGCTTCTTCTTTCGAGCCGACCGTGCGAATACTCATTTTATAATCCAAAAATTCGGTGCCGAAACTTTCGTCCGTAGCCGGTTGCAATAATTCGTCAGGATAATGATTTTTTAAAGATTGATAAGCCGGTGCGTCGGCATAAATAATCACATTTTTCGTGACCAAATCAGTGCAGATTTTCGGCAGATCATTTAATCGGTTTTGATGTATAATCAAGCAATCCAAAGCATTACAAACACTCACTCGTCGCGTTTTTGCATTAAAAACGATGGTGCGGGCTTTTTCCGCATCGCCTTCCGCATCAAAATAAGTATGGCAAATGCCGGCGCCGGTTTCAATGACCGGAACTTTGGCGTTGGCGCGTACAAAATCAATCAGATTTTTGCTTCCCCGGGGAATGATTAAGTCCACGTATTCAACCGCTTGCAGTAATTCGGAAGTGGCTTCGCGATCGGAAGGTAAAAGCGTGCAAACAGCCGGGTCGATTTGGTGTTTTTCCAATACCCGGCGAATAATGCCGGCAATGGCGCGATTGGAATATTCGGCATCCGAACCGCCTTTCAACACACAGGCATTGCCCGATTTGAAACACAACGAAAACACATCAAAACTCACATTGGGACGCGCTTCGTAAATGATACCGATTAAACCGAATGGAACCGGTATTTTTTTGATTTTCAATCCATTGGGGCGAACGGTTTCCATTAAAACACGACCCAACGGCGAAGGCAATTGCGCCACATTCCGCAAATCCGCCAAAATGCCGTTTAATCGTTCTTCCGTCAGTTTTAAGCGGTCGTATTTAGGGTCACCGGGATTCATTCTATCCAAATCTTTTTGATTTTCGGCTAAAATCAAACCGGTTTGCGACAACGATTCATCGGCAATCGCGTTTAAAACCGTTCGGATTTTTTCGTCCGAAAGCAGAGGAAGTGTACGCCCTGCGCGTTGCGCCTCTGCCAATAATTGTTTGATATTCATATTTTTAAGCAATTTTTACAGAACGTTTCCAAATTATAAAACCAATCAAAGTCGCCAAGGTTACAATGCCGCCCAAAATGCACGAAATTCCCTGATCTAATCCCAGAAAACCTTCTTCCTGCGCAAAAACGAAGGTCGAACAAACCATCGTCATAAACAAGGCGGGAATCAAAGTAAAAAGATACGGTTTTTTGTTCAAAACCAGATAAACGGTTATCGCCCAAAGCGTAAACACGGCCAAAGTTTGATTTGTCCACGCAAAATAGCGCCAAATGGTTTCAAATCCATTTTTGTCAATCAGGCTGTACGCCAAAATAAAACCGGCGAGAATAAACAAAGGAACTGCTATCCACAAACGTTTCAGGATTGGTTTTTGGTCAATTTTTAAAAAATCGGCGATAATCAGTCGCGCCGAACGAAAAGCGGTGTCACCGGTCGAAATCGGAGCGAAAATCACACCCATAATTACTAAAACTCCACCAAATATTCCCATCCAATCGCGTGAAATCGCATTGACGATAATTGAGGCGTTGGTTCCTTCGGCAAAAATACTTCTACCTTGATCGGTATCGAAAAAGAAATAAGAAGCCGCCGCCGCCCAAATTAAAGCAACGATTCCTTCGGCAATCATCGAACCGAAAAAGACGGGTCGTCCGTATTTTTCGTGGGTCATGCAACGCACCATCAGCGGCGATTGCGTGGCGTGAAAACCCGAAATGGCGCCGCAAGCAATCGACACAAACATCATCGGGAAAATAGGATTCGTGGCGGCTTGCGGATGACGGTTCGCCAATCCGTCCCAAATTTCGGGCAAAGCCGGATGATGAATCAGTAAACACACAAAAATACCGACGGCCATAAATAAAATGCAAAATCCGAAAAACGGATAAATCTTTCCGATTATTTTATCGATCGGCAACATCGTCGCCAAAAAATAATACACCAAAATCACACCGATCCAAAACGCCGTATTCAGATAACCGGGCGTAAGATCGGCTAATAATCCGGCCGGGCCGACCACAAAAACCACGCCCACCAAAATCATCAAAACGACCATGAAAACGCGCATAAACTGTTTCACGCCCTTTCCAAGATATTTTCCGTGAATTTCGGGCAGACTGGCGCCGTCCATCCGGAGCGAAATCATTCCCGAAAGATAATCGTGAACAGCGCCCCCGAAAATCGAACCGAAAACAATCCACAAATATGAAGCCACACCAAATTTAGCGCCCATAATGGCTCCGAAAATCGGCCCTAAACCAGCGATATTCAAAAACTGAATCATAAAAATACGCCACGGTTTCATCGGAATATAATCGATGCCATCCTGCCTGGTAAATGCTGCCAAGGGACGATTCGATTCGATGCCGAAAATTTTCTCGGTTATTTTTCCGTAAATGAAATAGCCGGCGATAAGCACGGCAAGGGCAATTAAAAAAGTAATCATGCAAGTAGTGTTAAAAATGTTTGTAAACTTACAATAAATTATTAAAAAGTGCAAATTGGGAGTTAACCTGTTTTTCAATCAACCATTTGATTGCATTTCGTTTCTTTCACAAATCCACCACAAACGCCTTCAACTCCGCACTCTGCATCGACCTCGGAACCGCCGCCTTCACAATCTCCAAAATATTATCCAACAATGTCTTACGCACATATTCATTACTCACAAACAAACTCACTTCCCGCACAGCTGTCCGGTTTTTAAATGGCCGCAAATTTTCTTGTTTTTCTTCACTCAAACCCATGGCGTGCATTTCGGGAATAATCGTAAAGCCGGGATTGTAATCGACCACATTAATTAAGGTGCTGATGCTGCCCGATTCGTAGCGAATCGGCGAATGGCCGTCAGATGCCGCTTGACGTTTCATTTGGCACAAACGTTCGATTTGTCCGCGGAGGCAATGTTCGTTTTCCAATAACCAGATATGGTCGATATTGATACGCTCCAAATCAATTTCTTTTTGTTGATATACAGGATCTTGCGGCGAAACGTAGGCATAAAATTTTTCGTAATAAACCGGATATTCCACCAAATCGGGAAGATGGAGCGGGCCGGCCATAATACCGCCGTCTAACGTACCGTTTCTGATTTCGGCGATCGTGTTGCGAGTAGTCGATTCTTTCAAAATCAACTCGATTTTCGTATCCGGATTTTGAAATTTTTGCAACAAAAGCGGAACAAGATAAGAAGCGATAGTCGGAATAATCCCCAAACGGAATATTCCTTTTACCACATTCTGTTCATTTTCAACCATTTCGCGAATTTGTTTGAAATGGCGGCTTGAAATCCGCGCCTGCTCGATAATTTGTTTTCCGATGACGGTCGGTTCTACCGGATGTTTGCTGCGGTCGAAAATTTTCACATTCAGTTCGTCCTCCAACTTCTGTATCATCATACTGAGGGTGGGTTGCGTAACATTGCAAAATTCGGCCGCTTTGGCAAAGTGTCGAAAATTATCGACGGCGATAAGATAATCTAATTGTTGAATGTTCATATTGCTATAAATTTTTTTGATGCAAAGATAAATAATATCAGTTTGATTTATGCAAATATTCGTCGTAAATTTGCAGAAAAAATAAACAATTTAATTTATAACAATTTAAAAACAAAAAATGATGACACCTATTATTAATTCTCAGTTACCTGAATTTAAGGTACAAGCGTATCACAACGGCGAATTTAAAACCGTAAGTAGCGATGATTTAAAAGGCAAATGGTCGGTATTCTTTTTCTATCCGGCTGATTTCACATTTGTTTGTCCGACCGAATTGGCGGATATGGCCGAACATTACGCTAAATTTCAAGAATTGGGCGTAGAAATTTATTCCGTCAGCACCGATACCCATTTTGTGCATAAAGCTTGGCATGATGCTTCGGAAACGATTCGCAAAATCAATTACCCGATGTTGGCCGATCCTACGGGCGCATTGAGCCGCGCATTCGGCGTGTATATCGAAGAAGAAGGTTTAGCTTATCGCGGCACGTTTGTAGTGAATCCCGAAGGCAAAATCAAAGTAACGGAAATTCACGACAACGGCATCGGTCGCAATGCCGCGGAATTGTTACGCAAAGTAGAAGCTGCGCAATTTGTAGCCAAACATCCGAATGAAGTATGTCCCGCCAAATGGAAAAAAGGCGACAGCACTTTGAAACCCGGCATCGACTTGGTTGGAAAAATTTGATTTTATTAGAACGCGGATAACACAGATTATCGCTGATTTATATCTGCGTAAATCCATGTTATCCGTGTCATCTGCGTTCCCCATTCTACCATCCGAAAGCGTCAGACTGCATCCAGCGGTCTTGCGCTTTCAAAATCTGTTCAATCACATCACGCCCCACGCCTTGTCCACCTGTTTTATGTGAAATATATTTGGAAATAGCTTTGATTTCGGGAACGGCGTCGGCGGGACAAGCAGGAAGTCCAACGATTTGCATAATTTCGTAATCGGGAATATCGTCGCCCACGTAACATATTGCGTCGGGCGACAATCCTGTTTTTTGTAGAAAATCGAGAAATTCGTTCATCTTATATTTCGCTTTCAGATAAACATATTGAAAACCGAGACTTTCGAATCTTTTGCGCACAGACGGCGTATCGCCTCCCGTAATAATTCCCAATATAAAACCTTGTTTTACCGCCAATTGCATCGCATATCCATCTTTGGTATTGATAACGCGCATCGGTTCGCCCGAAGGATGCAAAGGAATGGAATCAGGAGAGAGAACGCCATCAACGTCAAAAATTATCGCTTTTATTTTTCTCAAATCGAAAGAGATATTGCTCATAAAATTTTATATTTTGTTTGTTCATTCTGCGAAGATAGTGCTTTTTTCCTGTTTTTCATATTCGCTAAAACCGAAAAAAAATTTATTTCAAATAAAATCGGTAAATTTGCGGTCGTAAATATCTGAAAAGATGAATACGGAAATTTTAGAAAATATTCGCACTTTGAAATGCAAAATTTTACCCAACGACCGGTTAATATTGTTTGGTTCGCAGGCGCGAGGCGATGCCCGGCCCGATTCGGATTGGGATTTGTTAGTATTGCTGAATAAGAAAAATAAAACCGGTTTTTCGAAAAATTATGATAACTACGGTTATCCTTTTGCTGAAATCGGCGACAAATTCGGAACATATTTGAGTGTAAAAGTTTATAATAAAAACGATAGTTGATTTGTATTTTGAAAAAGCAAATGAAACAATGTCAAAAGCAACAAACCGTGCAAACGTGCGCGGAATAACATATTAGAAAAAGCATTAGGCTTTTATCTTTCTTCGTGCAAAGTCTGACAACTTTAAAGTATAAGGAAAGTAAGTTTAATGTTCACGTGAAGCGTGAACTAAACTTATTCGTATTATACTAAGGTTATGTCAGACACCAACACGAAGCGGATATTTTAAGTATCACGCTTTTTATTATTTGAAATTTGAAACGATAATATTTTACAACATTCTATAAATCAAAAATTTAAAATCTTCCGGTAAGGACGGAAGTAAAACAAGAAGTGTGATGAAAAAGTATCTTTTTTTGCTATTTACAGCAAGTTGGATTTGCAGCATTGCCAATGCGCAAGTGTTCGTTATTGAGCGGGAGAATGCTACACTTACGTTTTCTAATATCAAAGCTGCAGTAGATGCCTTGCACGACAATGACCGGTTGTACATTCCACCCGGAACATTCAGTTTGGTTGATTATGTTTGGGAAGGTTACGACGGCGACCAAAATATTGCAAGTACACTGGTCGTAAACAAAAAAGTATCCATCTACGGCGCCGGATATACAGGCGGCAGTTCTTCCGCTATTACAAACGGCAGTTTTATTATCGGCCGGGATGCCGGCGGAACTTCCATTTCCGGACTCCGGTTTGATTATTGCGGTTTTTATCTTGATAATGTATCCAATTGTATCATAAGCCGTTGTAAAACAAGCGGAAGTGTTTTTTCTCTGGATGGCACAGGTTATAACAATTTGATAACCGAATGTGAAATAAATGGCGGTGGCGGTAATGGCGCTACTATTCAAGCCGGTTATTCAAAATGTATTTTTCGAGAATATTATCCTCACTGTTATGGGGCAACTGTCAATAATTGCCTTTTTTGGATTCAGAGCAGCATGAGCAACTTTGAAAATTGCAGCTTATCCAATAATATTTTTATAGTAAGCACTGAAGCAACAGACAATAACACGATATTTTCCGGCAACAATAATACGTTTTCCTATAATTTATGGGTAGGCGGTTCAATTTTTACATGGGCAGCTGAAGGCAATACGTTTTCCAATGAAATTACCAACGAACCATACGCCAACGTATTTGTTGATCCCTACAACGGCGATTATCACTTAAAAGCCGAATGTAGAGGGAAAAACGCAGGAAGCGATGGTACGGACACAGGCATTTTCGGGACTTCCGTTCCTTTCAAAGAAAGTCGTTTACCGGTTATTCCTCATTTCAATGTGAGAGTAGTTTCATTCGAAACGGATGCAGAAGGTAAATTACCTGTCAATATTCAAATCGAAGCGCAGGACAATTAAAAACAGACGAATATGAGAAGTAAACATAAAATACTTGTCCTCGCCTTTTGTTGTTTGCCGTTCGCTCTCCCGGCGCAAATCCAAACGCTACAATATTGGTTCGACAGCAATTTTGCAGGCCGGATTACACAAGCCACGCAGGGTAATACGGTGCAAATTACCGAACTGCAGACCACAGGCCTGTCTGAAGGCTTGCATCTGGTACATATCAGGGCGAAAGATGATACAAGATGGAGCGTAGTACATAGTAAGCTATTCTACAAAGTAAGCGAAATGAGCGACAATGCAATCGTGCAATACGAATATTGGTCGGACGGCAATTTTGCGGAAAGAATATCGCAAAATATTTCGGGGGAAATTGTTATGATAAACAATCTTTTTGAAAACAATATGCTTGCCACAGGTTTGCATACGGTTTCGATTCGAGCGAAGGATGCCGCCGGTCGTTGGAGTACCGTGCATACGCAGGCATTTTACAAAGGCAATATTCTGCCTGAAGGTGGAAATAAAATCGCCGCTTACCGTTATTGGTACGATAACGATTTTACGGAACATCAATCGGTAATTTTGGAAACGCCGGTTACACCCTACGAAATAAATCCTGCATACGAATTGCCCGCCACATTGAGCGAAGGCAAACACGCTTTCCACATTCAGTTCCGCGATTTATCTGGCCAATGGAGTGTAGCAACGACCGACACATTTGAACTGAAACGCCAAATTACAGCCATCCATGAAATTTCGGCAAACGATATTTCCATTTATCCCAATCCCGTTTGTGATAAATTGGAAATTCAAACGGAAACCCAAATCAAGAATATTGATATTTTGGATTTGGCCGGCCGAAATGTAATTACAAGCAGTAGTGTGCAAATCAATGTTTCGGCATTGCTGCAAGGAGCGTATCTTCTTAAAATACAAACCGGGAATGGCATTGTAATCAAAAAATTCATCAAAGAATAAGTCCAATAATTAAAAAATCAACTTCCCAAGTTTGCAGAAAATTTGGGGAGTTTTTTATTCGTCTGTGTGTAATTGTAAGATTTTCTGTATCTTTGCGCCCTAAAAAAATATAAAATACGATGTCGGCAATAACAGAAGAAATCCGCAAAATAACCACACAACGCCTGCTCGAAATGAAGCAACGCGGCGAAAAAATCTCCATGCTCACAGCCTACGATTACTCTATGGCCACCATCATCGACCAAGCCGGAATGGATATAATTCTGGTCGGCGATTCGGCCGGAAACGTCATGGCGGGACATACAACCACCCTCCCCGTTACGCTCGACCAAATGATTTGGTACGCGCAGGCTGTCCGGAAAGCGGTAAAACGCGCATTGGTAGTCGTAGATTTGCCTTTCGGTTCTTATCAGGGAAACTCGAAAGAAGCCGTTTGTTCGGCCATCCGCATCATGAAAGAAACCGGAGCTGATGCCGTGAAAATGGAAGGCGGCGCGGAAATCAAAGAATCGGTCGAACGGATTTTGTCGGCCGGTATTCCCATTATGGGGCATTTGGGATTAACACCGCAATCGATCAATAAATTCGGAACGTATGCCGTACGCGCCAAGGAAGAGGTCGAAGCCAACAAATTGCTCGAAGATGCATGTTTGTTGAATAAATTGGGCTGTTTCGGCATTGTTTTGGAAAAAATTCCGGCTTTGTTAGGCAAAAAAGTAGCCGAAACCGTGGAAATTCCGATTATCGGCATCGGTGCGGGCAGTTATGTCGATGGGCAAGTGTTGGTAATGCACGATATGCTCGGCATCAACAAAGAATTTTCGCCGCGGTTTTTGCGTCGTTACGCTAATTTGCACGGTATCATTCAAGAAGCCGTCGAACACTATATTTCGGATGTGAAATCGAATGATTTTCCGAATGAGAAAGAATCGTATTAGATGAAACGGTTTTTATTTATATCTTTGATTATCGGTTCGTTGGGGTTTTATATATCCTGCACCGAGCCGTTTCCCGAACTTCCGCCGGAAACGCAAACCGGCGAAAAAACTTTCGGTTGTCTTGTCAATGGCGAATTGGTTATTGCATCTTGGCATTACGAATGGGGATTGTTCGGAAAATACAGTGTGACAGAAGCGCACGCCACATACAACAGGGAAGACGACCAATTAATCATCAACGCCAAATGCCAATTCGATTCGGAATTTATTTTGTCTATCAACCACCCATACCAACGAGCGGATTTGTATATCGACAAAATTCGTTATCAGCCTCCTAAATCCAACGAATGGATGGAAGCGATTCACACCGGATATTTGTATATTACTCGTCTGGATAATATTGTCAGCGGCGTTTTTTCGTTCAATTTGGAAGCAGAAGGCAAAAAAACGGTTTCCGTAACACAAGGTCGTTTCGATTTAAACCTTGATAGGATTTATTACTACTAAATCATTCGGATATGTCATTCAAAACCGTTTTCATAGCATTTATTTTTACAACAACAGCAAGCGTTTTGTTCGCCCAAACCAAGAAAGAACACTCTTTTTCTTTCTCCTCATCCTTATTGGCACGAGAATATCCGTCGCCTTATTGGCACGATGAAGACAATGTTCGACAAAAAGAATATGAAGCCCTGACAGGAGACTTCGGATATAAAGCCGTCGGCTATGACAAAACTTCTTACGGAACCTGGGAATTGGAATACCGGTTCCATTTAACCAACCGAATCAGAGTAAATTGCAGTCTATTTGGCGGATTAAGCACGCAACATTGGGATATTTACGACAATCCGGACGGTTCTCGTTCCGCCAATATCATGGATTGCCGGTTTGCTTTATTACCCGGAATGGATTTTTTGATCTACAATTGGGACCGAACAAGAATTTATTTTACCGCTCAAGCCGGAATGGATTGGATGCATCGCGGCTTGAAATATTTAGAACCGGCCGAGCGCAACAAAGTATTTTTCGCAGGGCAGGTGTGGTGGCATTTTGAGCATCGTATAGAAGGGCCAATCGTCTTCAATTGGGGAATGGGGTACGGCGCTTTGGGTTTGGTGAAACTGGGGTTGGCTTATCGGTTTTGAGGCTTCCAGCTCGCCTTTTCCATAAAATTATCTAATAAAACCTTACGTTTAACCCATAAAAACACCACGCAACAAAATTCGTAACCAATTAATAGCCAGATTGTTAAATTTTCAAAAATCGAAAAAATACCACGTAGCCGTTTATATTACTGGATTTTAACATTTGCAGTAATTACTTTTGACATCAGATAAATTTTTATTAACAATTTTAAAATAAATGCTTATGAAAAATTTAAAATTTCTACAAATCGCGCTTTTAGCTACTTTATGTTCTTGCAGCTCTTGCGAGGAAGATGGGATCAGCAGCAAAACCATGTGTTTGTGCGAAAAGGCGCATAGCGCCAACATCCTTGTAGCCGTGTGCGTAAGCGCACGGTAATAAGAGCATAAACAAATCCAGAGCTGCGTAGCTGCGACATATTTTGCGATATTATAATATTATATTACCTTTGTGGACATTGACAAATCAAAATTTTAACTATATGGCAAATACTTATTCGCAACTGTATGTACATCTC
>BNWW01000024.1 GCA_025999115.1 Bacteroidia bacterium
ACCACTTTATTTTTTTGTTGGGAGCACTAAATTTAGTGATAATTTTTCAAACAGCAAAGCGTTTTAAGTATTTTATTTATAACGCTTTGCTAATATATCTAATCGCTTAATTGCGGATTTAAGGTATTACTTTTTACTAATTGCGTATTTTGTATTGTCATTGCCTCCAATCTTTGGAACAGCGTCCCAAGAAATTGTGGATATACAGTCAATCCAACATTGATGGCTTTTGCTTCATAGCTTTGAACACATCATGTGTTTGCAACAAAATTCATTGTCTAATCCTCATTGAATTTCGCATCAAAGATACTAATAAATTAACATTGCAGAAAAAACACATCAAAAAATTTGCATAATCCAAATTTTTGATATAAGGGGAACAGGAGATTTTATTTCCTCATCTTCAAAGATTCTACTTTATCTCTAAGTATTTCAGCATCTTGCGTGTTCTGCTTCGCCCTTTCAATCTTCTCTATTTGTTCTCTTAGCAATTCTTCGTATTTCTCAACCTGTTTACGAATGATTTTGATACTGTCTTTATATTTGAATTGATTAGACCGACGGGATGTTAGCCTCGCAGAGCAAGGTTTCTATCGGACAGAAACACACACTTGCTCCGCTAAAATATTGAACATCCTGCGGTCTTTGTTACTATTCTCATTTCCTTCGGCTTTCGCCTTTCAATTCAATGAAATTGAACATGGCTTTTATCCGGTCGCCGGTCATTTTTCCGTATTGGTTTTCCGAACTCAAAGTTTCCAATGTGAAATTGCTTGTGCCGAGTGTCCATGTTCCGCTATCGTATCGTTCGCAAAGTAATTCGATAGTTGGACTCTTCATTCTCTCATCGCCGTATTCAAACCAATCCCTTTCCCAATAGAAACCGTTGGCAAGATGAAGCAGGAAGAAATACAGGCGTGTTTCATTCGCCGTAAATCCCTGCTGTCATGTTCGTGAAATGCCAGTATAAAGGCAACATTCCTCAAACGTGAATACACCCTTCTGAACGGCAGGGGCAAGTGAGGCTTTGGCCTGGGTCAGTTTCGAGACGCTTTCGGCAAACGCCATGACTTGCTTCGTGCCTTGAGTAGCCTCGACGTTGATAACGTAATTGATAGTATTCTATTTGTTAATTGCTCAAGAATGTTTCCATCAACATTCATCTTATTACTTAATGGGAATTACAATCACTATTCCAATGGCTTTTTTATGAATAAAAAACCAGGGTAAACGCACTAAAATTAGGGGCTCAATAGTTGTTTTAAATAATTCATATCATAAGCGGCTTTGAGTCTTCTCTTTTTAAGAGAGAGTTTATCGTTTTGGTCATGAATGATTTGCAGGGCGATTTTTCTCAAAGTAGCAAGATTTTCAGCTGCATATCCTTTCTTTGTCCGGTTGTTTTCTTCTCATTCGCTTCCCGACAAGCTTCTATCCTGACTAAGGTTTGGATACCTGCCCATTGTTCCAAATGTTCTTTCAATAACACTTCTTTGGCGTTAAGGATGCTGCATTTACGGGTTTCATACCGTCCGTGAGCGTATTCCCATTCTTCCGATACACTCTGGGGGCGGTTCGTCCGGAAACCGTAAAGGGTATCTTCATACAAACTGCCCTGATTTTCTTTCAGCGACAGCAGATAATGTCCTTTTTTAGCTGTAATTTGTTGTGCTATTGACCGTTGGCAGCCAATGGCGTCTATGCTGACTACGGCATCTTCAATGTCTATCTCATCAAGCAAAGAAGGTATGGCCGTAATTTCATTGCTTTTGTCTTCCACTTTTTTCTGCCCGATGCAAAGACGGTTTTCTGCAACCCATGCATTGACTATGTACAATCCATGATTGCCTCGACTTGTCGGAGAAACGCCCCGCAATTTCTTCCCGTCAAGACAAATCTGTTTCTCTGCCAACAAGCCTGCGATATCCTTTCCGTAATCGTTCAAACATTGGCGCAGAATATCCGGCTCCAACATCGAAAATACACGATTGAAGGTGTCATGAGAGGGGATGCCGTTGGGCAACTCAATGTACTCCCGCAAAAAACTTTCGTGGGTGTGGCTGAACAGTACCATGTCTTCATAGTCTTCGCCATTGCTCAAATACGTCGCTAACCCGATAAACAGTATGTCTGATAACGTCTCACGGCAGACAGAGTTGGAATCCTATAAAGAAATGATAAAAGCTAACATTTCAGAGGATTACATACAGACCACCAAAGCCTTACATCCCACACCAAAAATTTCTTTTGATATGCGTACAACAAGGTTTTCAAATTCCTCATTATTAAGACTTTCGTAACGTGCAGAAGGGGTTATTCTCGGTCGCCCGCATATTGGGCGTACACAAGCTCACATGTGCTAAATATCTTACAAATTTGTTACCAAACGCAAAGATATACAAATATATTTGAAAAATGCAACCACTACATTCCATATTTTTTAATTATTTTTCATACCTTTGCATCCCGATTAATAAAAGCCCAATTAACATTTTATGGACAAGAAAAT
Source organism: Bacteroidia bacterium (assembly GCA_025999115.1). The sequence continues at coordinate 2,510 of BNWW01000024.1, forward strand.
TGCATTGGTACTTGAAAACGGACTAACGTTTCAGGGCTATTCCTTTGGTTATGAAGCGCCTGCTGCCGGCGAAGTCGTTTTCAATACCGCGATGGTCGGGTATCCCGAAAGTCTTACAGACCCTTCTTATGCCGGTCAGATTCTGACCGTAACTTACCCGTTAGTAGGAAATTACGGCGTTCCCGAAGACCGGATTGTAAACGGATTATCCGAGTTTTACGAATCGGAAAAAATTCATGTCAGCGGATTGATTATCTCGGAATATTCGCACGAATACAGTCATTGGAATGCCTGCAAAAGTCTGGGCGATTGGCTGAAAGAACATAAAGTTCCGGGAATTTACGGCATCGACACGCGTGAACTGACTAAAATCATTCGCGAACAAGGATCTTTGTTGGGGAAAATTGTTTTTCCTGACGTCATGGCGGGCTTGACCCGCCATCCCCAAAAAGACGTTAATCAGAGGATTGCGGCTTCCGCCGCAATGACAAGCCAAAGTGATATAGATTTTATTGATCCGAATTTGGAAAATCTGGTAGCCCGTGTCAGTTGCAAAGAAGTTCTAACCTACGGCTTCGGTTCTAAAAAAGTGGTTTTGGTCGATTGCGGCGTGAAACACAATATTATAAGGTGTTTGCTGAAAAAAGACGTAACCATTATCCGCGTACCTTGGGACTACGATTTCAATCAATTGGAATACGACGGTTTATTCATTTCCAACGGGCCGGGCGATCCGCAACATTGCCAAATCACCGTCGAACATATCCGTGAAGCGATGCGCCGAGGCAAACCGATTGCCGGCATTTGCATGGGCAACCAATTGTTGGGAATCGCCGCCGGCGCAACCACTTACAAACTGAAATACGGACACCGCAGCCACAACCAACCGGTACAAATGGAGGGAACAACCAAATGTTTCATCACTTCACAAAATCATGGTTATGTAGTAGATACGAAAACCTTGGGCGATGAATGGGAAATTTTGTTTACCAACATGAACGACGGCTCCAACGAAGGAATCCGGCACAAGACGCAACCTTGGTTTTCGGCGCAATTTCATCCGGAAGCGGCTTCGGGGCCAACAGATACCGAGTTTTTGTTTGATATGTTTATTGATAACATGAATGGCGCCACCAACCCCCTGAAGGGGGCTTTGGCGGACGCACAATTAGCGTCCGCAGTTCCCTCTTTAGGGGGCAGAGGGGGTAAACCCCAAAAAGTGCTTTTGCTTGGAAGTGGCGCCCTGAAAATCGGCGAAGCCGGCGAATTTGACTATTCCGGCTCCCAAGCTCTAAAAGCCCTGAAAGAAGAAGGCATCTACACCATATTAATTAACCCGAATATCGCCACGGTGCAAACATCCGAAGGCGTAGCGGATAAAATCTATTTCCTGCCGGTTACGCCGTTCTTCGTGGAAGAAGTCATCAAAAAGGAAAAACCCGACGGCATTTTGCTGTCATTCGGCGGACAAACGGCTCTTAATTGCGGAGTTGCACTATTCCAATCGGGCGTTTTTGAAAAATACAACCTCAAAGTGTTGGGAACTCCGGTTCAATCCATTATTGACACCGAAGACCGCGAATTATTCGTGAAAAAACTCGACCAAATCGACGTAAAATCCATCAAAAGCGTGGCGGTAGAAACCATTGCCGATGCCCATAAAGCGGCGGAAGAATTGGGTTATCCGATTATCGTTCGCGCGGCTTACGCTCTGGGCGGTCTGGGAAGCGGTTTTTGCCATAATCCCGACGAATTGCAGATTTTGGCCGAAAAAGCCTTCAATTATTCGAATCAATTATTAATCGAAAAATCGCTGAAAGGCTGGAAAGAGATTGAATATGAAGTAGTTCGCGACCGCTATGACAACTGTATCACCGTTTGTAACATGGAAAATTTCGACCCGCTGGGCATTCACACGGGCGAAAGTATTGTGGTAGCTCCTTCGCAAACATTGACCAACAAAGAATATCACAAACTGCGTGAATTAGCGATTCGCATTATCCGCCACATCGGAATTGTGGGCGAATGTAACGTACAATACGCTTTCGACACAGTTTCGGAAGATTATCGCGTGATTGAAGTGAATGCGCGATTGAGCCGTTCGTCGGCTTTGGCCTCGAAAGCCACCGGTTATCCGTTGGCGTTTATCGCGGCGAAATTAGCTTTGGGTTACGGCTTGCAAGATTTGAAAAACTCGGTTACAAAAACCACAACAGCGTTTTTTGAACCGGCTTTGGATTATATCGTTTGTAAAATCCCGCGTTGGGATTTAGGAAAATTTCACGGCGTATCGAAAGAAATCGGTTCGAGTATGAAATCGGTGGGCGAAGTGATGTCTATCGGTCGCAGCTTTGAAGAAGTGATACAGAAGGGTTTACGCATGATTTCGCAGGGAATGCACGGTTTCGTCGCCAATAAAGATTTGGAAGTGGCCAACATCGACACAGCCTTGTCCGAACCAACCGACAAACGCATTTTCATTATCGCACAAGCTTTGGAAGCCGGTTATTCCATTGATAAAATCCACGAATTGACGAAAATTGACTTGTGGTTTTTACAAAAATTGCAATTGATTCATCAAACTTCCAAGGAAATCGAAAAATACAATTCGATAGAAGAATTGCCCGACGATTTGTTGCAAACAGCCAAGCAGAAAGGTTTTTCCGATTTTCAAATTACAAAATTATTATACAAAAATTCCGATACGGCAACGGACGAAAAAGTGCATTTGCGTCAGATTCGCAAGGAAAAAGGCATCGTTCCGGTCGTGAAACAAATAGATACTTTAGCAGCTGAATATCCTGCACAAACCAATTATTTATACCTGACTTACAATGGAATAAAGAACGATGTTCATTATTTTGGCGATAAAAAATCGGTAATAGTTTTAGGTTCGGGCGCTTACCGGATCGGCTCGTCGGTGGAATTTGACTGGTGTTCGGTGAATGCCCTGGAAACCATTCGCAAACGCGGTTGGCGCGGCGTGATGATTAACTACAATCCCGAAACCGTTTCGACCGATTATGATATGTGCGACCGCCTCTATTTCGACGAATTGACCTACGAGCGCGTGATGGACATTATCGAATTGGAAAATCCGCACGGTGTGGTTCTTTCCACCGGCGGACAAATTCCAAATAATCTCGCCTTATCATTAGATAAAGCTAACGTTCCGATTTTAGGAACTACCGCCGAAAAAATCGACAACGCCGAAGACCGGCACAAATTCTCTTCGATGCTCGACCGGTTGAATATCGACCAGCCACGATGGAAAGAATTAACTTCCTTATCCGACATTAATGCCTTTGTCGATGAAGTCGGATTTCCGGTTTTGGTACGGCCGTCGTATGTACTTTCCGGCGCGGCGATGAACGTTTGTTCCAATCAATCGGAATTGGAAACTTTCCTGAAATTGGCTGCCTATGTATCTCAAAAACATCCGGTGGTAGTCAGCGAATTTATCCAAAATGCCAAGGAAATTGAGATTGACGCCGTTGCGAATAAAGGCGAAATCATCACTTACGCCATTTCAGAACACATTGAGTTCGCAGGCGTTCACTCCGGCGATGCCACGATTCAATTTCCGCCACAACGCCTTTATGTTGAAACGGTTCGGAAAATTAAACGGGTAGCACGAGCCATTGCACAGGCTTTGGAAATTACAGGACCATTCAATATCCAATTTTTGGCGAAAGACAATGATATTAAGGTGATCGAATGTAATTTGCGTGCATCGCGCAGTTTCCCATTTGTTTCCAAAGTATTGAAACTCAATTTCATAGAATTGGCAACCCGTGTCATGTTGGGCGAAGAAGTCGAAAAACCGAACAAAAGCGAGTTTGAATTGGATTATGTGGGCATCAAAGCTTCGCAATTCTCGTTCTCGCGTTTGCAAAAAGCCGATCCCGTGCTGGGTGTGGATATGGCCTCGACTGGTGAAGTGGGCTGTATCGGCGACGATTATTACGAAGCGGTCTTGAAATCAATGCTTTCGGTGGGAATGCGTATTCCGAAAAAGAACATCCTGATTTCGAGCGGTGAACTGAAATCTAAAGTCGATTTATTGGAATCTTGCCAGTTGCTGCAACAAAAAGGTTATACGATTTACGCTACCGAAGGAACGCATAAATTCCTGATTGACAATCAAGTGCCGGCAATTCACGTAGCACAACCCTCGGAAACAACGCCCCTACCCAATGCCCTGCAAATGATTCGCGAAAAACAAATCGATTTGGTCGTCAATATCCCAAAAAACCTAACGGCCGGCGAATTGTCGAACGGATACAAAATCCGGCGCGGCGCCATCGATTTCAATATTCCATTGTTTACTAATTCACGATTGGCGGCGGCGTTTATTCATGCGTTTTGTGAGATTGATATGGCGAATATTCCGATTAAGAGTTGGGATGAGTATAAATAACCTCCCCCACTTCCGCCTCACAACCTCCGCCGTATAATGCGTATCCAATTTCCGTAAAGCATTCTGCCCCATTGCCATACATCGTTCGGGATCATTCCATAAGGTGCGGATTTTCTCTGTCAAATCATCCGGATTATTCGGTTGAAAAAGTAATCCGGTTTGTTCGTGGTCGATGATTTCCAAAAATCCGGCGTGCGTGGGGCATATAGCCGGTTTAGCATGTTCGGCAATTTCTAAAATGGTTAGCGGAAATCCTTCGTAACAACGGCTGGCAATGACCAAAAAACGCGCTTTTTGGTAAAAATCGCTTAATTCGGTTTTGGAAATATGTCCCAGAAATCGACAGTTGGATGGAACCGGCTCGGTAACCGGCTCTTCTGCACGAGGCGATCCGGCAAAAACATATTGAATTTCAGGCGTTTGCGCCGCCGCTTGCAAAATCAAATCAACTCCTTTTTCTTTACTCAATCGACCGGAAACGGCTACATAATCGCCCAATTGCGGTTCGTATCTTTCGATTTTGTCCAAAAAATTGGATATATGTACCATTTTTTGGACATCAAATCCCGCTTCTACCAATTTTTCAATTTGAAATTGGGTAATGCAAGCGTAAAAATCAACATTCTTGATATAGGCCTTTGTTTTGCGCGCATACCAATTGCGACCGGCGTAACCGATGCTTTTAACCCAATTCAATTCGCAATTGTAGCGGATACACGGCCATTCGTTGCCTTTTTGTAAACAGGTTTCGCAAGGTTTGGGTTCGGCGCGCCGCATAAATAAACCTAAGGGACAAATCAAACGAAAATTATGTACCGTCATGATAATCGGAACATTAGCTTGTTTGACCGGCTTCAAAACGGCCGGAGAAATATAGGGATACAAATTATGAACAATCGCTACATCCGGACGATTTTTTTGCATGATTTTTTTGATTTCGCGTACCGACGAGGGCGAATAAAATCCCTGCAATAAACCACTGAGATTGCCCCACAACGTATCGCGCAAACCTTCCGACGTTTTCCGGAAAACAGCTACTTCGTGTCCCATTTCGTGAAACAGGCGGATTTGTTGATCAACGACCCTTTCTTCGCCCGAATAAACACCATAATTATTATGTATCAGCAATATTTTCATTGAAAATCAAGCATTTAACGGATTAAAAAATTAGTAATGATTCGAACAACGATTCGGAATTTCAGCAAGAACCGTCGATTGATTGTTTTATCAATAAAAATTTGACTGGTAAAACAAAATTTGATTTCGGAAGATGGTGTAAAATCAATTCTGTCGAGCGGTTTTTCTCGTTTCATATTCGATGCAGCTGCATTACAGCCGATATTTTGAACTTTCGATTGCGCCGGCCACACGGTATAAGTTTGCGTTTTGTACTGATGATAACAGAACCGCACTGCCCATGAATTGATTTTTCCTTTCATGCAAGCCGCCAACATTCGCGGTAAATCGTTTCCGCCTTTCATCAAAGCTAAATTCTGACGAATATTATATTTGAATGAATCATAATCACTTACCTTCCAATCGATGTTTTGCCAACAATTTAACCATGTCGCCCAACCGTGAGAACCCATGCGATGCGTAAAAAACACATCGTATTCATAATTCTTTGGGATACGAAGACGATACGTGCATCCGGTAATGGAAATTATTTGTTGATTATTTTCGTAAAAATCCAAAGCCTGATTCATAAACGAAAGAAAATTGGGCGAAGTTATCAAATCGTCTTCCAAAACAATGACTTTGCCGTATTTTTCTATGATTTGTGAAACGCCGTCGATAACCGAATGAGCCAATCCTTTATTTTTTTCCGCTTCGATGATATGAACGGATTTAAAACCCTCGATGGAATGGACGATTTTGCGAACTTGTTGAACTTTTTGCCCCACATCCGGATTTTTCGGAGCATCGGAAAAAATAAATAAATCGGAATCCGGCGCCAAAATATTTTGCCGCAACGCCGCCAATGCTTTTTGTGTTTCGTCGGGGCGATTGTAAACAAATAATATGATGGGCGATAGCGACATATTCATCTCAACAATTTACGCCCGATATTCAAAGGTAAAATCAATAAAACGATATAAATCAAAAGCTTATAATTCAATGGATTCAATCGCAATGCAATTCCCGTTTCTCTGAAAGCGTTTTTCCGGTCATTTAATCGCAGATACATACTCGCCCGCATTTTGTGCCAAAGCGAATTATATTGTCGCAAGCCTTTTACGGAATTTGAATCTCCTAAATGTTTTAATTCGGCGCCTACCACATCCGGTTTTACCGGGTTTCGCTTGGGTTTGGAATCGTCATTATTAATATTAAATATTGCTAATGTGTTTTTGGAATACGCTATTTTATATCTTACAGCCAAACGCGCCCAAGTCAGCAAATCTTCGCCTTGTTTTACGCCTGTCGGAAAACCGCCGATTGACAAGATCGCCTCTTTTTTAGCGACCACAGCAGAAGTCCACAAAGGCGGATGCGAACAAGCTGCTACTTCAAAATAATTATCCAATACGCCACCTATTTCTTTGAATGATAATTTGTTAATGATGGTTGGCGTTATTTTTCCGTTTTCATTTTTGAACTCATAATTACAGGCAAAAACCTTACATTCGGGATATTTTTGCACTAATTCGGATTGCGTTTGCAAATATTCGGATTTCCACTCATCGTCGGCGTCAAGGAACGCAATTAAATTATATTTAGCTTCTTCGATTCCTCGGTTTCTTGCGGCCGAAACGCCTGCATTGGGTTGTTGAATCAAACGGATGCGCGAATCGTTGAATTTTTCGACTTCGCTTATACTATGATCTGTTGAACCGTCATCGACAATTACGATTTCAAAATCTTGAAATGTTTGATTGAAAACCGTTTGCAAAGTTCTTGCAATGTGCTTTTCCTTGTTGTATAGTGGAATGACGATGCTAATCATTTTTTATTCATATTGCTTTTTCAATCCCAACATCATCCCATACAAAATAAACGGATAACCCAATGTCATCATCGAATAATTGACCACATTATCGGTATATAATGTTGAAAGCATTCCGGCTAAACCAATTCCTGCAATCGAGGCCGCCAACCGGACAATCGGAATTTCAGTCCGAAAATACAAAATCAAGGAATGAATAATTAACGACAACAGCATAGCCGCATATAAAATCAAGCCCACAAGTCCTGTATCGCACAAAATCTGAATATAATCGTTGTGAACAACTCTTAATCGTCCGAACGGATGCTGAACCGTATAAAATGCGTGTTGAAGTACGCCCAAACCCGAACCGGTGGCTTCTTTGTCAAGAAAAAAATGAGCCAAACTCCATTCCCACATCGCGTAGCGGCCATTGGAATTAATGTCATCCGTGGTTAATTCTTCGCCTCGTTCGATGACTTCTTCAGTACTCATCTGCTTGACAAACATTTTGTCGCGAAAATTTTTGTTATACAAAGTCGTTCCGACCAATATGGCAACTCCCAACGCAACGTAAGGCAATGACTTCAATCTATAACGGATAACGGCAAAAATGACAATCGTAACGGAAGCTGCCAAAAGTCCGGTTCGATTGATGAAAAGAATACTCGGAAGAACCAATAAAGCCGCTAAAATCAAATATTTAACTTGTTTGGAATACGAATAATAAATCAGACAAATCGTTATCGGAATCGGGAAAAAATCTAAAATCGCCGGTCCCCAAAAAGTAACGGAATTGGTTATGGACGATAGAACCGGTATGTGTATAAAAATCAAAAAATTACAAAGCGCATAAATTGATACCCACAAAATAATCCGTATCGCCTTTTGATAAAAAGCAATAGAGGTATTGATTTTGGAAACGCAAAGCATGATCAAAAACGGATACAAATATTTCAAAAACACCCGGAATCCGTAATCTTTTACGGGCGAATAAATCCACGCCACAACCAACCATAATAAATAACCGGTATACAATATCGTCGTAACCGTCCAAATCGCCGGTTTCCGGTAGATAATCAATCCGATAACCAAAAAAAGAATGGTGGTCAGCATCCGGTTGGCCATTAATTCGCCGCCACAGGAAATGATGGAAGTCGCCAGGAAAAACAGAAACAAAAATTGATAATTATCGACGATCAACCATTGTTTCGGCTGCACCGGATGACGCAACTTGTAATAATCGTTGCGAAACTGGAAATACAAACCGAAAACGGTTAATAAAGCAAATACAAAATAACAAAACAACTCCATACGATCAGTTCTGTAATATTCGATTGAAATACGCTTGCCATAACGCCATTATTTTTCCGGTGTCGAAACGCAGGATATTTTCGGCGGCTTTCCTTCCTATCGTTTGCCGAAGCGCAACATTTTCCATCAAAACAGCCATTTTAGCAGCCAAAACTTGCGTATTTTTTAATTCTACCAAAAATCCGTCTTCGTTATCGCGTATAATTTCCGCAGGACCACATTCGCAATCGAAAGCCACACATGGAACGCCACAGACCATTGCCTCGGTCAAAACCAAACCAAAACCATCGTACAAACTCGGCAAAACAAAAAGGGATGCATCTTGCAGAATCGTTTCCACATCCGCATCAGGCATTTGCAAAATGATTTTATCCTGCAAAGATAGCGTATTTATTTGATTTTGGAAAACCGGCTTTTCCTGTCCGTCGCCGTAAATCCATAATTGCCAATCGGGAAATTGCTTGTGAATCTGCGAAAAAGCATCTATTAAGTAAGAAAATCCTTTGGGATATACCAACCGTCCCATCGAAACGATTCGTTTATTTTCCAAGGTAGCAAGTCGTTTTGTATTGAATGACAATGGATTAGGAATAACGGTAAATTGTTCTCCCCCACTCCACAACTGTTTATCGCGATTAGTTAAAACAACGATGTGGTCGTAATTTTTTGCCCAACGACGTTCTCTTTTTTGTAAGAAATCCAACCAAAAACGACGAATAAAGCGGAATTTATCGTTTTGCAGCGATTCGCCCAAATGTTTCAAATAATTTTTTGTGAAATGAAATTCCAACACTTTCCGGCTGCCGTCGTTTAATTTATAGAGGAAAGCGGCGTCTTTTCCAAAAGTGCTAATTGTAATATCCGGTTGGATTTCAATCAATTTTTGTTCTAATTTTTGCCGATACAAGCTGTCATGGCGGACTTGATCCGCCATCCTCTGAAAAACATTTTTCCGGAGATTGCGGGTCAAGCCTGCAATGACAGCCCCTAAATAGTGAAAATGAATTTTATCGGAAAACGGATAAAACAGCGATTCCGGTTGTTTCCCGCCAACAATGATATGTACCTCATACCCAAATGTTTCCGCCAAATAATTGACTTTGGTAGAAAGCACGCGCTCAATGCCGCCCGAATTGCCCAACTTGCCGATGCTGTATGCGATTTTCATTTCAAATATTTCTTTTTAAGGATTAGTAAACTTTCTTTTATCCTCGAAACCAATGCTTTACTTTTCATTTCCACATCATAAACCGTGTCTTCTTGATTCGCCCAAATTCGCTTGTAGGATTCATCGCCTTTCAAATGATCGACCATTTTCAACCGGTTTTCGATCGCGTAATTTACACACGCTAACAAATTGATTTTTCCGGGCGAATAGACTTGAAATTCCGGTACGATGGCGGGCATATACAACATTAGTTTTTCCTTGTAAATGAAGCAGATATACCATGCGACCGGTTGATTTTCGACCGAAGTTTCGGCAAAAAGCAAGACTTGATTAGTTAAACCCTCTTTCAATAAATTAGCGTGAAAATGCGGCACTTTGTAAGCTTTCGGCCAGCGTTTGCGATGAATTTCCAACATTTTATCCAATTGACATAAAGCCGTTTCCATTTCATTGGACGAATAAAAACGGGTGCTTACCGGGCCGTATTTTTCTGTCAATCGTTTGGTTGTACGCACATAATCGCTTACAAACGATTTTTTCAATGTTTTGGTGTAATCTTCAATCGTTGAAAAAGATTCGATATGAAAGTATGGACAAAGGGTTTCCGAGCGAATTTCAAAGGATTGAGGCATATATTTTTTGTGTAATCCGTCGAAGCGAATCACATCACAATCAGGAAGTAAGGGTAATAATGTGTGATAAAATGATTGCATGGTTTCTTCGTTTACTGTTTTGGAAAAAACCGGGTCGTGGTAATCGAAATCGTTGGCGCCAATGGGAACAATTTGTTTTTGGAAAGCGTTTTTCCAATTTTGGCACCAAAAAACCAGAGGAAATATTACTTCAATGTTGCTATTGTCTTCAGTTCCGATGATAAATAGCGGCTTTAAAGGCTTTGAGGCTCTTAAAGCCTGTTCCCAAGCTTTGATAAGCGCCGGATGAAAAAATACGTGAGCGTTCGGGCTTTCAGCCATGATTTTCAACCATTTGGCTTGAAAGACCGGTTCCCAAATTTTATTCCAATCTTGTATGATTTCTATTTTCCACATGATTTTTCTTCAAAATACAATTCATTTTTCCATTGATTGGCTTTCACAAACAAAGCGGGTAATTCGCCCGAAAAGGATTTTCCGAATGAAGTTTGAGGTTGAATATAAGCCTCAATTGCTTGCAATTTTGCGTTGTATTCTTTTTTGTTCATGGATAGTAAAAACGAATGTTTCCAATCCAATGATTTGATTTTGGATGTTGGCATCGAATACCACAGCCAAACACAATAATAATACAAGGACACAGGATTCCCGTTTTCACGGAAATGACAAACAAGTTGAGAAGCGATTTTTGCGGTGGCAATATGGTCGCTCCAACCTTCAAAAGGATGTGGGGCGAAGATGGTGTCCACCGCCATTCCTGCCTTTGTCGTCATTCTTGCGAAAGCAGGAACCCCCTCCTGAATCAGAAGATTCCCGCCTTCGCGGGAATGACAAAGACGGTCATGGATTTTTCCATCGCCCCAATTCAAAAAATGAATATTTTCGCTTGGTAATCCGATGATTTGGGCTGCTTTTAAAGTCAGATTTCTTCTTGCTTCTGTCAAATTTTCTTTGTCAATCAGCGATTTATCGTATGCGTTTTCGCCGCCGGTTAAAATAACAACCTGTATCCTCTTTTTTTGTTGTAAACAGTGTTGGATCAATCCGGCGCAACCGAAAATTTCGTCGTCGGGATGAGGTGCGAGAATTAATAAAGAATCACCGATTTGACAGGGTTTTGCATACCCTATTGATATGATTCGAATCAAAAGAATCCGGCAATATCTATATATCTCTTTGAGCATTTTCATAATTTACGATATATCCATAAAATGTGAGTTTCTTACAAATCTATTTTTATATATATTTTTCATAAAATTTCACATATTTCCGGGCAGCTTTTCGCCACGTGAAATTTTCGATATGACGGAGCGATTTCTTTTTTAAATCTTCCAAGTCGTATATCCCTTGCTCAAAATCGTGCATATAGGTTGCCATATCGTGTTCGCTTTCGGAAGAAACATAAAAAGCGGCTTCTCCACCCACCTCTTCCAACGACGAATTGCGGCAGGTTACCACGGGCGTTCCGCAAGCCATTGATTCCAAAACGGGCAAACCGAAGCCTTCGTATTTTGAAGGAAAAAAGGAAGCGGCGGCAGCCGAATAGAAAATTCGCAATTCATTTTCATTTATACCGGAAAAAAATCGAATGTGTTGATTTTCAATTTCTTCCGAATATTTCTGCAATACTTCCACCGGTGGATTTTTCCAAATTAAGACCAAATCGTATTTTCCACCTTGCTTCCGGTAATTCCGGTAATTTTCCATCAATAATTCGGTGTTTTTCCGTCCGATGTCGCACGAAACCATGATGAAAAAGGGATGCTGTAAGTTGTATTTTTCCGTTAATTGTTGTGTGTTTTCCGCTGTTTCGGGATAAAATATTTGGGTGGAAACGCCCCAATGAATCATCGTAATTTTTTCTTCGGAAACGCCCATATATTTCACAATATCGCGTTTCGACGATTCGGAACAAGTAATGATGGCTTTGCATTTTTGCGCCAATTCGGGATAATTTTTACGTGCCGAATCGTGTCCCAAAAACGATTCGGGATAAGCGAAAAACAAGGCGTCGTGAATGGTTAGCACGGTTTTTTCGGGTCGCGCCACAAAATCGAAATTATGCGGAATATGGAATAAATCATAATTGATTAATGATTCTTTCAGGTGCAATCCGGCGATGAGTTGATTATATACCGGCTTGTTACGCAAATAGATATGTTTATTTTTAAACGGCAGATGAAAGGTTTTTCCGGTGATTCCTTTCATGTTTTGCGTGTATAAAATGAACTCAAAAGGCAGTTGGTCTTTTATTTGGGCGAAAGTTTCAATTAATTCGAGCGTAGTGCGTCCTATACCGGAAACATAATTGTTGACGTATAAAGGGACAATCGAATTAATGTCGATACAGAGTGTCTTTCTTGTCTTCATTTTCAGCGTTTTTTTAATTGACACATCACACCCGGAACAATATTCCAAAGAATAAATAACACACTTCTTTTTATCGAAGTGATCTCAATTTTAAATGGATACAATTTTAATTGTTTCGCTGTTTGAATATATTGATTGAGTAAATGCTTGGATTTATTTAACGCAATGTCATTGAAACCGGATAAAATCAATGAATGACTCTTATAGCGAAATACTTCTTTCAATTCTTTTTCCGAAATAGAATGGGCGGCAAAATTTTGGATTGATTTCGCCACTACTAATTTATCAAAAATAAGTTTTGTAGCAGTAGATTTGGATATCATACCTTCCCAAATATAGTAAAAGTAAACAGAAAAATTGGTAAGATTCATTACATTTTTGGCATAATATAATACCCTCGGAATGTATTCTTCATCTTCATAACGAACATGAGGCATAAACTGAATTTTATTTTCTGAAAGTAACTCCTTCCTGAAAATATAACACCAAGGTGCAATAAAATAATTTCCACGCAGTAAAGCTTCTTTTCCTGAAATACGGGAAGATAAGGATTTTTCTTTACTAAAATAATGATCGAAATCGGCTTGGGCTGCAACGCTCGGACCCACACAAAGCATATCTAACTGATTTTCTTCCAAAACTGCTAACAAATCCTTTAAGCAATTTTGGGTTATCCAATCGTCCGAATCTATAAACCAAATATATTGACTTCCGGCCCACTCGAAGCCTCTATTTCTTGCCACCGAAACTCCCTGATTTTCCTGATTAATAATTTGAATATTGGAATACGATTGAGCAAATTCAGTAACCAATGCCAAACTGTCGTCGGACGAACCGTCGTTCACAACGATAATTTCGTAATCCGTTGCAGGAATATTTTGATTGACCAATGCCGTTAAGCATCGAATCACATAATCCCGCACGTTATACACCGGCACTATGAAACTTAAACGTTTTTGCATTGTAATTTTTCGTACAAATATACAATATTTTTAATATGTTCATCCATTAAAATTACTTTTTGAGGTGCATTTTCCGCCATCTTCCGTCTTTCGTCCGGATGATCAATCATCCATCGCATCGCAATTTTCAAAGCTTCTATTTGATTCGGTTCTATTAATAAACCGTTTTTCTTGTCTTCGATTTGCATTTCTGCACCGCCGCAACGGGTGGCGATAACCGGTTTACCTTGCAATAAGGCTTCGCTAATATCCAATCCGAAAATCTCCAAACAGATCGCCGGATGCACCAGAATATCAAAACTTTCAATCAGTTTGGAAACTTCATCCGGTTGGATTTTTCCGTGGAAAATAATACGGGGATGATTTTTGTATTTTTTTTGCAATTTTTGTGCATATTCGCCTTGTATATTACCAATTAAATGCAACTCCGTGTCATTTCCGCGCAGGCGGGAATCTTCTGCCGATTTCACAAATGCTTTCAACAGGAGATGAATACCTTTGATGTAGGCAATGCGGCCGACATAAAAGAATTTTAAACCCACAATCTCCACATTGTTCAGGGGGTTGCGGCTTTCGCCGCAATGACGGCCAGGCAGAGCGGGGATTCCGTGCGGAACAATTTCTATTTTTTTCTGCGGCAATCCGTTCAAAACCATATTTTCGGCAATAGCATACGAAGGCGCAATCATTTTACCGGTATTTTCAACAATCGCATTCCACTCTTTTCGTTTATTTTCGATGTATAAATTCGTATTTAAAACCGGCGTAACAAAATAGATAAAAGGCAATTGGGATAACCGGTTGCCTATTTTCAAACGAAACGATAGCGGCAATATTTTTAGCAGTGGATAGAAAAATTCGCCGAATCGCGTATTTCGCAACACACAGCGCATGCAATTTTGATGATTAACCGGAATTTTACAAATTTCGTCTTTATAATTCATCAATGTTCCTGCCGGACAAACAATGCCGCCGTGGTGAGCCGTAATAACCGTTGGGATATTCAATTCTTTGCCGATTTTGGACAACATTGCTTTTTCGGCGTGAATATGAATAATATCCGGATTAATCTGCCGGATAAGTAATTTGATTATGTTTTCGTCTTTTGGGTATATTTCGTAAAGGTCTATGCCTTTGTAATTTTGTTTTTGAAAGGGAGATTGCGGGTCAAGCCCGCAATGACGGGTAAAAGAAATAACCGTAATATCCAAGTTTTGCCGAATCATTTCATCCACTACGTTTTTGACATAGACTTGCCCTCCACCGTAAGTGGAAAAAAAATCACCATTTGCTATTTGTAAGATTTTCATAAATTATTATTTTCCACTCATCTTTTGTAATAAAAGCAACCGCAAAGTCCGGAAAAAATTCCCGTTATTTGTGATAAAAATACTGATGTTATATTCCCGAGCCGTTCGTAATACTTTCATTAATAACGAAATACCGCCTTTTTTCGTCAATTGAATGATCAAAGGCAAAATGGCTGTACAAGCATATCCGGCTTGATGTTCTTTCAGGAAAAAATTTCTACGCACGGCTACCTCGTAACGGCAAAACATTGCTTCTAACGATTGATTGCCGTCGCAACTACCGGCTCTGGCCGTAATACAATACAGCACCGTATCTGATTTTTCTATTTTTTGTGCATAATATCCCGTTTGCATGGAAAACATCACATCGTTTCCTACCGGAGTTTCGTCAAACCGGATCGCGTGCGATTGAATTAAATCATGTCGAATTATTTTTCCCCAAGGTACATAATAAAAATAACGGAAATAGTCGCTTCCCCGGTCTAAAACACCATTAAAATACGCATGGCGCATCGAAGCTTGCAAAGTATCGGAATCGACGCTGCATGATTTGAAAAATATCAAATCGGAAGCGGAATCCTTGTATTGTTCCAAAATCTCATTTACATTTTCCGTGAAAAAATCGTCCGCATCGGCAAAGAGAATCCATTTTCCTTTTGCCGCTTTCAAGCCTTGATTACGGGCATAGCCGCCGCCTTTTCCTTCATGAGTGAATATTAACTCGACATCTTTTCTTTGGAGCGACGGAAAATCGAACGGTTGCTTGTTTGTCCAATCGCTGTGATCGTCCGCAACGATAATCTGGACATCGTCCCGTTGAGGAATCGACGCGATGCACCGCTCCAATAATTCGGGTATATCTTTGTGAGGTATAATGATTGTATAATTAATTGCCTGATTCATTTGTTTTTATGTAAAATTTTCGGAAAGATACGATAAAAAACTTCGGCGGCCACAATCGCAAGCCCTAAATTAATCAATACATGAATGCCTACCCACTCCTGCGTATAGCGTTCAAAAAATAAATCACTAAGCGGGCGGCTCACTTCCATCATTGGCAATTGTATGGCAAAGATTGTCAACGAATTACGTCCGATATAGGCCAATATTCGATTTAAATATTTGATTTTTTCCAAACAAGCGGCTAAATGAATTAGCATCCACGAGCCGAAAACAGCGATTAAAAACGAAAATAAAATCGTTATTATTTTGAAATCAATCGCATTACGAATCAAGAACAGACCATAAAATCCAACCAAACTGATGATGAAAAGACCGGTTTTTTGAATTTTGGAAAACCGGGATAAGTATTTGTTTTCGTATTTTGATAAAAATAAATACCCCAGCGCATAATATACAAAATATTGCAAGGCTTCATTCAAGTAAAAATAATTAAGAACCGGCCAATAGCGAGCTATAAAAAACAAACTCAAGGTCAGCGTAATCAATACATAGGGATTTTTGATTTTGGAGAAAAAATAAAACAAGGTCGAAACAATAAACAAGGTAATCAAAAACCATAGCGGAGAGGAAATGACGCCTTTCCAAGGAATAATTTTGAAAATGATCTTGTAATCACACGGATTTTTGAAAACAAATCCCCATGTCAGGTAAAACAAATAAATCAAAACCGAAAAAAGCAAATAAGGATAAATCAGGCGTTTCAAATTTGCGTTGCATAGTTCGCCGAACCTGTCTTGTTGCCTGAAAAACACACCGGAAACGATGAAAAAAAACGGCATGTGGAAAGCATAAATCAAATCGAAAGCGGAACATTTATCGGTATGTCCCCAAATAACCAAGAGGATTCCTAATCCTTTGGCTATATCGTAGAGTATGTTTCGTTGTGCGGACATATTACTTAGTATTTCAACACAATACTTAACAGGGGATGCAATATTAAATACAATATTTTATTGAAACTACCCCGATACAATATATTTTGAATAAAACTTAGCTTATAACCGGCTGTTGTCGCCAAACTTTTCAATTCAACGGCATCTTGTTTTCGCTGATGAAAAAAGGTATATTTCAATAATTCATTTAATTCTCTTTTGAGTGCAATATCCCGTACATTTGCGGATAAGCGGTAGGTTTTAATAATGAATACAATTAAGCGGTAATATCCTAAATTATATAAATATCGTTTTTCTTTATTCTGAGTAAACGATAAGGACTCTTTACGAATACGATAGGCTGTGGAAACTACAGGCAGATGATAGAATCGTCCTCGTGCATACATGGCTACAAATATTGAAAAATCGCTGCAATTTCGTTCGGAAAAAAACAGGGCGGGATGTTTGGTCGCCGCATCCATATAATATACTTTTCGGAACATACAAGAAGAAAAACGACATCCCGAATCTCTTTTTAAAATCAGCATTTCAATACATTCAATGCCTTGTTTGAATCGTTCTATTTCGTTTTGGGTAATTTTACTTTCATTTTTCGTATCGTTAAAATCACGTATGTTTAGCCAATCGGTATGTACCAGAGATACATCTGAAAATTTTTCTAATATTTCATATTGATACTGTAATTTATATTCGTCTATCCAATAATCATCGCCATCACACCATGCAATGTATTGACCTTGAGCTTGTTGGATGACGGCAAAGTTATTATCTCCCACACCCACATTTTTATCATGTAAAACCAATTTTATTTTATCCGGATATTTTTCTTGATAGGACAGGCAAACTTGCCGCGTGTGATCACTGCTTGCATCGTCGCCGATAATAATCTCAAAAGGGAATGTTGTTTTTTGCATTAAAACACTCTCTATTGTTTGTGGGATATAATCTTCTACATTATAAGTTGTGATACATACGCTAACCAGAATATCCATCATTTATGCTAATAATTGTTTTAATTTATTTTCAAACTCATCTAATATATGTGAAATATATTCAGCCGCCGAGGGAAGTAAACGCGTCTGTAAATATCCTAATTTGTCATTTGCATATCGAACTTTTAATTCGTCGGTATTATTCAATAACTTTCCCCCACAGCGAATTTTGTCAATGCCGGACAACGCGTTATATATTTCTTGGCGTAAACCATTGGGGTCGTGGCTACTAATCAGGGCGCAAAATTGTGTTTTCTTTTTCAAATCATCCAACGGAAATGAGAGGAAATTACACCATTGTTTGATTTCTTCCTTTTTATAATACGGTTTAATAAAGTAAAATATCCAATTGGGAAATCTCAAATAATTATCAGCTATTTGATGATCAAATCCTAATCCTAAATCAATCCCCGAATGCAAACCATAATCTTCATATTTTTTAAAATAAAAACCGGCTTCATTTCGATGGATATTTTCACCGGTATAAAAAATTTTAACATGGCTCCAATTGTAAAAACGAATATTGGAATATTTAACTTTTTGATGCTGTTTCCAATAATTATTTAAAAATTTCAAAAAATTAATTATCTTATTCATATTGCCGTCAACTCATTTTCATATATAATTTTTCTAATTTATCCCCTAAACGATGGATGGAATAGTTCTCGCTAACAAAATTTCTTGCCGCATCTCCCATTTTTAACCGAATATCTTCATTTTGATAAAGGTATTCGATTTTATCGGCAAAAGCGTTGATGCTATTTTCTTCCATCACAAAACCGGTAATATTAGGGAGTATTCCTTCCTGCATTCCGCCTACATCAGGTATCAGAACCGGAAGTTTCATGGCTTGCGCTTCTTGAATCACTAAACCTTGTGTTTCGGCTCGTCCGTCGGAATCGTAAATTCCCGGATATAAAAATACATCCGAGTTATTCATGACCGGAATCAAATTTTCTTGAGTTATGCTTTCGATTAATTGTACCGATTGTTCTAAGCGGTATGTTTGAATGCTTTCGGTAATCGTATCATGTAATTCCCCGCTTCCTATAATGATACAATTGAATTTAATATTTCGATTTTTCAATTCATTGCAAATTTCGACTACTCTGTTGGGACCTTTCAGCGCCATCAATCGTCCGATGAAAAGAATCCGGATACCCTCGATTGTTTTATTCTTGGAGGATAATACCTGAAATAAATGAATGTTTAATCCAACCGGTAATTTATAGATTTTTTCTATTGGACAATCCAAATCAATCAGTTGTTTCATAGAAAACGTTGAATTTACGGTAAATAGATCTCCTGTTTTGAATAGAGAAGTATAACATTCATGTTTTAGAAAAGGTTTATGAATATCATATCCATGAAAAGTCGTAATTAATTTTGCTTTCGGCAGTAGTCCCCACTGTTTTAGTTGAGCGATGGCCGCTCCGGTATGTCCGAAATGAGCGTGTATAATATCAAAATCGTTAGAACGTAATTCGTTGGCTAATAACAGTAATTTTGTATCTAAGGATTGATGTTCTTTCAATTTTACCTTTAAAATATAGGATAAAACGCCCCAACAGAGTTTTGGGGAAGAAAATAGGAAATGCAAAATGATACCGAAGAGTTCTCTTTTTGATTGAACATCCCGAATATAATTTGTTTTGTCTATTAATTTAGAATCAATTACGCATTGATGATAAGGGGGCGGTATGTTATATAAAGAATAGATGGACAGGTTGTGTTCTCTCTCCATCATATCAATGATTTGATTGACAATGAACGTTTGAGATAAAACCGGAAACGCATGCAGGATATAGGCAATATCTAATTTTTGTTCCATTTAAAAGTAACGCAAAGAAGATGATACATCAGATTTATTTTGACAATACAATAGGCGATCCATTTTCTTATGCCTTTCCCATGAAAATAATTATCGACTAAATTGTCTATTTTTAGATTATGATACAATTGTAAGGTATCATAATCTTTTTGAATGCGTTGGGGTAATAATACATCCATTGCTTTTTTCCTTTCCGTCCAATGAATGGGATTTTGCAATGATTCTCCCGCAGGAACAACACAAGAAATATTCATATTAAGATATTGAGTCGTGCAATTTTCAAAAATAATCTTTTGAACAAAAAAATACCAATCACTGATTACATGATATTGCTCATCGTATAAGGACGATTCAAATAATTTTTTTTTAATGAAAGTAGCGGGATGCAGTATCGAAGATGCATAAAAATTACGCATACTGAGTTGAGAAGATATTAATATGTTCGATCTTATTTTTTTGTCATTATCTACATTAAAGGCGTTGCCGTAAATAACATCCGCATCAGACATTTTTGCTGCTGCATTTTGCAGTACCGTATCTTTATACAAGAAATCCCCACTATTCAAAAACAAACAATATTCCCCTTTCGCTTGAAGTATCCCTTTGTTCATGGCATTATAAATGCCTTTATCCGGCTCGCTAATCCAATAAGTGATTCTATCTGCATACGCTTCGATCACATCAACGCTTCCATCGGTAGAACCTCCATCAATTATAATATACTCAAAGTCAGTGAAAGACTGAGAAATAACGCTTTCGATGGTTTTTTGTAAACCCTCGGCATTATTGAAATTGATTGTTATAATGGATAGCTTCATAAATAATATTTGACTAAAATTAACCAAAAAACATCCTCCGCAATATGAGATGATACATAATATTTCATATTATTTTTTTATTATTGTTCTATTAGGCAATACTTCACCTATTATCTGCGTTTTTTCTTTACTGTAATTATATCTTTCCGCATAAGAAACAAATTCTGAAACTACATTTAGAACATCTTTCAAAATTTTTTCAGCGTTTTTTATTCCAACTTTTTCAGCGATTGTCAATAGATCTTTATGGATAATATTTTCTGTTTTCCCGTTCACTTTGATATTGTGCTTTCTCAACCAATAACTATTCGGGTCGTAAGAGAAAATCAAATCGTAGGCAGGTGCAAGTTTCCATTTGCTGTTTTGGTAAATGAACGTAAAGTTTTTAGTGTGGTCGTCGTGGTTAAACGCAACTACATTGAAAGCCATTCTTCTGAAAAGTTGTTCCTTGTCCTTATAATCGGTTTGCAACAGATTCAAAACTCTAAAAATATCTTCATAATCAATTAGATACGGTTGCCGAAAATCAACACCTGTCAATGCACAAAGCGACTGAATATGAATTTTTTCGCCATTCGGCCGGTCAAATCTTTCAGTCATAAAATGACTTCTTCCGTTTTCCCTAAAAAGTTGACACTCGGTCTTCTCAATCCCGCAATCAACAGCCATTTTGTGATAAATAAATTCTAAAATTCCGCATTCATTCGGCTCTATTTCTTGTCCGTTTTTCAACCCATCGAACTTGATAAGATAATATTTGAAATTGCCTTTATGCAAAATATCGCCGGCTTTGATTTCCTGTGTTTTTTCATTAATAGCAATCAACGCTTTTGCTCTTGCACCGCCAACAGATGATCCAATACGCAACAGGGTAGAAAGAGATTGATGGTAATCGTTGAGCGGCACGCTTTCGTATTCCCGTTTGAAGTAAATTTTATTGGCAACTTCCAATAAATCGGAAATATCAATGCGTGTATCATGCAGTTTTCCCTTGATTGCAGGCTCATATTCCAACGCACCCATTCCACGATTACCTACATAACAAAGTTTTTCCAATGAATTTAGTATTTGTTGAGAAATGTTGCTTTGTTGCAACCATTCCAAAAACATTTTATTTCCGAAATCGTCCGGCAAACTGTCGGCAAGCATCGGCGGCAATCCTTTGAAAGTATCAAAATTGTAAGTGCGTTTATCAAATTCAAAAACCTTGTTTTCTAAAGGCAAAAGTAGAGGTGAAAGCAATACGTCCGTTTTCAAAAAATCGGGGTGGTATTGAAAATAGATTTTATCGGCTGTTTCGTCATAATCGCAAACACCGACAAGTTGTCCTTGATATTTTACTCTTAAACTGTTCATTTTTTGACTCTTGCGCGAGTTGTTTTTATTTTGCCGATTTTTTGCTCTATTTCATATTTCTGCATTGGCGTAAGTTCGGGTATTTTATAAACATCTAAAATTTGTTCCAACAGATTGAATTTTCGGGAAATAGCAATCAATGTCGTCAATGATGTTTTACCGGTGCGTTCAATTTTTGAAAGTTGATCTTTGGAAATGCCAATATTGTCAGCCAATTCCTGCTGCGTGAGATTATCGTTTATTCTTCTCTGTTTCAAGTATTTTCCTATTTCAGACAAGATTTCCGAATCGGTTTTTATATAGGTTGAATTTAGTATATTGAGCATAAATTTTCCATTTTAATTATGCAAATATACATATTTATTTTTAATTTCACAAGATAAGTAGTAAAAAGTTCATATTTAACTCACAAGAAAATTGAAAAACACTGCAAGAAGGTCATCTTTGGTAAAATTGTCCCATTTGTTATTCAACGACATCTGATGCTGACTCGTCCATTTTTCCGATGGAGAATTATGAATAGTACAAGTCATAAGCGGGTGCTAATTTCCATATTTGTTGCCTTTTTTCTCAAAAGAGATTTATATAATTCGATATATTCCGTGGCTTTATCATTGATATTAAATCTCTTCAGGATATCTTCTCTGATTTTATTTCGATCAAAAATTGTATTTAATGCCGTATTCAATGCTCTTGATAGAGCTTCCGATGTAAAATCGCCGGCTAATACGCCATTAAAACCATCATTAATAATATCCAGACTTCCACCATTCGGAAATGAAACGACCGGAGTTCCACAAGCTAATGCTTCAATAGTAACTTGACCGAAAGTTTCTTCAATGGAGGGCATAATAAAATAATCGGCTGCCGAATATAAGAGCGGCTGCAATCGATAATCGTTTATACTACCTACCGATAACACTTTTTTGTTCGATATCTCTCCGCCAAAACAACACAAGAAGAGATTATCATCCTTTAACTTATCTAACGTTTCAAGTAATAAATGCAATCCTTTCCTTGGATCATTTACCCCATCTGCCCCAAAAAGAAGTATCGTTTTGTCCTGTGGCAAATCCCAAAAGTTTCGAGCAAAATTTTTATCATAAGGCTTAAACAGGTTCAAATCCAGTCCATTATGTATCACCTTCATCGGAAAGTTTTTTACCAAATTACTTTCTAATGCTTTTTCCTTCGTCCAATTAGAAATAGGGACAAGGTATAACGACTTATTTTTAAGTGATTTTTCCCTCAATCTATCATTGTTTCTCAAAACAGATTGATATGTATCGAATGGGAAATTCTTTTCGTAATGATATCCTCCTCCACAAACATACAAATCAGCCATTCTCCAGACCACCGGTTTTGTGTTTTTTCTAAAAAAAGAAGGCTCATCCAGAAATCCGGAAGTCCAATTCAGTTGAATAATATCTGCCTCTTTGTACAGTGGATGATTGGTTATATCAAAGAATGTTTCAGAGAATGAAAACAGAACCGGAGAATGCGGCAGTTTGGCAAATCTTCGTCGATTTTTTCTTACATAATATTCGTATTGTATTTTTTTATAATACCGGCAAAATTTATTTTTTATTTCGGATAAATAATCATAAACATAAACCCCTTTTATATTTTTTGTTTTATTCAAGACCAGAACTTTTGAATCAATTCCTTGATCTAATAATTCCTGATGAATCCGAATACAAGCGGTTCCCGCACCACCGGAATCTGAGGTATTTATGTGTAAAATTTTCATCTTTTTATCATAAAAAAATCAGATGATTTGCCAATTGCCATTGATACTTACGCAACCATTATCCACTCCATTATATTGAAAAAAGTTACTACCTGTTTCTTCGATTGTATACCGCACTGGCGAATTTAATCGACTAATAAACGCTTGATTCGGTATATGTAATGAAACAGATACGGAGTATTGATTCGGCATCAAAATAGCCTTAGGTATTGTAAATAATAAATTATAATTTCCAGCCTCTTGGATATACTTATTGAATTGTATGTTCGATACAAAAATGCTTCTTTCAAATTGATCTTTTACCCGAACACCCATGACCAATGTATCTAAGTAGTCTTTTTCTATGTTGATATTGATCTTCAATGAAACATTTTCATCAAAGTGAAAAACACTTCTTTCATTTTCCGACTTGTCAAGAACATAAATTGCGTTTATATCGGTTGCTTTTGGTTTGGGATTTTCATAAACAGACGATCCGGTCGTGTTATTACTATTCTCCAAATAGTAATCAATCGCTTGGTCGGCTAAACCCGTATATACGATCTGTCCGTCTTTCAAAACAAGACCCGTTTTACACAGGTTTTTTACCGCCCCCATATTGTGGCTCACAAACAACACCGTTCGCCCTTCTCCTTGCGCCACCTCCTGCATCTTCCCAATCGCCTTCTTCTGAAATTCCGCATCCCCCACAGCCAGCACTTCATCCACTACCAAAATATCCGGCTCCAAATGCGCCGCCACCGAAAAACCCAGACGCACCGTCATTCCGCTCGAATAACGTTTGACCGGCGTATCCAAATAACGCGCCACGCCTGCAAATTCCACAATTTCGTCTAATTTGCTCGTAATTTCTTTTCGGGTCATGCCCATAATCGAGCCGTTCATGTAAATATTCTCCCGTCCCGTGAGTTCGGGATGAAATCCGGTACCGACTTCCAACAGCGAAGCAATCCGTCCTTTCGCTTTGATGACGCCGGTAGTCGGCGACGTTACACGCGACAAAATTTTCAATAACGTGGATTTGCCGGCGCCGTTTTTACCGATGATGCCCAGCACTTCGCCTTTTTTGACTTCAAAATCAATGTCGCGCAAAGCCCAAACGTATTCGCTGACGCCTCGTATCGCGCGGTCGTTGGCTTCGCCGATGCGCAAATACGGATCTTCTTTCCGTAAAACGGTCGTTTGCCACCAACGATTTAAATCGTGGCTCAAGGTACGGGTCGAAACCAAACCCAAACGGTATTGTTTGCTGATGTGTTCAAATTTTATGGCGATGTCGGACATATTCTTTTTATTTTGCTCCGAAATATTCCTGATCCATTTCATCAAATTCGGTTTGCAGTTTCAACAATTCCAACCGAACATTTTGCAAACAATTCTTGGCTTCACTCAGCCGCTCCACACTGGACCGGCTATCTTTCAATTTTCCTTTAATCCCTTTTGAATTAAAACCTTGCTCTTTTAATTGAAGGATCCGGCCGATTTCTTCAATATCTTCTTTCCGGTATTGACGGGTATTTCCGGAGGTTTTGATGGGTTTCAGGCTTGCAAATTCCTTCTCCAAATAACGCAATTTGGATTGATTTACGTTAAATTTTTCGGCCACTTCCGCGATCGAATAAAATAATTTTTCCCGTTTAAATTTAGATTCCATGATATATGTTTATCTATTTTCCGCTTCAAACAACATTTTGTCGTATTCTTCCGGCGTTAAATCCAAGAAGAAATATTTGGCTGGATTGTCGAATTGTCCCTTGACGATCACTTCGTAATGCACATGCGGACCGGTGGAAGCGCCTGTGTTCCCGACTTTTGCAATTTCCTGACCGCGCACCACTTTTTGTCCCGCCTTGGCAATCAATTTGGAACAATGTCCGTAACGGGTTTTGTAACCGAAACCGTGATTGATAACCACCGCATAACCGTATCCGCTTTCCCATTCGGACGATTCGACGACTCCATCGCCCGTAGCGTAAATAGGGACGCCCTCCAAGGCATTCAAATCGATGCCTGTGTGCATCCGGAAATCGCCGTAAATGGGATGTAAACGCATCCCAAAACCCGAACCGACCCGCTTCAATTGCTTCGACGAAAGCGGCATAATGGAAGGAATATGCAAAACACGTTCTTTTTGGGATTGAATCAGAATCATCAAATCATCATACGAAACAGCCTGTACATACAATTGATGTGTTAGTTGCTCCAATTTTTCGGATGTGGCAATCACAAATTTGGCGTTCGGAACGTTTAACAAATAATCGTAACAATGCTCCTTTTTATAAACCGTATCTTGAATCGGCTCGGCATTAAACATCAAACGGTACAAATCTTCATCACGCTGCTGCAATTCGGCTAAAATTTTCTCATGTTCGGATAATTCTTTTGCCAATAATTGATAGTGCGCCAACAACAATTGATTATTTTTGTTTAAGAGTCTTTCTTTGGGTGAATCAAAAACATACATCGTAGCGACAAATAAAACGCCACCGATGAAAATTCCGATGAATAAATGACGAAAAACCGACCATATTCTCTGTCTTGCAGTCGGATACACTCGTTCATAACTTAATGTTTGCGGGTTGTATTTATAAAATATCTTGCTCACTATTTAGATTGATTTGCTCCGAATTTTGCAAAAGTACAGTTTTTATTATATTTTTGCAAACATTTTTCAAATAGTTACAAATCATTATACAAAAACAGATGACAGCAAAAGAGATTCGCCAATCGTTCAAAGATTATTTTGAGAGTAAAAACCATAAAATAGTTCCATCCGCTCCGATGGTTATCAAAGACGACCCCTCCTTGATGTTTACCAACGCAGGCATGAATCAATTCAAAGACATTATTCTGGGCAATGCGCCGATTAAATATCCACGTGTAGCCGATTCGCAAAAATGCTTGCGCGTTTCGGGAAAACACAACGACCTCGAAGAAGTCGGCCACGACACTTACCACCACACCATGTTCGAGATGCTCGGAAATTGGAGTTTTGGCGATTATTTCAAAAAAGAAGCCATCGAATATGCGTGGGAATACCTGACTGAAGTACTGAAATTAGATAAAAACCGCTTGTATGTTACCGTTTTTGAAGGCAGTGTAGGGGCGGAAAATTTTCCGCCCTTACCTCGCGACGATGAAGCCGCCGGCTATTGGGAAAAATACCTGCCGAAAGACCGGATCATCAACGGAAATAAAAAAGATAATTTTTGGGAAATGGGCGATACAGGTCCTTGTGGTCCTTGTTCCGAAATTCACATCGACCTTCGTCCCAATGACGAACGCGCCAAAATCAACGGTTTGACATTGGTTAATCACGACCATCCGCAAGTAATTGAAATTTGGAACAACGTGTTTATGCAATACAACCGCAAAGCCGACGGTTCGCTCGAATCGCTTCCCAACAAAGTGATAGATACCGGCATGGGATTTGAACGTTTGTGTATGGCCGTGCAAGGAAAAATATCGAATTACGATACCGATGTCTTTCAAATTATCATTGCTGAAATAGAACGAATTACCGGATTTTCATATTTAAACCGTCATGCTGAACTTGTTTCAGCATCCCCTGAAAATCAGAAGATTGCAGGTCAAGCCCGCAATGACGAGCAAGTGGCGGTAGCCATGCGTGTCATTGCCGACCACATCCGCACCATCGCTTTTTCGATTACCGACGGACAATTGCCTTCCAACGCCAAAGCCGGTTACGTGATTCGCCGCATTTTGCGCCGCGCCGTCCGCTACGGATACACTTTCCTCAATCAAAAACACGCTTTCATGTATCGCCTGATTCCGGCTTTAATTGAATCGATGGGCGATGCCTATCCCGAATTAATCGCTCAAAGGGATTTAATTGAAAAAGTAATCAAGGAAGAAGAAGAATCGTTCCTCCGCACCTTGGAAACCGGCATTAAACTCTTGGATAAACAGATACAGGAAGTGAAAGCCGAAAACAAAACCGTCATCGACGGCGCCAACGCTTTCATCCTTTACGATACTTACGGATTCCCGCTGGATTTGACCGAACTGATTCTGCGTGAACAAAATATGACGGTCGATAAAGCCGCTTTCGACACCGAAATGCAAAAACAAAAAGAACGCGCCCGCAATGCTGCCGCCGTCGAAACCGGCGACTGGGTAACGCTGTCCGAAGGCGAACCCGAATTTGTCGGCTACGACGAAACTTCGACCGAAGCGCACATCCTCCGCTACCGGAAAGTAAAACAAAAAAACGCCGAATATTATCAAATCGTATTGAGCCAAACGCCGTTTTATGCCGAAATGGGTGGACAGGTGGGCGACAGCGGCGATTTGATTGATGCAAATGACCATAAAACGCCTATTTTTGATACAAAACGCGAAAATAATTTAGCAGTCCATTTGGTAAACCAACTTCCGGAAGACGTAACCGGTACGTTTACTGCGATTGTCGATGTGAAAAAACGCCGCGCCACGGAATGCAACCACACGGCCACACACTTATTACACGAAGCTCTGCGCGAAATCTTGGGAACGCACGTCGAACAAAAAGGCTCTTTCGTTTCGTCCGAATTGTTGCGCTTCGATTTCTCTCATTTTCAAAAAGTTACGGACGAAGAAATACGTCGTTCGGAACGAATCGTCAATGCCAAAATCCGCGAAAATATCGCATTGACGGAAAACCGTTGCGTACCGATTTCCGAAGCCAAAGCAATGGGCGCGATGGCCTTGTTCGGCGAAAAATACGGCGACGAAGTGCGGGTAGTCCGCTTCGGCTCGTCGGTCGAACTGTGCGGAGGAACACATATCAGCGCTACGGGTCGCATCGGCAGTTTCCATATCGTCAGCGAATCATCAATAGCCGCCGGTATCCGCCGCATCGAAGCCATTACCGGCGAGGCGGTCGAAAAATTCCATTATGCTTTGCAAGATATGATACGCGACATCCGAGGATTTTTCAACAATACGCCCGATCTTTTACAGGCGATGCGCAAATTTTATGATGAAAATGCCGAGCTGAAAAAGCAAATAGAAATATTTATGAAAGAAAAAATGACTTTGGTAAAAAAGCAAGTCATTGAACGTAAACAAATTATCAACGGTGTAAATGTTTTTGTTTTGAAAGGTCCTTTTCCTGCGGAAATTGTGAAAGATATGGCTTTCCAAATCAAAGGCGAATTTCCTGAAAAATCGTATTTTGCAGCAGCTACCGAAAGCGACGGCAAACCCTTATTGACTGTCATGATAAGCGACGATTTGGTGCAATCGGGATTAAATGCCGGACAAATCGTGCGTGAAGCGGCCAAGCCTATTCAAGGCGGTGGTGGCGGTCAGGCGCATTTTGCTACGGCCGGCGGAAAAAATCCGGAAGGCTTGGCAGAGGCTTTGAAAATATTGTTGAGTTTCTTATAACTTCAGGCTTAATGGACAAAAGGGTTGGTCGCTCCATTTGTTATGTGCGATATTATATGATGAAAAAAATATAATTTCGGTGTCATTGCTTCGTATCCATATCGTCTATTGGCTCTTTTTAGATATTGGAACATGATTTATTATTTCTCGCCCCATAAATATCTCATGGACAAATCGTGGGATAAGACATTGAGCGAATTTATTATGCCATTTATCGAAGCCACTGATAGACAGTCTTAAAAAGAGATTCATTTGTTTTCACTTATTTTACCGGATGTGGAACATCCCGGAGTTTATGCTTGGGCAAAAAATATACAATACACCATTCCTGATAGCATAGAGTGTTCTCACTTTAAAGGAAAAATCATTTTTTTAATCAATGAATGTACTCAAAGTTTTACAGAAGCTAAAGCATGGGAGGCTCGCACCAATCTCCACGCAACTTTGATTGGACGTTCAACCTCAGGGGCGTTGGAACACGTTATACGTTTCCCTCTTTTGGAAAATCATACGGCAATCTTTTCCGGAATTGGCGCTTTTTCATCGGATGGGACTGAATTACAACGAAAAGGCATTATTCCCGATATTGAAGTTTATCCTACTATGGAATCCATCAAAGCCGGTAAGGATGAGATTAAGGAAGCTGCTATTGAGTATTTAAATCAAAATTAGTATTTATGAGTACAATACATACTCAACTTAAAGACCGATTATTCTTTCATTCAACTGTTTTATTTTGTCTATCAATTCGTTAAACGGCAACGATTTTCCATAAATCATTGTTCGTTGCATTGTTTCGTAATCGGCTTTCCAAAGGTCAATCACGTTTTCAGGCGGCACAATTTTTATTGTTTTCGATGCGAGCGTTGCATAATCAAAACCTGCCAAACCGATAAAAATACGGCGGTGTTCCACAATGCTTTCGAATAATTTTTTGTCTGTCAATGCCTCATCTGCAATTTGTGTGTCCATTATTCTCTCTAAATCGTATAAATGGCGACTCATTCGTTCTGTTCGTATCAATTCCTGCGGTTTGGCAAATTCTTCGTGTAAGAGGCAAATTTTTTCAATAAATGTGCGTTGAGGAACAACAGCATTTGTATCAAAAGAAACGTTTGCAAATGGTTGTTACAGGTGTTATATTGACAGTTGCCGAAAACAATTCTTTGCTTATCCCCTGATTTTCAAGCATATTTGCAACATCAAACTGCAACTCTTCTCTGACAAATTTACAGGTGGAACGGCGCAAATCGTTTCTGATTCTTGTGTTTGACTTTGTAAAATCAGGTTTTTCACGATTTACGGCAATATCAATGTCTTCTGAAAATCGCCGTATCAAATTATAGCATTTACTCAAACTTGTACCGCCCTTAAATGATAAATGTTCGGCATAAGGCAGTGAAAATAAGGTGCGTAATACAGCAGTTACCCACCAGTCCTTTTCAATCGCCACTGCGGGCAATGCCTTTCGCGCCGCCGCTTCCGCAAAAGCATTGATTTTATTTTGCGCGGGCAAATTTATGAAATTATTGTTGTTCATTCTGTTTTAGTTTTTCGAGTGATTGCCTGATTATTTCCTTAATCCACGCGGGCGCAACACGCAAATCGTGTTCCAAATACGACACTTTTTCTTTCATCAAAGCATTTTGTATCTGTTCGATTTCATGTTGCTTAACATTCTCTTTGCCAATGCTTTTTAACGCCTGAATTGCCAAACGGCTGATTTTACCGATTGCCGACACATTTTTGGGCGAAGTACGAATAAACGAAATTGTGTAATTGCCAACTTTGACATTTCGTGTCGAACCGTCTGTAAGATATACAATTTTCATTGGCACTTGCGTAGAAAGCCCCAATCGGTTGAGTGCGTAAGCCCCTGTGGAAACGATTTTTGCCTTGTCGCGCCGCGCAATGGCATTGGCAACATCTTCAATTTGCGGCGTTATTTTGCCAATGATACTGTCAATTTGCGGGCGATAATAAATGCCGTTGGTAACTTTTCCCAATTCGCCTTTTGCTACCAATCTGTTCAATGTGCGATAAATGGTATCAATGTTACCAAATGCCGCAAAATTATCAGCAAAAAAGAGCGCACCCCTCTTGGCTTTTTTCATTTTTGCAACTATCTTATTTTCAATATTTTCTGTCATACATTTTCAATATTTTTGTCCGATATTTTGCTAAAATTTAGGACAAATTTATGACTGCAAAGATACAATTATTATCGGAATTAACAATCAAAAGAAAAAAGAAATTATCAACAACAAGAAAAGCCCGCCTCTCTCCCCCTGCGGGTACTCTCTCCAATAAAGAGAGAGGAAAAGGAAGAAAGATTTATGGAGCTGTTTTTCTGTTTTAGGGATTGTTCTTTGAGTTAATTGTCGTGTGCCTGTTTAGCCAACAAATCACTGCTCACAAATTTCATAAGCCACTTGTTTGCGGTGCTTTCGGGGATTTGCAGTTGCGTAGCAACGGCAATGTAAGTTTGCTTGTCGAAATGTGGCGATGTAATCATCGCCGTACAGGGCAAGAAACGGTACTTGTGTCTGCGCAAAGTAGGCGTTAAATGCCTGCTGCTGTGAAGCAGGCAGGCAAAAGCGCATTTCCTGCTGCTATTTCAACTAGTTGTAAAAGTCGTAAAAATGTTCGCCTAAATCTTTGAAATATGGAATCGCTCCGCGATAAGCTCACTGAATTAATTTTAACTAAACACAGGATTTTGCTGGTGAGCCATTGCGGATCAGCAGCAAAACCATGTGTTTATGAAAGGCGCATAGCGCCAACATCTTTGTAGCCGTGTGCGTAAGCGCACGGTAATAAGGGCATACACAAACCCATAGCAGCGTAGCTGCGCCACTTTTATT
>BNWW01000025.1 GCA_025999115.1 Bacteroidia bacterium
ATATTTATTGATTTGGAAATTCTCTGCTAAGATAGTCATTTTTAATAACTTATTAGCTAAATATGCTACTTTTTTTTATCTATTTTTCGCCTTTTTATGGGCGTAGAACTTGGTGCGAAACATTAGTTATAAAAAGTACAATTTGTGAAATTCGCAGTAATATTTGAAGCTTGTGAATATGCTGTTGCGCCTAATGTAGCATCAGTCAAATCGTTATTTGTATTATTGACAAATACACAATTAGATACACTTAATGCTGCGTTTGCGTTGGAAATACATGCTGCACTTTTCGCAGGACCTTTACCAATATTACCTTCAAAAATACAATTAGAAATAACAGTCTCTCCTCCATTATTCAATCCGATAGCAACACCGGCTGGGCTTGTATTATTTCTAAATGTACAATTTGTAACTTCTGAATAGGCAGCTCTTATATACAAACCACCACCTGACGAATTGGAAAGAACGGCATTATCAAAAAAATCACAATTTTCTATAATCGCTTGTTTTATTCCAGTGACATTATTCAGCATAACTCCGCCGCCTGCATTGCCTTGTCCTTTGGATATTTTACAATTTCTCATTGTAAAATAGACATTTCCATCATTTGCTGTGGTTACATAAACAACTCCTCCATTAGATGCCGAAGCAGTCGGTTGTTTTCCTCCTATCAAATTCATATTTTCCAATACAACATTGTAATTCCCTGCCGTAGAAGTTCCTATATTGAAAATTTGCCATCTGGAAGTTCCCGGCGATGTTACTTTTACCGTAGCACCATCTCCCAATCCTCTAATCGTCAAACCCTTATCAAAAGCGATTTCACTCGCTAAAGTAATAATCATTCCTTCGGGAATTTCAATAATCCCATCCGTAGGTGCAGCACTAATTAATTGCCGCAATGTTCCACTGCCGTCGTCGGCATTCGATGTAACCAAGGTTGCTTGCGCCGTCATTCCAAAGGCAAACAAACAAGCTAAAATTAAAAAAGTAAATTTCTGTTTCATGATCTGTTGTATTTAAAGTTGATAATATTCTATATTATTCCGCCAAAACCGAAATAGGAATCGATAATCCGTTGTTCATCCGCACGATAACCATACCGATTTTGCGATACGACAAGGAAGTGGACGATGCCTTCAGGGTCAATGTAATTTCCGTATTGGCTTTGGCCGTAGCGGTAGAAGCCGTTGCCGTGAGCCAAGTCATATCGGCGCTTTTACAAATGGTAAAGGGCATATCTTCGCTGATGTCGCCTACAAAAATCGTAACCGTCTGAGCCGATCCGCCCGGATTTAATTTCACGGCGTATTGGTCGGCAATCATATTGAGGGGACGCATGGGAATGAGCGACGAGGAACAATATTCCAATGCGCCCATATCGGGTTTCGAGCCATGGTATTCGTCGTTGAAATTGGGAATTTCAATACCGGTATTGATGGCTTTGTTGGTGGTCGTATTTTTCAAAGTAAATACGGCGTGCGAAACGTCTTCCAATTCGGGGAAAGCGTAAACGCCGTGCGCTTCCTGTCCGGCAGAGGTGTAAATCGTTCCCGCTCCGGTGGATTTGCTGTTTCCCAAAAGATCGTAATCGAAATCGTTGTCTGCCCATTTCATCCGGTCGGAAATCGACAAACCGTCGCCGCCGCTGGTAGCAGAGGCTTGAACGGGCGTTCGTCCCGAAACCAAAATATTGTTGCGCGTTGTGGCCGAAAATCCGGCGCGGTCGGCCAAATCGGAGGCGCCGTAACCGACTCCCGAAATACAGTTTTTGGACGTGTAAATGGTGTTATTGAAGAAAAAGATTCGTCCCAAAGCCCACGTACGACCGCCTCCGTTTTTCACGCCTACGGTTTCGTTTTTTTCTTCGTCACCCAGATTCCAAATCACATTATTGAAGATATAGGAAGGTCCTTTCATATTGGGAGCGGTGCTGATACCGTCGTAGGTTTGTTCGATGCGATTATCAAACATGCGCACATTCATTTGTCCGCCGTCGAGTTCGATACCGTCATCTTGTCCGAAAGCCAGCATATTGCCGTAAATATCGGAGTTTTTATTGAATCCGCCGGCTACGTTGCCGTTCTCGGTCGATTCGATGACATCGTTGAAGCGACCTTCCTGATTGCCGATAACATCATTCCAACGAATGACGATGCCGCCGGTGGTCATGCCTGCAAAAATTCCGGTCGGCCCTTTGGGATGCGTATTGGAATACTCTTTATCTTTATAATCACCCACTTTGATTTTGCCTTTCCAAGCATTGGCGCGCGCTTTGCTGTCGTGAATATAACAGCGTTCTATGACTACATTTCCGCAACGGTAGATGCTGACACCGGCATCGTAATTGATTTCTTCACCGGTGGCATCAACATACACGCCGGCAGAAGTTTGTTTGACGGAAGTGCGTCCCCATTTGGATATATCACAATTAATAATCCGAATATCGGAAGAAGTCCTATCAATTCTAATAGCGTTTTTGCCGCCGCCGGTTACTTTCACGCCTTCCAAAATCACATATTTACAGTTGGTCAGCAAAACGGCGTGTTCGTCGGTTGTGGCAGCTCTATCAACGGTTGCGTCGCCCACAATTTTAATCCAGCCCGATTCGCTACCTACTTGTTTGTCGATGACATAATTCTTGCTTTTAAATGTGCTGATATTTACGGTTTTACTAATGGTAGGATACGAATTCCATGTTTTGAAATTGACGGTATATTCTTGTTTTTTTACTCCTTTGTTCCACAATTCGAAGCGGAGATTGTAATTGGTATTTTCCAATAAACGGACAATACTGCCGCGAAATTCTTTATTGGTTGCATCGTAAACGGCAGGAAAACCTTCGTGCCAAGTCGATTCGCCGGCTTCTTTAAAAAATACCTTATTATCTGTTTCCGAGGAAAACGGCATAGAATAACCGCAGGATTCGAATGTAGGAACTGCTGTGAGTTGTGCGAATAAAGAGCCGGCTATCAACCAACCCGAAATCAGGAGAAGTAATTGTTTGCTTTTCATTATCGTATTCGATTTAATGAGTGCAAAGTTACATTACGTAATCATCATCAAAGTTGGTTCTTTATCAAATAAAGTTGGTTTTCTATCATTTTTATCCGGAGAAATGTTTTATTTTTGGTTATCTGACGGAAAAAAATTACTTTTGGCTGCGAATCGAATATCTATTGAATGAAAAATACAATCGCGATTATCGGCTTTTGCCTGTTATTTTGTTTACCTGCCCAATCCAACCGGTTTAAACACCTGCATACGAACAACGGATTGAGCAGCAAACGCACATTCAGCATCGTAAAAGACAACACCGGCTTTATTTGGATTTCGACCCGGCAAGGCATCGACCGCTACGACGGCAATCACATTCAAGCTTATTCTTTGACCGACGGCGCCGCCGATTTAACGGGACGCATCAATATTTTAGTAAAAGATTTATCGGGCGCCGTTTGGGCGTTTACCAATCAAGGGCAAATTTTTCAATACAACATCCATTCCGATTCCTATTTATTAAAGGTGGATTTGGCGACTATGCCGTTCCTGACTTCGCCGTACCTGACGGGGATATTTTTTGCGGACAACGACCGGATGATTGTTTACGGTTCGTTCGGCAGCTATGTCTATTCGTTGAAAAAGCAAACGTTCCAACAAATCAGAAGCGTGGGCGATGCGGATGTGTTTGCCATCACAGCCATCAACGATTCGACTTTCGCTATCGGAACCGAAAAGGGATTATTGATTACCGGACTAGCTTTCCAAAAAGAACAGGTGGTCGAAAAACAGACTTTTCCCGTGAAAGTAAACGACCGGATTCAATGTTTGTATTATGATGCTTTCGATTCGTCGTTGTTGATCGGCGCGTTCAGCGGGAAATTATGGCTCTACAATGTTTCAAACCATAATTTACAAATCTTGCCTTATGATTTCAAGGTTCCGGTTCGCGTAGTGAAATGTTACAACAATACCATATATATTGCTACCGACGGCGCCGGTTTGATTACGCTCAATAAAGATACCAAACAACCGAAAGAAGTTCCGGCCAATATTGGGTTGAACGACTTAAACGTTTCGTCCTACGCTTTTTATGATGTATTGTATGACGAAAACCGCTTGTGGTTGGCCACTTATTCCGACGGCGTGTATTTATTTGACGAGAATTTGCCCGATTTTAATACGCTTTCGTATCAGCAGAAAACGAATGCGCCTTTCGGAAATTCGCTCAATACGGTGTTGGAAGATTCCAACGGGCATTTGTGGTTCGGAACCAACGACGGCGTGTATCTCTATCAAATCAAAAATCAGAAATGGATTCATCTCCTGCAAAGCAATATTTTGAGCAACGAAGCTCGCTACAATGCGTTGACGATGTGCGAAGACGATGCGGGACAGATTTGGGTGGGCGGCTCCACTTTTGGGAAGGCTTCACGGATTCATTCAACAAATCTGTCGATAACGGACAATTATTATTTCAACAATCCGTCGGGAAATTCGGCCAACGGGCGGATTTATTCGATTCTTTGCGATTCGGAAGGCAATATATGGCTAGGCGGCTTATATAATCCGCTCACGAAATTCGATCCGAAAACCAAGCAAATCAAGCGTTACGATGTTCATGCGGTTAATACGATTACCGAACAGAACTACACGATTTTCGTGGGCGGTTCGCGCGGATTGTATATCCACAACAAAAGCACCGATTCGTTTATCGAAACCCTGCATAAAAAACAAACGCAGTCGCCGATGTTGAGCTTTATCAATGCCATCCACGAAGACAAACAAGGCGTTCTGTGGCTGGGCAGCGAAGGCGGATTGATTCGTTTTAACCGGACGAGCGACAGTTTGACCGTTTATACCAAAGCCGACGGTTTATCGTCGAACAGCATCTACGGCATTCTTTCGGACAACCGCAACCGCTTGTGGATGAGTACCGATAAAGGATTGATGTGCTTCGATCCGCAGACCGGCGATTTCCTGCATTTCGGGCGGGAAGAAGGTTTGGACGACGAACAGTTCAGCCCCCGGAGCGCTTTCTGCCGCAAAAACGGCGAATTGATGTTCGGCAC
Organism: Bacteroidia bacterium; assembly: GCA_025999115.1. The sequence continues at coordinate 5,070 of BNWW01000025.1, forward strand.
CAGCCGAAGCGCCGTTTCGTTCGTTCCCGAAAAAATCGACCGGCTGAAAATCAACGACCGGCTGGTTTTTACCGGTTTTCGCGTCAATTATAAACCGGTTTATTCTTCGCAAAAACATTCGTCTTTGACAACCCATATTAATGCTACGCGGGAAATCCGGTTGAAATACAATCAAAACACGTTTTCGTTCGGATTCACAAGCATCAATTTTACCAACCCGCATCGCACCCGTTTTGAATGGATGCTCGAAGGCTACGATAAAGACTGGATTCGCGAAACCAATATCAACAACGCTTATTACACCAATGTCCCGCCCGGCAAATACGTTTTCCGCCTGCGTTCGGTCAATACCAACGACGATTCGGCCATCGACAACCGGATAATCGACATCCAAATCCGCCCGCCGTTTTGGGCTACCGCTATCGCAAAAATCATTTATTGCCTGATTATCGGCGCCATCGTGTGGTTTTTCATCCTCTATTGGAAAGAACGGATGGAAAAACAGCATACTTCCGACAAAATCCGCTTCTTTACCCATACGGCGCACGAATTGAAAACGCCGGTCAGCCTTATCAACGGCCCTTTGCACGAATTGAAAGAAAAAGAGAAATTAAGTCCGGGCGGACAAACGCTCTTGGAATTGGCTGTCCGCAATACCGAACGGCTGCATAATCTGGTTACGCAACTCATTGATTTTCAACGGACAGAAATGACTACCGTGAAACTGTCGATTTCCGAACATGAATTGACGGCCTACATCAACGACCGCTTGCAAACATTCCAAGCCTTGGTAAACCGGAAAAACATCCGTTTATCGGCCGTATTCCACATCGAAGCCCTGCGCGTGTGGTTTGATGAAGATAAAATGGATAAAATCATCAACAATCTGTTATCGAACGCCGTGAAATACACGCCTGAAAACGGCGAAATTATCATCAGCGTTTCGTCGGACAAAAACCGGTGGACGATGGCGGTACGCGATACTGGCATCGGCATTCCGAAAAACCGGCAAAAAGAGATTTTCAAACCGTTTTACCGCGCCGAAAACGCCGTCAATTCCACCGAAACGGGAAGCGGCATCGGTTTATCGTTTACCAAAAATCTGGTACAGTTGCATCAAGGCGATATTTCGTTTGAAAGTATCGAAGGCATCGGTTCGGTGTTTACAGTACATTTTCCGGTTCGTTTGGGCAAATTTTCCGCGAAAAAACACATCGAACCGGTCAATGCTTATCCGGCTCAAAAAGAAAATTCTTCGACGCCGGCTACACAAAAATCATCCGTCGTATTGGTGGAAGACAACGACGAACTGCGCCTTTTTCTCAAACAATGTTTAGGCGATAAATACATTGTAAACGAAGCGATTAACGGGAAACAAGGTTTACAATTAATCCGGATTATTTTCCCCGAATTGGTGATTTCCGACGTGATGATGCCCGAAATGGACGGTTACGAACTCTGCCGGCAAATCAAAGAAAACAAGGAAACGTCGCATATTCCGGTCATCCTGCTGACGGCTTTGAGCGATAAAAGCAACATTTTAAAAGGTTACGAATTGGGCGCCGATAATTACATTTCCAAACCTTTCGATTCGGAGATTTTGAAATTGACGATCGAAAATACCATCGCCACCCGCCAGGCCTTGCGCAAAAACTTGATGGCGCCTTTGCGAAACGAAGAAATACAACCGGACAAAACGCTAAATACCAATCCATTAGACAAAGCATTCTTGGATGAAGTAATTGCTTTGATTGACCGGAACATTACCGACAGCGAATTTTCAATCAACGATTTGTGCCGCGAAATGGCGATGAGCCGTACTTCGTTCTACAACAAAATGAAAATTCTGACCGACCAAAGTCCCAACGAATTTATCCGTTTGATTCGATTGAATCGCGCTGCTAAATTGATGAAAGAAGGCCGGTTATCGGTGACGGATATTGCAGCTTCGACCGGGTTTGGGGATGTGAAATATTTCTCGACGGCGTTTAAGAAGCATTTTGGAGTTAGTCCGAGTAAATATGAGGGGAAGTTATGAGTTATGAGTTATGAGTTATGAGTTATGAGTTATGAGTTATAAATTATGAGTTAAGATGATAGATATATGAAAAGAATTGGAGTGTTTTTTTTGATGGGAATGTTTTTGATGGCGTGTAAAACGCAAAAAATGAGTGAAAAACAAGTATTGTATTCGCAGCAGGCAGTGGAATCGCTGGCGTTAAAAACCTTTTTAAGCAATACCAAGCCGCAACAATTGGCTACTGCCGAATGGGATTATGTTCCCGGATTGGTCGCCCTGAGCGTATTGAAAGTTTATGAATTATATCCCGAAAAAATGGCTTATTATGAAGCGGTTAAGGCTTATGCCGAACATTCGTTGAAAGGCGGCGATACAATTGCCGTCCGCTACACCGCTATCGACGATTTGGCTGCCGGAAAAATTTTCTTTACACTTTATGAAACGGAAATGAAACGCGGAAATACACCGGATGCCGAACGTTATAAACATTGTGTTACACATTTTCGTAATAAATTAAAATACAATCATTTACGAATACAAGACGGCGTAAAAGGCGCAGGATTTTTCATTCATAAATTGGTTTATCCCAACCAGATGTGGCTCGACGGATTGTTTATGGGTTCGCCCATGTACGCCGGTTGGCAGCATTATTTCGGCGGCGAACTCGGCGAAAAAGACAATTTCGATTCGTGGAGCGATATTGCACATCAGTTCAAAACCATTCATCAATATACTTATGATGCCGAAAAACAATTGAATTATCATGTTTTTGCCGCCGATACGGATGATAAAAATGCATTTTGGGCGAAAAAAGACGAACCGCACCAAGGTTGTTCGCCCGAATTTTGGGGACGAGGCATGGGCTGGTATTTTGCCGCTTTGACGGATGTATTGGAGTGGATGCCGAAAACACATCCCGATTATGCTAATTTATTGAAAATTACGCAACAAGTTGCCGCAGGATTGGTGCGTTACCAAGACAAATCAAGTGGTTGCTGGTATCAATTATTACAGTACGATAGAAACACGAAATCCAATCCGGCGGGCGATACGGTTTTGGAAAAAGTATATAACCGAGGCGAAAAAAGCAATTATTTAGAATCGTCGGCCTCATCCATGTTTACATACGCCTATTTAAAAGGAATACGGTTGGGAATTTTGGATAAAAAAATATATGGTTCGATTGCTGAAAAAGCGTATCGAGGATTAATTCGTGAATTTATACGAACCCATCCAACCGGCGGAATCGACATTATTCAATCGTGCGCCTCCGCCGGATTAGGGCCTGCCCGCGATCCGTCGCGTTGCGGAACCATCAATTATTATCTTTGCGGGAATGATGTGGCCATTACGCAAAACGAGGGAAAAGCCATCGGAGCGTTTATTTTGGCAGCTTTGGAATTTGAGATGAATGCGAAGTAGTATTTTTTCAAAATAATTATTTATCTTTGCCTCAATTTAAAATTCATCAAAAAACAGCCTTATGGAAACGGATAATAAGCCTTATCCCACCGGAGCCGGAGAAGAATGGGATGAACAAAAAGAATTATTAGTTGTAAAAGAGCCGCCCTCGGTTTATGGTTTGGCGAATCCTGTGCATTACACTTATGCCGATTACTTGTCATGGATGGACAATACGCGGCGTGAATTGTATAATGGAGTGGCACATAACTTATTCAGTGCGCCCACCCGGCTTCATGCCGAAATATCATCCTCATTGCATTTGCTTATCGGCTGGTTTATCAAGAAAAGACAAGGGAAATGCAAGATTTTTCACGCCCCGTTTGATGTGCGCTTACCTAAAAATGAAGAAACGGCCGACAACAAGATCTTCACGGTTGTACAACCGGATATTTGTGTAGTTTGCGATCCGAAAAAATTGGATGGAAAAGGTTGCATCGGCGCCCCCGACTTGATTGTGGAAGTGCAGTCGCCATCTACGGGCAAACGGGATTTGAACGACAAGTATCACTTGTATGCAGAAGCCGGAGTGCGGGAATATTGGGTCGTTTTTCCGAAAGAAGGAATCACGGTTTTTCTGTTGCAGGAAACCGGAAAATATGACGAAGGAAGTGTCTATGAATTAGGGGAAAAGGTTCAATCTTCTATTTTTAAGGGATTGGAAATCGACCTTAGAAAATTGTTTGAAGAATAAATATTTAGCTATCAATCGACGGTTTTGCATCCTTGTTCCAACTCCTCACAAGCCCCCGCCCATTCCTCCATCGCATTTTCCAAATTTTTCTGCAAATCCGCATGTTTCCAAAGCAAATCCACATTGGAAGCGCCTTCGGGAGTAACCAGCACCGCTTCTATCTCGCTGATTTCCGCTTCTAATTTTTCAATTTTCTTTTCTGATTCGGCAACGGCTTTTTCTAATTTGCGGAGTTGGCGCTGTTGTTCTTTGCGTTCTTCGTATGATGGGGCGACCGCCAAGGGCGTACCTTCGGTCGTTGTAGATTTCGTAGGCGTGGATTTTACACCCGCCTTCTCGCTTGACCTTACCGGTGTTGCGAAAAATGCGCCGTTTTTTTTATTTAAATACTCGTAAATGCCGCCGAGATGTTCGCGAATCTGCTGATTACCAAACTCATAAACTTTATCAACCAATCCGTCGAGAAATTCACGGTCGTGCGAAACAACGATGACCGTGCCGTCAAATGCCTTGATGGCCTCTTTGAGTACATCTTTGGTACGCATATCCAAATGATTGGTCGGTTCGTCGAGAATGAGGAGATTGACCGGTTCGAGCAGCAGTTTAATCATGGCCAAACGAGTGCGTTCGCCGCCCGAAAGTACGGCTACTTTTTTGTCGGAAGCTTCGCCGCCGAACATAAATGCGCCCAAAATATCGCGGATTTTCGTGCGGATATCACCCACCGCCACATCATCAATCGTTTGGAAAACCGTGCGCTTTTCGTCCATCAAATCGGCTTGGTTTTGAGCGAAATAGCCGATTTTCACATTGTGTCCCAACTGCAATTTTCCGTCAAACGGAATTTCGTTCAGGATACATTTGACCATCGTTGATTTGCCTTCGCCGTTTTTGCCGACAAAAGCTACTTTATCGCCGCGGTTGATAGTGAAAGTGGCATTTTTGAAAACAATATGCTCGTTATCCACCGTCATTCCCGCGCAAGCGGGAATATCCAGATTTACCGGGAGATTGCGGGTCAAGCCCGCAATGACAGCCTTGCCATAACTTTTAGCAACATCCTCTGCTATAACCGGATACGAACCCGAACGCGGTGCCGGCGGAAATTTCAACCGTAAAGAGGAATTATCTTCTTCATCGACTTCGAGGCGTTCCAATTTTTCCAATTGTTTGATACGGCTTTGCACTTGCACCGATTTGGTGGCTTTGTAGCGAAAGCGTTCGATAAATTCTTCCGTATCTTCAATTTGTTTGCGTTGGTTTTCGTAGGCGCGGATTTGTTGTTCGCGGCGTTCTTTACGCAATTCCACGTATTTGGAATAATTCACGCGGTAATCGTAAATTTTTCCGAGTGAAATTTCGATGGTTCGCATGGTTACGTTGTCGATAAACGCGCGGTCGTGCGAAACGAGAATCACAGCGTTGGCTTGGGTCGAAAGGAAATTTTCGAGCCATTGAATCGATTCGATGTCCAAATGGTTGGTCGGTTCGTCGAGCAAAAGAATATCCGGTTTGCGGAGAAGGATTTTAGCCAATTCGATACGCATTCGCCAGCCGCCGCTAAACTCGCCGGTGGGACGGTCGAAATCGGAACGGGAAAAGCCCAGACCGCTCAATGTTTTTTCCACTTCGGCTTGGATATTGGTTGCCCCTTCGATCGCCAATCGCTCGTTGAGATGCGTAATGTCTTCGATTAGTTGATGATAGGATTCCGATTCATAATCTTCGCGTTCGGAAAGTTTCCGGTTCAAATCGTCCAATTGTTTTTCCATCAAAAGGAGATGTTCAAAAGCCAAAGCCGCCTCATCACGCACCGAGTGTTCGTCAGACAGATTCATTTGTTGCGGCAGATAGCCGATGGTCGCCTCTTTAGGCATCGAAACGCGGCCTTGGGTAGGCGTTTGCAATCCGGCGAATATTTTCAAGAGCGTGCTTTTTCCGGCGCCGTTTTTACCGGTCAGAGCGATGCGGTCTTTTTTATCAACAACAAATCCGATGCTATCCAAAAGAGTGAAACCTCCGAATGAAACGGTTAAATTTTCTACGCTGTACATCTTTCTAAATTGAGCGGCAAAGGTATTCATTTTTGGCGTGAAATACAAATGAAGCCTTTTATCGTACTTTTGTAGCTATTTTGTTCCGATTTTATCGCCGTTTTATTACCACTTCCTCTCCGTTCTCTATCTACTTTTGTACCGTGCTAACAGAAGCATTTCTATAAGTCTAATACAATTTTTTAATTATATATTATCATGAAACACAAAATTACTCTCAAACGGCATTCTTTTATTGCATTCTTATTATGTATCGGTACGTTGGTAACAGCGCAGACCATTAGTGTAAACAATGGAATAGGTACGATCACGCTCTCCGGCGCGGGGGAATTGGCTACTGCGATTAACGCATTGGCCGACAAATCTTCTGTTACGGAGTTACAAGTTTCGACAACGGCGACGCCGCCCATTAATGCTGTCGATGTTACGGCTATCAACAATTTAACAGCGCTTAAGACTCTGGATTTATCGGGAATCGTGGTGGATGGATTTGTTCTTCCGGGCGCTTTACTGAAAAATAACACAACAGTGGAAACATTCAAATTTCCCGGCGGTAACAATATCGGTTGGGAAGGCGGTGTTTTCGAAGGTTCTGCATTGAAAGGAACTTTTACCATTCCTAAAAATGTAACCAATCAAGGATACATCGGACGGGACTTTGCAGTAAAAGCAACGGGGATTACCGCATTTGCAGTGGAAGACGGAAGTCCGATACTGAAAGCGGTTGACGGTGTTTTATACTCTTTTACCGGCGATGCTATCTACAAATATCCCATCGGAAAAAGCGGCGATACCTATACGGTACAAGAAGGCGTAACTTGGGTGGGACAGCAAGCCTTCCGGTACACGACCCTGAAAAAAATAACTTTTCCGGCCACATTACAAACTTTTCAACATACAAGCAATCATTTTACAGGCGCTACGGCTTTGGAAGAAATTGAGGTAGCTCCGGCAAATACTCTTTGGGCTTCCACCGGCGGCATATTGGTAAACAGCGCCGAAAAACAACTTTACTTCCTCCCGCCGGGAAATAAAGCCGAAAGTTTGGTTATCGACGGATCGTTAGCCGAACGAATGACCAACGGTTTCTTTTCAAATGCCAAATACTTGAAACGAATCATATTTACCGAAGGTTTTAAAGAAATAAGCTATGCTTGTTTTAAAATGAACAACGCTTTGAACGATTTGCCTATGCTTGTCGAATACATCGAGTTGCCTTCCACCATCACAACGGTTGGCGGAGAAGCGTTTAACTCGTTGAAAAACCTGACACAAGTTATCTGTAAAGCAACTACTCCACCCTATTTAGCCGGACACCAAGTTTTCCGTGAAGCGAACGGCAAAAACTTGCGCTTGGGCGTGCCTGCCGAATCGTTGGCCGCGTATAAAGCTTCTCCATGGAATTTGTCGAATACCGGAACTCCTACATTGGAACAAGGCGGACACGAAGACAACGGCGTACCGTGTTCTTACGCCAACATTAACGCTGTTCCGGGCGACCAGATTGTAGTTTACCGCACAATTTCCTACGAGGGTTGTATCGCCGGTTTGCAGGGAGCAGCCGTACCGGGTTCGCAAGTAAAAATAACGTCGGGCGAAGGTACCAACGGACAATCGTTCTCCGGATGGGCATCCGAGCCGGCAGGCGTGTCATTCATCAATTCAGCGGCATCGACCACTTACTTTACTATGCCCGAATATGACGTAACCATTCGCGCCACATTTGCCGATATGAAACCGTACAGTGTGATCGGAGCCACTATTTCCCAAAACGGACAAGCAGCAGTGGGCAGCAGCGTGAATTTGGAAACCGCCGCACAAAAAATCGTGAACGGAAATATTCTGTATTTCCAAGAATGGCAAATCAACCAAGGCGCCGGCCAAGGTTTAGTGATCGACAATCCGTTGGCTGTTTCAACTTCGTTCGTGATGATTGACGGAGAGGTGGAGATCGAAGCGATTTACAAAGCCGCTTACATGGTTAATGTTCAAGGAGGAAACATAACGACTCCCAGTATCGAATTTTTCGCAGGCGACGAAATTGCCATTACCGCATCCAATCGTCCGAATCAAGTATTCACGAATTGGTCGGCGGATGCTCCCGATGTGGTTTTTGCCGATGCACAAGCGACAAGCACTACTTTCATCATGCCGGATAGAGAAGTTACTATTACCGCGAATTTCAGAGGAACCGGCATCGAAGACCTTGTGAAAGAAGTGAATTTGCCTTATACAATCTATAATTTGTCGGGGATTCCCGTAGGCCGCGGTATTACTAACGGCGAAACGGTGGCGAGTGAACACTTATCCGATGGCGTGTATATCATTCGGGTGGCTGATAAAGCGGTTCGGTTTATTAAGAAATAAAAATGAAAAAGATGAAAAATAAAAAATTTATATTCAAACAAATAGTGGCGCTAATATTCATATTGGCAAGCAGTTTGTCTCCGCTAAACGCACAAACCATCGCCCTCAACGATGGGAGCGGCGCTATTACTATCGCCGCCGCCGGAGAATTGGCAACCGCGATAAATGCACTCGGCGATAAAACCGCTCTTACCTCTTTGGCGGTATCCTCTACAACCAGTGCAGGTAATGTCGTGAATGCAACCGATGTGGCGGCATTGCAAACGTTGACGGCTTTGGAAACGCTTGATTTTTCGGGTTTTACGGCGAATCCTTGCGATTTGCCGGCGGGTTTGCTTTGGCATAACCGTTCGGTTAAAAATTTCGTTTTTCCGTTGAATACACGGAATATTGGCAACCAAGCATTTACCGATTGTGTGTTGGAAGGAGAAATCATTCTGCCGAAAACCGTAGCTAACGGTCAGGTAAGCCGGACTACTTTCGGAAATTCGCAGAAAATTACCGGTTTTTCGGTTGAAGAAGGCTCTACGCAAATTAAAACCATCGACGGCGTGGTATTTAACTATGCCGGAAATGAATTGTTTTTCTACCCTTCGGGGAAAACGGATGTCAGCTACACGATTTCCGCCGGTGTAGGAGTTAGAAACGGCGCTCCCTTTTCCTACAATTCCCATTTGAAAAAACTGACTTTTTCGGGTCGGTCCTATATCCAAAACGCTAATGGTTTTGATTTGGTAGCCAACCATTCTCATATTGATTCTGTTTTTGTTGCCGCCGACCACACGGATTGGACTTCCATCGGCGGTTTGCTTTGCAACAAATCCAACAAAGGTTTGCTCTGGATAACGAAAGGAAGAATCCCCGAAGTGCGCGTATCCGAAGGCATTGAAATTATCGAAAACGCATCAAACACGCTGTTTAGCGGAAGCAGAGATTGCGCGGCTGATAGTTATTATGAAAACGGCGTACAACTCACGACTTCCGGTTACGTCAATTCCGTAACATTGATTGATTTGCCTGCTTCATTGGTGGAGATTAAAACAAACGCTTTCCTCAACTTACTGAATTTGCAAACGGTTATTTTCCGTTCGGAAAGTGTTCCTGTTTTTGGCGCCAACGCATTTAATAATTCCGGTTATAATCTTTCGCCGGCGTGGTCGGTTAAAGTATATGTTCCTAACGGCAAGGAGGATACCTATAAATCCAACACCTCGTTCACTTCCAATTCCAAATTGCAAGCACAATATGTTTCGGCGTTTTATACAGTTGGCGTAACCAACGGAACGGCTTCGTCGCCTTTGGCTGCTGATATTGCCGCCGCCGGACAAACCGTGAATTTATCGGCCGGAACTGTTACCGGACAAACATTTAAGGAATGGACTTCTACTCCGGGCGTCGTATTTGCAGATAAAGAAGATCCGAATACAAGTTTTGTGATGCCTTCAGACAATGTTTCGGTTACTGCGGTTTTTCAACCCGTCGGTACGCTTTATCCTTATACTATTACCGGCGCAACGGTTACGCAATCGGGAGAAACTTCCGAAGGCAGCACGGTTCCATTGGAAACCGCTTTGCGAAAAGGAGATAACAATGAATATCTGTTTCAATATTGGCAAGCAACCTCCGGTAATGTAACGATTGCAAGTCTGACATCCACGACTACTTCTTTCCAAATGATTGCCGCTCCGGTTACGATTGAAGCCGTATATGCTTTGGATGCAACGGCTTATCCGATTGCAATTGCCGGCGGAACGGCTACCGTAAACGAACTTCCGGTTACCGAAGCCTATCAAGGCGATGTAGTAACCATTACCGCCATTATTCCCGAAGGAAAAGCATTTGACGGTTGGTCGGCCGAAGGCGTTACATTGACGAATGCCGCTACTGCCACCACCACGTTTGCCATGCCTGCGAATGCGGTAACGATTACCGCCAATATTGTCGATTTCGTCAATTCAATTGTATTGACAACGGCGAAACCCACTCTATCCGATTATCCGATTGACCGGGCGAATGTTACCGAATTAACGGTTTCATCCGATGGAAAAGAGATGCCGGCGGCTGATTTTGTCGCATTAAACACACAATTCCCGAAATTGAAAACGCTGAATATCGCCGGTCTTTCGAATCTGTCGATTCCCGATAATGCTTTCAAAGACAATAAAATTATCCGGCACATTGACTTACCGGCGGGTTTAACTACCCTTGGAGGCGCCGCTTTTGCCAATTCGGTTTTGGAAGGAATTGTTACATTGCCCAAATCATTGAATATCGCCCAAATTAACAGCAGTTTCAACGGACGGTTTGAAAATTGCCCATTCATTACCGGTTTTGCCATCGAAGATAACACAGAAACCGCCGGAAACGCGGGCTTGAAAGCCATCGAAGGCGTACTTTTCTCCAAAGACGGTACTATATTGGCGCTTTATCCGGCCGGAAAAACCGGTGAATCCTATACCGTACCCGAAGGTGTTACCACGCTGCATTTGGGTTCATTAACTTACCTCGCTTATCTCAAAAACATCACGTTGGCATCGACCCTTATCAGTAATCCGATTCCGGCCGACCGTTGGAGCGAAGTTACCAAATTGTCGTCTATCGAAAATATTTTTGTAGCCGAAGGAAATACGCGATTCGCTTCTTCGCAAGGTTCATTGTATGAAATTGACAATAAAACCTTGCGTTTGATTCCGCCCGCCAAAGCGCATTTGGTTGTGGGAGAGCCGGTTGAAATTGTTTCCAATAGTTATTTGATAAACACCACTCTTACCTTGCAATTTATTGATTTGCCCGCTACGTTGACTACCTTGCAACAAAATGTGTTCAATGGCGCAAACAATGTGGATACGTTGATTGTGCGTTCTATCACACCGCCAAGTATCGATACCAATACGTTGAACGCTTTTGGTTGGAGAGGAACCGGCGACCATACAACGGTTTACGTTCCGGTAACGGCTTTGACAACTTATTTGGAGTCAAATTGGAATCGAGCCAATAATACGAATAATTTTCCGAGAGCCTTCGCCGAAAGTCAATATGCCGGTTTTTACCAACTAACGGTCAATGACGGAACGGCCGCATCACCGCTCGGTTTCGACATCGCCGCCGCCGGACAAACAGTAACGGTAACTGCCGCCGAAGCTCCCGAAGGACAAGTCTTTTCGGAATGGACTGCCGAACCGCCGGTTTCATTTGATAATTCAACATCGGCAAACACACATTTTGTGATGCCGGCAAGCAATGTAACGCTCACAGCCAACTATTCGCCGCTCACAGCCATTGAAAATCCGGTGATTGCGGTCGATACGCCTTACGTCATTTACAATTTGTCGGGAATTGCGGTAGAACGCGGCATGACCAAGAACTCCACTCTTTCGACAAGTAATTTAGCTAAAGGCGTGTATATTTTCAAAACGGCCGGTAAAGCCATTCGTTTCATTCAAAAATAATAATAAAATCATGAATAAAAATATTAAAATCGTTTTTACATTCGCCGGGCTTCTGTTGGGAGCTGGTGTTGCAAACGCACAAAACATTTATCCCAATGATTGTTTCAGCGGTGCGCTGACCGATTATCAAACTTCTTGGTTCGGCAACAACGGCGGTACTCCCCGCACGCACGTTCCGCACAGTATCGAATCCATTTTTGTCCGGGGCGACGGCACCGTGGCCACGATTTGCGGCTGGGACGAAGGCGGTACCAATGTCGGCATTTGGAAAAACGGCGCCATAGTAAGCATTCCCGTCGAATCGGGAACCGGTAGTTGGGGACGCAATTCGGGCAAAGCCGTTGCGATCGACGACCAATACGTGTATCAACTGATGCGCTTCAACGGCAATTCGGGCAACGACAACCTGAATAGCAACGGTTTACGCCAATATCCGCCCAAAGGCAGCGGCATCGAATGGCAACTGATTACGCGCTACAATATCGAAACCGGCAGTCCCGCCGTATTTTCCGAAGGCTACGGCCCGTTGCGGAATATGTTGTTGGTAGTTACACAAGATAGTCGTTTGTTGCAAGGTTTAGCGATTACGGATAAACAATTGATCGTAGCCGTTCCGGGAATATCCGAACTGTCGATTCCCGACTCATTGAAAATTTATGATAAAACAACGATGAGCAACACAGCCATCAGCGGATTTCGAATCAATGAAGGCGGCGTGGGTTATCTTCATGCCGATAAACGGGGGTTCGTGTGGATGTTGCAACCGGCATTGAAACGCATTGTAGCCATCAGTTTGTCAAATGGCGGCATTCGCACTCAATCCACCATTAATCTTCCGGCAGACGCCGATATTAAATCGTTTTCGATTGATACGCGCGAAAGCGGAAAAGAACGGCTTTTGGCCGCCAATAGCGGTAAAGATTTGAATATTTTGATTTATACGAATATTTATACAAGTCCTACGTTGTCGGATACCTTCGGTGTAACCGGTGGTAATTTGGTCAAATCGCCCAAAGAAGGCGGAGGCGAATACTTGCAAGGCGAAGCAGGCCCCTTGCGTTTCCCCGGCCCGACCGGTGTCGGCGTGGACGATTCCGGCAATATTTACGTTTCAAATATGTTTGTTACCACACCGACCGCTGCTTTGTATTCCTACAACGAAACGACCAAAGCGGAAAACTGGAAACAAGAAGGTTTGGCGTTTACTTCCACCGCCGATTTCGACCAAACACAATTGAATGTGGTGTTCAGCACCGATAAAATGTTTGAATTGGATTATACGAAAAAAAGCGGACGCATGGATAAATTGATTGCTTCCACGCTCGACCCGTTTGCCTATCCCCGAGATTTCCGCACGGAACCCAACCCGCCCACTCCGATTAAATGCGGCGTTTTCAAACGCAAAATTCAAGGAAAAGATTATCTTTTTGTAACCAATATGTATTCCTCTATTTTAGGCGGTTACCGTTTCGATAAAGAAAACAAAGGTTATATCGCTATTCCCTGTATGGAAGTACATCTCGACGGTTTTAGATTCTGGCAGGATGCGAATGGCGACGGACAACAAGATGCGTCCGAAATTAAAAAATTCACAAACGCAAGTACATTTTCAATCTATCCCGACCAAAACGGCAATATCTGGATGGCCGATCGCAGCACGCAACCCGGTTATTCCTCGTTCCGTTATTGGAAATTAAACGGAATCACAGCAGAAGGTTTATTGCAATACGCCGATCCGGTGGTTTACCGTTTGCCCGCTTATGTCGTTGATGTAAACCGTGTTTTGTATGATGCGGAACGCGACGAAATGTTGGTTTCCTGTTATACACAATCACATAAAACACCGAACACCTCCATTTGGGGACAAGTTGGAACCACCATTCTCACGTTCCAAAAGATGACGGAAAAGATGGCCGATGGCGCCAATTCCGCTAATTGGACGTATGAACAGGAATTGCTTCTTCCGGCAAGCGCCAAGACAAGTACCGGAACCCTGACCGATCCCGGCGTGGAAATCAGCTCTAAAGCAATGACTTTTGCAGGCGATTATATTTTCTGCCATTTGTCGGCCGGAAATATTAATGTTTACGAAAGAAGCGGTAAAAATCTGTATGCAGGTCAAATTGTTCCCGGCGACGAAGTTCAAAAACGGGTCGGATGGACGGATTTTACTTACTCCCTCAATGCTCGTAAGAACGCCGACGGCACTTACGAAATTCTGGCCGAAGAAAACGCTTTTGCCAAAATGCTTCATTACGATTTGCGAAGCTTTGCCGGCACGGTGGATATGAAAGGCGATTTAACGCCCGAATGGATTCGTGTGAAAAACGGCGCCAACCAATTGATCGATGCCACCAATATTCCCAACGGACAACCTATTAAATTTACCGTCCGCGTGAAAAATATCGAAAGCGGAACGGTTACCAACAACCGTCGTACCGATCCGGGACGTTGCCTCGTGTCGTTCAAAATTACCAACTCCGCCAATCAAGTGGTTTACGAAGCGCAATCCAATGTGCATGAGGAAGATATATACGGCGGCGAATATGTCGATATGAGTATTGACAATTCCAAATATCCATTCTGGTATTATACTCCGGGCATTTATAAAGTGGACGTCGATGTCAATTATGGTAAAAAAGGCAAAGAATGTTTGGATACCAATAACACAATGACACTTACTTTCGGTGGCGGTGTCAGTACGGGCGAGATTACAGGACCGATGACACCTCCTTCCGGTATCAACGACGTGCTGATTACCGGTGTGCAGATTTATCCCAATCCTGCTTCCGAAGTATTGCACGTTGTCGTTGGTTCGGATGAAACAGACTATACGCTCACAATCAATACATTAGACGGGAAAAGTGTTTTGACAAAATCCGTTTCCAACCGTTCTTCGATTGATGTATCGGGCTGGGCGAAAGGCTGTTATTTGTTACAAATCACAAGTGATAAGGAAAAATTGACACGGAAAGTGATTATTAAATGAAGAAATTGATTATTATACTGTTTTTATTTGCAAGCATGGGTAGTGTTTTTGCCGAATCGCCGGTAGAAACGGTAAGCCGAATCGGCGACAAATTGATTCGCGAAACACCCTTCCAATACCGCTTGGTGTTGCCGAAACACAATCCGCAATTCAATAACCTGCATTTTGTGGATTTCGGACGGACATTCGGATTAGGAAAACCCGCTGTGGCTTACGCCTATACGGAACTGATCGCCGCAAACGATACGGTTTTCCCGATCGAAATAGAACACAACGATGCCTGCAAAATCTGGTGTAATAATCAACCCGTGTATGAACAAAAAGGCGAACGCGCCCTGCATCTCGTGCGCGAAGAACGTAGTATGCAACTCTCGTTCGCCTTTTCCGTTCCTTTGAAAAAAGGTCGTAACTCGCTGTTAATCAAGTCTGAAACACAAGGGAAAGATTGGAGCGTTTTTATTCAACCGCCCTCCGAAAAAGATGCGGTATTAAATTATGCCGTCGCTTATCCGAACATCGGATTGTCGCAAGTCCCGAATATTGATTCCAAAATTGCAGAATTAAGTAATTGGTTGGTTATCGGATCCTTTCAAGGAAATATCGACACGCCGCATCTTCCCGAACAGGAATTAATCTTCGGAAAAATGTACGAAGGCCTTACGTGGACAATCCCCAAAACGGAAATTCTGGGCGATGTCATCGATCCGGCTCCGTGGGGAACAACCTATCAATGGAATTACCACAACGGCGGCGTGGCTTGGGCGATGCAACAATTATCCGAACTGACCCATCAACCCCAATACGCGCAATGGGCAGTCGATTTCTGCGATTATCAATTGGAAGGAATCTCCTTTGTAAAATATCAAGTCGATGAATTAAAAGCGATTCACTCGGCCAATAATCCGATTTTGGAGAAAAAAATGCTTGATTTTACGTTGGCGCCCGCTTTGCCTTTTATCTACCGCTTGCGCACGGAAAACGATTTTAAAAACCACGATGCGTATCAGTTGTTCATACAAGGAATGATGGATTATGCCCGTTTCGGACAAATCCGTAGTCAAGGTTTAAGCAACTACACCCGCGAAACGCCCGAAGAATACACCACTTGGGTGGATGATATGTTTATGGGAATCCCGTTCCTGATGCAAGCCGGATTATACGCCGAAACGCCCGAATTGCGAAAAGCGTTTTTCGACGATGCCGCTTCACAAGTCTTGGATTTCAATCGCCACGTGTGGGACAAAGAAGCGCAATTGTATATGCACGCCAATTATTCCGCTCGACCGGATGTGAAATTGCCGCATTGGTCGCGCGCCAACGGCTGGGCGATTTGGGCCATGAGCGAAGTCTTGATGTATCTGCCGAAAAATCATCCGAAGTACAAAGTAATCTTGAATCATTACAAAACACACGTCAATTCTTTATTAAAATATCAAAATAAAAACGGCTTCTGGCACAATGTCATCGATCGCACCGATTCACCGGAAGAAGTTTCGGGAACCGCCATCTTTACCATGGCCATCGCCCGCGGTGTTACCCACGCTTGGTTGGATACAAAAAAATATTCTCCCGCCGTATTAAACGGATGGAAAGCCTTGTCTTCCGAAATCGAAGCCGATGGCGCCGTCCATAAAATTTGTGTCGGAACAATGTGTTCCGAAGACGTGAACTACTACATCCACCGGCCGTTTTACGACAACGATACCCACGGTTCGTTCGCCGTTCTTTTCGCCGGTATTGAAGTTCAAAAAATGCTAAATAAAACGAAATGAAACGATTATCCCTATTTTTTATCTGTATTTTTGGAATAATCGGATTTTTGAGCGCTGCCAACATCCGGTTAATCCCTGTCCGATTGAGCGCTCCGGAAATCGAATGTCTGAAAAAAGATTTGAAAGAAAAAGATAAACAATATGATCCGGACGCAAAAATGTTGTCGTGCGTAACACAAGTCAAACATTATCACAGCGATTTGGACAGCGGCCGGGTGGTACATCAAACGCGCGAATCGCTCGAATACGCCATCGCCCTGCTCAAAACCGAAGATCCGGCAGCTATGCAACGCGGCAAAGACATTGTGAAAACCGTTTTGCCGATGCAAGAAAAAGACCCGTCGCTGCCGTATTGCGGTATTTGGCCGTATTATCCCGAAGACCCGTTGCACGGAAGAATTGCCGCCGTCGATTACAACTGGGCGGATTTTATCGCCGTGCCCTTGATTGATGTTTTGATAAATCACTCCGGTTATATGGGTACGGAATTAGTGGATGAAATCAAATCGGCTCTGATTTTGGCTGCGCACGCCATCAAAAAACGCGATGTGCAACCCGATTATACCAATATTTGCATCATGGGAACTTATGTTTGCTATCTTGTAGGCGACATCTGTCATCAACCCGATTTAACAAAATACGCCCACAAACGTTTGGTCAATTTCTATCAATTTACGATTCGTAACGGAGGATTTATCGAATACAACAGTCCCACTTACACTTTGGTGGCGATGGACGAACTGCTCCGCATGAAGCAAACCATCATCCAACCCAAAGACAAACAAATGATCGACCAACTGTATGAAATGACTTGGGATTTGATTGCCCGCCATTTTCACCAGCCGTCGGGACAGTGGTGTGGGCCGAATCTTCGCGCTTACAGCAATTTGGCTACTTCAGATTTCTACCGTTTGCTCTATAATGCTTCCGACGGGAAAATCGAATTGCCGGGCGATTATCTGCGGATTCCCAATGTGATAAAACCGCATCATATCCCCGAAAACATCCTGCCGAAATTCCTGCAATCGAGCTTACCGCGCACCGAAATCGACACTTTTGTAACGGCCAATCCGCCGGAAAAAAATATCGTCGGAAAACTATATGCCGGTCCCAAATTTGCATTAGCCTCTGTCAATCAAAGTTATATGTGGAATCAAACGCGCCCACTGATTGCCCATTGGGGAAGTCCCGAAGAATCATCCTACCTGCGTGTGCGTTTTCTGCACGACGGATACGATTTTTCGGCCGTGAATATCGCTTGTGTACAGGACACGACTTCCGTTTTGGCTATTTTTAATTTGGCGAACGACGGCGGCGACACACATCCCGGTTTGGATAAAATACAAAATGCAACCATAGAAGCCTCCGATTTGCGTTTGCGCATCGAAGCAGGCGGCTACCAGAACGAGGCGTATTTTACGATACCCCAATATTCAAATGAATTTGTTAACTTTGCATCGCCCGAAGTGCAAGCGGCGATACAAATCCCTTATGCACAATGGGATAAACAAACCGGTCATTGGGAAACGAGCGCCGAAAACGGAATACTTTATGCTGATTATGTGTTGTATTCCGGCAAAGAAAAAACGTTTCGGTTAAACGAAATCAACGAAGCGGTGTTGGGTTTATATTTGAGTTTGTCATCGTTCGAAAAAGACATTATCTCTTTGATAAATAATGAGATACAAATCGAAAAAACAGACGATTATTTAACGCTTTCCAACGGGCAATTGATGGTCAGGGCATTGGCGAAGCCTGATACGGAAGCGCGAGTGAAAAATGATTACGAAATACGGGAAATAACCCTCAACCCCCTAAAGGGGGCTTTGGCAGAGGAACCCTAACAGGGTTTGAAACCCTGTTAGGGTTTTAAAGATAATCCGTTTTACAAAAGTTTGTATTTTGAAAAATTGAAAGTCTAAATAAAAACATAACTTATGAGTCAAGTACCATTTGAACACGGTTGTTTTTACCACGTCTATAATCGTGGAAACAACAAAGAAGATATTTTTAAAGAACCGAAAAACTATGCCTATTTTTTCGATTTGACAAAGAAATATATTTTGCCGGTTGCTGATATTTATGCGTATTGTTTAATGAAAAATCATTTTCACTTACTTGTGAGAATCAAAGATCGAGAAGAAATCGCAGAAGAAAAATATAAAGTAAAGCCTTATCTTGGTTTTGCTCATCTGTTAAATACATATACGCAAAGTATTAACAAAGCATATAATCGTAGTGGCAGCTTATTTCAGGAGCATTTGAAAAGAATCCGAATTACTAATGATGATTATTTGATACAATTAGCAGTGTACATTCATCTGAACCCTGTAAAGCATGGTTTTTCAACAACTGTGGATTATCCTTTTTCGTCATACAATTCTATTCTTTCCGATAAAAATACGTTATTAAAAAGGGAAGAATTATTATCTTATTTTGATGACAAAGCAAATTTTATGTATTGGCATGATGAGAGAAAACTGACACTTGATATAATAAAATTATTGGAACATGAAGATATTTAATTTATTTGGTAAATTAACCCTAACAAGGTTAATTGAGGGGATGTTTAGAACCCTAACAGGGTTTGAAACCCTGTTAGGGTTGGTAACACTCCTCGCCTCCATTCCTGCTTTCTCCCAAATGAAAGCCCCCCACGAATGGCAAAACTACGAATCGGTTTTCGGCGTAAAAAACAACCTGCGCTTCTACGATTACGATGCGCTTCCCTACCACTCCTCCGCTCCCGCCAATGTTTTCTGGCCGGGCGATAAAATCGAATTTCAATTCCAACTAAAAAATAATACCGGCGAAAACATCTCGGAAAACGCCAAAATCGAAGTCATCCGCTACGGCGCCAAAGGGATTGCCGGCAATGTCTGGCTGCCGCAAGTGGTGCGTTTGGATTACGATAAAGTCATCGAACAACAAGTAACTATCTTGCCGAAAGGCTATTGCAATATTTCGCTTTCCATCGACAACATCACGCAATACGGCGGCTATGCCGTGGTTTTCGATTTGGGCAAACACGGCCGGCGATTGGCCACTTCTTTCGCCTACGGCATGAAACCCAATCCCGTGAAAATGCAATATCCCAAACAGGCTTTAGACGATTTGGGGCCTGATTTTTTAAGCCGTGTAGGCGTACAAGCCATCCGCCACGGTCTGGGTTATGTGCCGGCCACCGCCACGAATTACCGGACTATGATGCAAAATTTCGACCGCGAAATGAAGCGTTACATGGACAACAATATTACCGTCCTGATTATGATTGGCGAAGGCGGTTCGCTGATGCCTTTGGGAACGCCGCGTCCGCATCTCGACGAAAACGACCGTTTCCTTCGCACCAAACAGGATTACGTCTGGCTACCTTCGATGGATGATGATTTCAAACAATTTGTGAAAGAAATTTGCTTGAAATACGGTTGGCCGCGCGGCCCTGTTACCGCCGTTTCGCTCTGGAACGAACCATGGGAAGGCATTTCCATTTCGGGCTGGCAAGCCGATATGATGCGTTACCGCGAAATTTATACGAAAATGGCCGAAGCCGTTTTGGAAGCGCGACAATCGGGCGCCGACGTTTTGATAGGCGGCGGCGACAGCAATTCCAATGCTTGGGACAAATTTTTCGGCGACGGCACGATGGATTTTCTACCCATATTCGATTTCCTCTCCATCCATTACCAAGGCATGGAATCGCCCGTTTTGTATCCCGAATGGAACAATCGCACCGACCATAAAGGCCGCGTATTAATCTGGGACACAGAAAGTTGGGTCGGAAATACCGACGACCGCATCGGATTAGTCGTTGCCGCCAACCGTTCCGCCGGATACGACCGTTCGATGGGCATCTACGGCGGTTATATGTATTCGGGCGAAAAAGCGCCGCCTTACACGACTGTTCAAACTTCGAGCGGCGCACAACCGGTGCCGTCGGTACATTCATCGTGGTCGGCCGCAGCGGCCATGAGCGCTACGCAAAATTTAATCGGCGAGCGCGAGTTTAACCGCTTACTTTTCTCGAACGGCCTGCCGTGGGTCATGGTTTTCGATGGATATAAAGGCAATGCCGACGACGGAACAGTGGTTATTACCGGCGATTTGGGCGATTCGTTTGGCCGTGATAATGTGTTGTTTCGTTCGGTCAAAACGTTTTCGGAAAATGCTCAAATGATTATTCCGGCGCATCCCTCGTTTCAAGTATTTGATTTTTATGGAAATAAGATTAGTCCGAGTAAAAATCAATACAATATCCCGATTAATATTCAAGGTTATTTTTTGCGTACCAACGGACAAAAAGGTTCGTTCAACCGCCTTTTAAAAGCCATTCAATCCGCTGAAATCGAAGGCTTGGAACCGGTGGAAATTATCGCCAAAGATTTTACGGCCGCCATTGCCTCGCAACCGGAAATGGAGCTTGTGCTGACCAATGTTTTGAATCGCAATATTAAAGGAAAAATACAAATCCAAATCGGAAATCTGCAATTAAACTATCCGCAACAAGTTTCGATTTCGGCCAACGAAACCAAAACAGTAAAAGTGAAAATCATTGCAGGACAAGCCAATGCCGACAATTCATATCCGCTTGAAGCGATTTTCGACGGTGGAAACGACGGCCGCGTAACACACAACGAAACAATGCACGTAAACCTGATTGCTCGCCGCAACATCGTGGTGGACGGTCAATTAGACGATTGGCAAAATGTTATTCCCCAGTCGGTTAAAGGTTCGTCCGAAGCAAGTATCTCCTTAACGGAAGCCGCTTGGTTTCCGTTTGAAAAATTCGATCAAAACGCCGAAGGTTTAGCCAACGGCTACTTGGCCTACGACGACGATTATTTCTATTTCGCCGCCAAAACGGCCGATAAAACACCCAACCCAGGCGCTTTGCGGTTTGAAAACCGGAACGACGACGATTATTTTTATCCCGATACGGCCTATATGCAGACCATTAACGCGATGCAAACCCTTGTTGCAAAAGATTATTTGGAAAATTCGACTACCACGCAATCCATCGGCATCGACTTGGATTTACCGACGGATAAGATAACGAAAACATCGCTTTATTTCCCGAATATCGCTCAACCCGGCGTTGCGGTAACGGTTTACGACCGCGAAACAGGCAAAGAATTATTAACCGACCGCACCGACCAACTCTGGAACGGATTTTACCTTTCCTTGCATCTCTCGGGAAAAATCAGAATTCGTTGCTCGGCTTATGGATGGTGGTACACGGCCAAACTTTCGGGCGTTTATTTCGATGCATCCGGTTTGCCCGCTACCGGAAAAACGTTCGCCGCTTTGGACGGTAAAGATTTCGATAATAAAAACGAATACGGAAAAATCGCTTCATGCGTCGTTCGTCATGGCGTGCTTGACACGACATCCCCCGGCATTACCAAAATAACATTAGTGAACGAAGACGATCTCATCGCCTTAGCCTGGCCAGAAGGCGTTCGCCGCTTTACTTACCGCAAACGCCCGGCCTTGCCGGATGGTTGTTCGGGACAATTTTTCGACAATATCCTCCTCGCTTTCAATGTATTACATATTGGAGAAGACGGAATGGAAGCCCACAGCAAAGGGGTTATGCCGCGCTACACAGGCTACAAATGCACCGATTACGAATATGCTTTAAACACAGTTGCCGAAGAATACGGCGGCGGTTTTGAAATCTGGCGGATGCTGGTTCCGGGAATGCCGCGCAAACATTTTTATCCGCGACAAGGTAAATCGCCCTTCGACGGCGCCGTAAAAGAGGGCAAATTAATCACACGCCGCGACGGCAACACACTCTACACCGAATGCGCCATTCCTTGGAGCGAAATTCCCGGCGTGAAAACCGCTTTGGACAAAGGCGAAAAAATCAAATTCTCTTTCCGCGTGAACGACGACGGAGCGCCTGCTGCTTGCATGGAATTAGCCAAAAATCGTAGTGTGTCGAAGAAAAATTCACGGGCTTTTCATCCCGATTGGAAGGAACATTGGGCGAATGAAGTGGAGTTTGGGTGGGAATGAATTAATGCTTTTGAGGGACTATTGTATTTTTATTGTAAAATATCGCTCTCTTTGTGCAATGTTTATCGCGGAGCGATAAGACGGCCTATCAGGTCATTCCGAAGCCGCAGGCGAGGAATCTCCTGTCAGGCGTTCATCAGCTAAATTAATGTTTAATCGAATTACTGCAAATCCCCAAATATCATTTCATCAAAGTCAAAAAAACGCCCCCGAAACACGGAGGCGTTTTTCTTATTTACCAAATCTAAGGATTTTATTTTACCAATACCTTATGGATAACGGTTTGTCCTTTAGATTGAACGTTCACAATATATGCACCTTGCACCAAATCAATAACCAATTCCTTATCGACTACCTTTTGCGATGTCAGCAAGTTACCCGTTACCGTATATACGGCTACCGAAGTACCTAATTCATAATTGCTTACGTGTAATTTTTGGTTAGCTGCATAAACCGAACCGGTGGACACTTGGTGGATTCCTACATTTTGAAGGGTAGTGAACGACCAAGTAATCGGAGTGCCTGCATTTTGTGCATCATAAGCACCTACTACATTCGATGGAACAGATACGGTATAAGTTTTACCATATTCAAACGCATCGTGATTAATCACTACTTTGCTGGATGGTGAAACCGGTCCATTGTTCACAAAATCAACACCACTAACAGCATTGCCTTCTGCATCGGTAATCGTAATTACAGGACGTACTGGGCGTGGTAATCCAAATCCGCCTGCCCAAGTCGTTACTTCCTTGTTGAATTCTATGGCTACTTCTGCATCCAACGTTACATTGGAATCGTTATCTTCCGGCGTTGTCGTATAGCTCAACTCTTCTTCTGTCGAGAACGTCCAAACAATATCTTCCGACAAGCCATTGATCGCGGTGGTAGGAATAACAATCGTATAATCCGTTCCGTAATCTAATGTCGGACGTAATAACACTTTAGATGACAATATATCGCTTCCGGAGTACCATCCGGATGCCAATTCGGCTGTAATCGGTTCATCGTTAATCGTAATGCCTGCTAACGAACTGCCTGCAATGGACTTATCGAACTGAATAGAGAATGCTGTCGTACTCGTTACCGATACATCGGTTGCACCTTTAACCGGAGAAAATTCTATAGCTTCAGGCGCCGCTTCCGTCTTAAACGACCAAGTAATATCGCCCGGATAATCATTCTGATCCACATACGAACCGTTCTTAATTTCTACGTCATAATCAGTATTGTATTCCAATGTGCTTCCTTCCTGCAAAGTAATGGTAATTTTGTTGTCCGAAACACTATACGCAACCGAAATACCTTCTACCTGTTGATCACCTGCGAATAACTTCACATCTTGCGGACGTGGGCTACTTGCCCAATTCGGAGCGCGATCGAATGATACCGAAATGGCGGTGTTCACAGGAACATTCGTCGCATCTTTAGAAGGAGTATAAGTCGGTTGTAAAGCTGTAGCCGTAGTAAACGACCAAACCGTATCGGTCTGCAAACCTTCGATAGAGCCGGCCGGAACCGTAACTGTATAAACCGTATTGTGTACAAACGGATTGGTCGCCGTGTGATTGATATTCAAAGTGCTATCGTTCTTTGCAATAACAACCGGGAACGCGTTATCTCCAGCTTTAACCGTAATACCTGCGCCACTATTAACCAACGTAATGGGTTGATCGAAAACAACCGAGATATTTAGAGCAATTGATACACCGGTAGCATCAGCGGCCGGAGTAGTAGTAACTATACTACGAACCAAATCAATTTTAATATCATCCAAAAAGAGAGTAAATTCTCCGGTATTTTGGAAGATAACGTACTTGGTATTACCCGGTACTACAAACGAATATTGTTTCCAACCTGCTTCATTGCCGGGGAATGTAGAAGTTTCCACTTGCGTATTTCCGGTAAAAGAAGTTACTTCATTGTCGGTCGTAGAATAACCTACCGTCCATGGAGCATTGGTATAAGCCCACATCCAATAGGTAACTACTTTAGACGTTTCGGTTGTCTGCAATTCGGGTGTAATCAAATATAAATTGCCATTAGCATTCAATCGCCATCCCCACTGACCATCCGTGGTGTGGTTTGTATTTTGCGGAGTGTGATAGTTATCTTTCCAACAAGGCGACAAACTTTCTTCGGTTACGGCTGTTTCAAAATCTTCGGTAAACGGAAGCGTTCTAAGTTCGCAAATCGTATTTTTTACAGTAACTGGGAGCGTATCGTTAGCTAAATTTTCATCGCCGGCCAATGCTATATACGCTTTGATAGTATGGTTTCCACCTGCAGAAAGGTCTGCTGTGGCTGTAAACGGATAAGTGATTTCAGCTTGCGGAGCAATCGCTTCACCTGAGTAAATTTCATCTCCTACGGCAACATTACCGTCCACATCAAACTTAACGGCAAAACCGGAAGCCGGTTGGGTGCCCAAGTTTTTGATTTTTACGCTTACCGGAGCGGTTGCCGACAAATTAACGCCGGAGGCAGCCGTAGTTACTTCGGTAACTGTCAAATCGTTAGCCACTATCGGTTCTACAGAGAAATCATCAAGGTAAATATAATACTTATATCCATCACTATATGCTTGGAAAGCAAAACCATAGTTACCTTCGTAACCGGTAATGACTTGCTCATACTCAGTCCAAACAGTAGGCAGATCAACTTCTTGAGACCATAATTTATTCGCCGGATCAGCAGTAGCAGCGGCTATCGTTGGGTCAGGTGTAATATAGAATGCCAATTTTTCTTGATCACCCACAGCGTGGCGTTTATACCAAAATTTAATAGTGTATTGCTTGGCAGCTTCCAACTGTACTTGAGGTGAGAACAACCAGTCATTGCCCACAACGCCACTCGCAGAATATCCGTATCGTATAGCTTTATCGGTACTTGTATCTGAATGACCTCCGCCTTGCGTTGTCCAAGTTACATTGTCTCCATTACCATCAACAATTACCCAACAAGGGGATAGCGGCGAATTAAAATCTTCGGAAAGGCGTGTAAGTGGTGCACAGATCGTATTGTAAATAGTGTCAGTTGTCGTATCGTTCGTTACATCAGCATCTCCGTCCGCTTTCGTATAGGCTTTAATCACATTATCGCCTTCAACAAAATCAGCAGCCAAAGTAGTAAACGAAACATTGAGAGTGCCGCCTATGGCAATTGCACTGCCTATGGATTGAACCACTTCAGTCCCGCCATTCAGCGTATAGGCAACCGGTGTGGTGGCAGGAAGTTCTACTCCACCATAATTTTTAACGGTAACCGTTACTTCTTGCTGCGATAAATTGACACCATTTACCGGAGCTGTAATGGCTGTAACTCCTGCATCGGGAACCAACAATAATTCGCGAACTTCTAAATCGTCAATAGCAATATAGTATGGCGAACCTGTTACCTTGGCTTTAATTACAATGTAATATTCACCTGTCGTTTCAGGGGTAAATAAGCCTTCATATTCCTGATAAGCAGGTGTAACAGAGGTAACCGGGCTTCCTATTCTCTGTACGAAAGAGTTATCCGAAACTTTGTAAAGACTTGCATACAATTCGTGTCCTGAAGAGGTATTTTCGCTGGCATACCATAAAGAGAATTTATAGGCTTGCCCACCGGTAAATGCGAAAGGTTGCGTAGTAATACTGTCGTTAGCATAATATCTGAAATAAGCATAACCGGAACCTGTGCGTGGAGCGCTACCCCAATATGTCGAAGCTGGATTGATAAATGTATAGCTGTTAAGGTTAGTTGCACTCCAACAACCCGTGCGCAAGGTATTCAGAGGTAAATCTTCAAAACCTTCCGACCATGGGAATGAAGATACGGGAGTACAAACCGTATTGGTAATTTGTACGGTAATTGTATCGTTCGACAAATCCGTATCGCCTGCTGCTTCTACCCAAACTTTAATAGTATAAGCGCCATCGGCCGACAAATCGGCTTTCGTTGGAAACTCATAATCAGTTCCTGCTCCTGAAGCAAGGCTGGTTATGCTTCCTGCAACCGGTGCATTTGCGTTGATTTGATATTTAACTGTCAAACTATTTAAAGTTTGCAAACCGTAGTTTTCGACATGCGCTTTAATGCTTACATCGCTGGGCAAATTGAGTCCGCTTTGCAGACCCAATATGGATTTAACAGCTGCATCCACATCGGAAGCTTCTTTGATTACAATATCGTCTATATAAAGGTAAGTGGTTTGAACATCCACATTGTAATTGATAGCTACATATTTTGCATTGCCCGGAACCAACGTGCGGTATTCTTTCCATTCCGTAGTAGCATCGCTAACCGTTTCAAGCCAAGTGAAAGCCGTTAGATCGCGCGTAGTAGTGGAATAACCCACACGGAATTTTTCGGTATAAGACTGAGCTCTTTGGTATTTGAACGATACATCTTTCTGTTTAGCCGTAGGAGCTAAAGTGGGTGCAATTAAATATTGATAAAAACGATCGGATGCCTCTCCCGTTACATTGGAGATCGATGCAAACCGCCATACATAACCCTGTGCGCCACTTGTATTGTAACGCGCAAAATAACTTGCATTTTGCGTATTATTGGTTATCGGTTGCCAACATTCGCTTAAAACAGCCGTAAAGTTTTCCGAAACGGAAGTAACGCCTGCGCATGCTGTATTCGTAACGGTTCTTTCTTTGGCATCATCACCCGAAATAGCATCATTTGCCCAAGCTGTATAAACTTTAATAGTGTGCGGTCCTCCAACCGAAAGATCGGCTTTTGCCGTAAATGTAAAGACAGCTTCTGTATTGGGAGCAATAGTTTCTGTGAAAGTTTCCTCTACATAAACGCCTGTATCCACAATAAAACGCACTGGAAAATTAGTAGCCGGTTGACTACCGGCATTTTTAATTTTAACGCTTACCGTTTCATTTCCTAAATCCCATCCGCTTTTCGGAGTAACGATTTCGGTAACTCCCACATTGTAATCGGCAACTTCTTCAATAGACACATCGTCTAAGTTCCATGCATGAGAATTGTTTCCCCGATAACGGAATGCAATATAAATGGATTGACCGGCATAAGAGCTCAAATCAATATCGCTCTCAACCCACGAATCGGCAACCGATGCAGGCGACCATACTTCTGTGGTAAAATTCGTAGTATCCTTTCCTGCAGTAGATATCAATACGCTGTTTTTCGCTCCTTTTGCAGCGGTGTAATCTCCCGGATATTGATTGCGTGACCAAAATTTTAACTTATACGATTTCCCTGCTCCCAATACAAATTGCGGAGAAATTAACCACCCCGATTGTACTCCGGCTGTCGAATTATAATTATGTTTTATAGAAGCAGTTCCGGAATGAACGTATGCTGTTGTGGTATTCCGCGCCCACGTTATAGATGCTCCTACCTTTTTTTCTGTAGTCCAGTTCGGATATGTTGCAGCATCAAAACTTTCTGCAAACGGAAATTCTGTGATTATATCAGACGGAACCTCCACTTCTTCAATGTTAATATCATCTATAAAAAGATAAGGATCGGTAGTTATTCCTTTAAATCCCAAATGATAAGTACCACCCGTTATTGCCCTATAATTATAAGAACTTTGAGTAGTTGATGTAGTACCTAAATCCGGCGTATAAAGCAATTTAGTACCTGTTGTTGTAATAGTACCGGCATCAGTGCCAGCATACAATTCCAAAATCGCTCCGGAAGCTCTTCTTCCCCAAAACGAAATATTGTAGGTTTTACCGGCAACAAGGGTAAATCCCGGACTCACCAATACACTTCCAGTTGTTTCGCTACCGGCAGGAATTAAAGCAGAAGCCGTATTAAGGCCATGCCCTTGAATGATTTGATTACCAACGATCCATGACCATGGGGCGTCTTTCTGTGTCCACGCATCAAATGCGGCTTGATTGGTAAAATCTTCATGGAAGACTGCATCAGCCCATGCCCAACTGAAACTCAGCAGCAGAGTTGATAAAAATAAGTAAATTCTTTTTCTCATACTTCTTAAAAAATTATTAGTAAATATTAAATAAAATTAAACAAGTTGCAAATGTAGCATATTTTTTAAGAAGAAATAGCAGGAATATGTTAAAAAACATATTTTGTTACAAAATTACCGCGAAAATGGTATTTCTTTTGTATTCCGGTTTTTTGTGGGAATGATGTGGTATTATTCAACATTCTACAATAATGCAATTCGCTAAGCGATAAACAACGCTAAATTAATGTTTATCCCATCCGACTCCCGGATATTAGGCCAATAGTGTTCCAATAAAAAACCCCGTCAGAGTTATCTGACGGGGTTTTACAAAAAGTGGCGGCTACCTACTCTCCCACAAATACGCAGTACCATCGGCGCTATCGGGCTTA
>BNWW01000026.1 GCA_025999115.1 Bacteroidia bacterium
TCTATATAGCCTGTGCAAAAATCAAAAACGAATATCTTATTCCTTTCAAAAAGATAAGATATTGGGGATTAGCGGTTTGCGTATTAGTTTTCTTATCGGGTTATGCTTGGTCATGGTCATGGCCCTACGGATTGATTATTCAAACCGGGCGTCTCTACTCAACACAACGGGAAATCAAAAAAAGCAGGGAATTAGTACAAAATTTCCATTTCGATGCAAAAAAAGCGCAACCGGTGGAAGGAAAAGAAGTGTACGTCTTGGTCATCGGCGAAACCGGCCGTTATAACAATTGGTCGCTGAACGGTTACGAACGTGAAACCTCGCCGATGCTGTCGAAAACGCCGAATTTGGTTTCTTATACGAATCTGTTTTCGGAAGCCAATGTAACATCCACGTCCCTTTCGATTATTTTAACACGCGCCGACGCCCGCGATTACAACCGTTATTACCGCGAAAAATCGTTGGTTGATGCGTTCCAAGAAGCCGGCTTTCAAACGTATTGGGTGGCCAATCAAAGTGCAAGCAATTCGTTTATCCGCCGGATTGCCGGAGATACGAATGGTGAATATTTTGCAGTAACCAAATTCGATGCAGCCGGTAATTACGACGAAAATCTTTGGATTCCGATGGAACAATTCTTATCGCGAAACGATGAAAAAGTGTTGATTGTATTGCATACTTTGGGTAGTCATTTCCGTTACAATTTCCGTTATCCGGCTAATTTTGAAGCATTTAAACCGAGTTTTCACGGAACATTCGATTACGCGCTGGTTTCCGAGAAAAACAAACAATTGTTTGTCAACACTTACGATAATTCGATTCTTTACACCGATTATTTTCTGGCATCCACGATCCAAAAAATCGACAGTTTGCAAGCCGTCAGCGCCTTGATTTATTTGGCCGATCACGGAGAAAATTTATTCGATACGGACGAGAATCTCGCACTTCACGCAGGTCTGGCCTATTCGGAATACGATTTCCACATCCCGTTTTTCGTATGGACTTCGGAACAATATCGCCGGCAATATCCCGAAAAAACAGCCGCCATCATCGCACACAAAGACAAAAAATTGAGCGCCGGCAATCTGTTTTATTCGTTTTTGGATATAGCGGGAATTACCTTTCCCGAACAGCGTCTTGATTTCAGCATTGCTTCCGATTTGTTACGCGAAGATTCGGTCAGATACATCATCAATACGAATATGGAAGTAAAAATCGGTTATTGATGCACGGTTTTTCAATAATTATCACTACTTTTGTCAGTCAAAACCCGACAAATTGTCGGGAAAAATAAAAACACAATGGAAAAACAAGCGCAAAACAACATTCAAATAGAGCTGACCGATGACGTCGCTCAAGGAATTTATTCCAATTTGGCGATTATCGCCCATTCCGCATCCGAATTTGTAGTCGATTTCGTGAGTTTGCTTCCGGGAACGCCGAAAGCAAAAGTCAAATCGCGCATCATCCTGACGCCCGAACATGCGAAACGGTTGATGCACGCATTGATAGACAACGTAAAAAAATACGAATCACAATTCGGAGAAATTAAAATGCAACAAAACGGCGGCTATAATCAACCGATTGTAGGCCCCATAGGACAAGCATAATGCAATGAAAGTAATGAAATTCGGCGGATCGTCCGTAGGATCCGCAGAGAGCATACAAGAAGTCAAAAAAATTATTGAATCGGTTGAAGAATCGGTTGTGGTGGTGGTTTCGGCTTTGAGTGGTGTTACCGACCAGTTAATTCACACGTCTAAATTAGCCTCACAGAGAAACAGCGCTTACGAAAGCGAATTTTTGCAATTGAAAAACCGGCATCAAACGATGGCGGAAACAGTCGTTATTGCCGATGCAGAAAAACAAAACAAACTTTTGCAACAACTCCATACGCTGTTAGATGAATTGGAAAACATTTTCAAAGGCGTTTTCCTAATTGGCGATTTATCACAAAAAACATCCGACATCATTGTCAGCTATGGCGAACGATTGAGTTCGTTGATAGTGAACGCTTTATTCGATGATGCCCGGTTATTTGATGCGCGCAAATTCATCAAAACGGAAAAGCAATTCCACAAGCACATTGTCGATTTTCAGTTGACCAACTGCTTGATTGAAGAAGTGTTTGTCGATTGCCCATCGCTTTCGATTGTTCCGGGATTTATTGCAAGCGATAAAAAAACGGACGAGATAACCAATTTAGGCAGAGGCGGTTCAGATTATACGGCATCTATTTTGGCTGCCGCTCTCAACGCTTCGATTTTGGAAATCTGGACGGATGTGGACGGTTTTATGACGGCCGATCCGCGCATCATCAACACCGCTTACGTGATTGAAGAATTGAGTTACGTGGAAGCCATGGAATTGAGCAATTTCGGCGCCAAAGTGATTTATCCGCCGACGATTTTCCCGGCTTATCATCGCAATATTCCCATTTTAATTAAAAACACCTTCAACCCCGAAGCGCCCGGCACGTATATTACGCGCGAAAAACGGGCCAACGGAAAATCCATCAAAGGCATTTCTTCGATCGACGACACGAGTTTGATTACCGTTCGTGGCTTGGGCATGGTGGGCGTTATCGGTGTTAATTATCGAATTTTCAAGGCATTATCCCACGCAGGCATCAGCGTATTTATGGTTTCGCAAGCTTCGTCGGAAAATACCACTTCATTTGCCGTGAAAAACGCCGACGCCGATTTAGCCGTCGAAGTGTTGAGCCATGAATTTCAATTGGAAATCAATCAAGGCGAAATTCACGATATTGTGGCCGAAAAAGATTTGGCGACAGTGGCCATTGTGGGCGAAAACATGAAACGTACGCCCGGAATCGCCGGCAAGTTGTTCGGCACTTTGGGACGAAGCGGAATCAGCGTAATTGCCTGTGCACAAGGCGCAAGCGAAACCAATATTTCGTTCGTTATCCAAAAAGAAAACCTGCGTAAAGCTTTAAATTCCATTCACGATTCGTTTTTCCTGTCGGAATACCAGGTTTTAAATCTTTTTGTAGTCGGAATCGGAACCGTAGGCAGTCGTTTATTAGAACAAATCAGTCGCCAACAAAAAACATTGATGGAAAGTAATCGCTTGAAACTCACGGTGGTAGGCGTCGCCAATTCCAGAAAATTATTATTAGACCGGCAAGGTTTGAATCCCGATACCTGCATCGCCGACTTGAAAGAAAAAGGCGCCGGCAGTTCACCCGCTTATTTGTGCGAAGAAATCCTGAAAATGAACATTTTTAATTCGGTCTTTGTCGATTGTACAGCCAGCGCCGATGTCGCTCAATTATATGGTAAATTATTGTCGCACAACATTTCCGTAGTTTCGGCCAATAAAATCGCCGCCTCGTCGAATTACGAAAATTATTTATATTTGAAGGAAACCGCGCGCAAAACGGGAGCCAAATATTTGTTTGAAACCAACGTCGGCGCAGGATTACCGATTATCAATACGATGAATGCGCTTACACACAGCGGCGACACGATTTTGAAATTGCAAGCCGTTCTTTCCGGAACTTTGAACTTTATTTTCAACACATTAAGTCCCGAAATTCCGTTAAGTCGCGCCATTGAAACGGCCAAAGAAGCCGGATTTGCCGAACCCGATCCGCGGATTGATTTGAGCGGAACCGATGTCATTCGAAAATTGGTAATTCTCTCACGGGAAGCCGGTTACGCCGTCAATCAAGAAGACGTCGAAAAACATTTGTTCATTCCCGACCGCTATTTTCAAGGTTCGCTATCCGATTTTTGGAAAACCATTCCGCAATTGGACGTCGAATTTGAAGAAAAACGCAAACAATTGGAAGCGGAAGGCAAAAAATACCGTTTTGTCGCCGAAATGGACAACGGAAAATGTTCCGTAGGCCTGCAAACGGTCGATTGCAGCCATCCTTTCTACGAATTGGAAGGCAGCAACAATATTATCATGATAACCACCGAACGATACAACGAATATCCGATGATTATCAAAGGATACGGCGCCGGAGCTTCGGTAACGGCAGCAGGTGTATTTTCGGATATTATCAGTATCGCAAACATTCGATAAGTTATGGAAACACCTGCAATACAAGCAATTAAGCAGAGGTTCGGAATCATCGGAAACAATCCCTTCCTGAATCACGAAATCGAAAAGACTTTGCAAATCGCGCCCACCGATTTAACGGTATTGATTACCGGCGAAAGCGGCGTAGGCAAAGAATCGTTTCCGCAAATCATTCACCAAAACAGCGCCCGCAAACACGGGTCATACATCGCCGTCAATTGCGGCGCCATCCCCGAAGGCACGGTCGATTCGGAATTGTTCGGACACGAAAAAGGTTCATTTACAGGCGCGTTATCCGACCGGAAAGGCTATTTTGAAGTGGCCGACAAAGGCACCATTTTCTTGGACGAAGTGGGCGAATTGCCGATGGCTACCCAAGCCCGTTTATTGCGTGTACTCGAAAACGGCGAATTTATCAAAGTCGGTTCAGCCAAAGTGCTAAAAACGGATGTTCGGGTAGTTGCAGCCACAAATATTGACTTTTCACGCGCCATTCGCAACGGAAAATTCCGCGAAGATTTATATTACCGTTTGAATACCGTACCGATTCATATTCCGCCTTTACGCGAACGACCGGAAGATATTTTCCTGTTATTCAGAAAGTTCACATCCGATTTCGCTGAAAAATACCGGATGCCGGCATTGCAATTAACGCCCGAAGCCAAAGAAGTTTTGGTCAAATACCGTTGGCCGGGTAATGTGCGCGAATTGAAAAATATTACCGAACGGATGTCGATTTTTGAACAGGAACGCGAAATTTCGGCCGAATGTTTGAAAACCTATCTCTCGGCGCCCGATATGGCGCAATTGCCGGCCATCATCCCGCATGAATCCGATAATCAATCGTTTGCCAATGAACGCGAGATATTGTATAAAATTCTATACGATATGAAAAAGGACATCAACGATTTGAAAAAATTAGTTCCCGGATTGATGAATACAAATCCGGCAACTTACGACGAATCGATTTTCAACGTACCGCAAACACCTCCTTCGGTAACTCCCGTAACCTACGTGCATCACGACGAATCCGTACAATATGCCGACGAAGTTTCGGAAGAAAAAGAACCCGAACGGCCGCGCTCGCTCGAAGAAGTGGAAAAAGAACTTATCATTCAAGCCTTGGCGCGCCACAAAGGCAAACGTCGCAACGCCGCACAGGATTTGAAAATTTCGGAACGAACACTTTATCGTAAAATCAAGGAATATGGATTGGAATAAATTTCATAGTAAACTCGTTTTCTTTTTACTCGTTTACTCATCCTGCAGCGTATCTTATTCATTCCAAGGCGGAAAACTGAATTACGATGTAGTCAAAACAATTACGATTCAGGATTTTCCGAATCGCGCGGCTTTGGTGTATCCGCCTTTGGCGCCGGCTTTGGATCAGGCTTTGCGCAGTCGTTTTATCGAACAAACCCGTTTGATGCCGGTCAATAACAACGGCGACATCGAAATTGAAGGTGAAATTACCGGTTACAACGTGCAGGGAACGGCCGTGAAAGACGATGCCTACGCCTCGCGCACCAAATTGACTATCACGGTTCACGTGCGCTACACCAACCAGAAGGAAGAAGGCGGCAATGTGGATCAAAGTTTTTCGGCTTTCCGCGAATACGACGCCACGCGCTCGTTGGATGAAGTGCAAGACGGTTTAATTCGCGAAATCGTGGACGAACTGATTGATATGATTTATAATGCAACGGTAGCCAATTGGTAAAACAATAAAATACAGCAAGTTATGAGAGCGGAAGAACTAATCGGACATATAAATCAACCGAATTTCGAGAATCGGGAAACTTTACCGGAATTATCGGCTTTGATAGAAGAATATCCCTATTTTCAGACGGCTCACGTACTTTTCACGCAATATCTGAAAGCAGGGAAAGACAGCCGCTTCCAAACCGAATTGCGCAAAACCGCCTGTTACGCCGGCGACCGCACTAAATTGTTTTACCTGATTGAAAACGAATCGTTTCCGTCCGAAAAAATCGCCCAATTGGAAAAAGAAGATACGAATTTCAATTCGCCTTTCGATTGGATCAATTCTTTTTTGACGGAAAAAACATCAAAAACAGAAACGCCAACCAAAAAACCAATTGAAAAACAACCGGTGAAAAGCGTCGAACAGGTTATTGAAGTGCCGGCCGTCGCCTCGACCGATTATTTGTCGTTTCTTTCTGTCGAAAAACCGGAAACGGAAACAAAACAGGAAACCGCACCGGCCGCCACTCTACAACATCAAGATGTAATCGACCAATTTTTGCAAAAAGACGATATAAAAATCCGCTTCAAAAAAGAAAACGAAACAGTGCCGGAAGAATATCCTTTAGACAACGAATTAAGTAGCGAAGAGCCTAATTTTCTGTCACTTACCTTAGTTAAAATTTACATCCGCCAGAAAAAATACGATAAGGCTCTGGAAAATCTGCAGAAATTAAATTTGATTTATCCGGAAAAAAATCGTTACTTTGCAGACCAAATTCGATTTTTAGAAAAATTGATTCATAATACAAAAAAATAATTTATAAAAATGTACATCTTTTTATCGATCTTATTAGTAATTGTAGCCATTTTGTTGGTATTAATTGTGATTGTTCAAAATTCAAAAGGCGGCGGTTTGGCTGCCGGATTTGCGTCGTCGAATCAAGTGATGGGCGTGCGTAAAACCACCGATTTTTTGGAAAAAGCCACTTGGTGGTTGGCCGGTGTGTTGGTAGTTATCAGCATTACAACCACCGTTTTTGCACATCCCAAAAATAATGTAGCCGACGATTCGTTGATCAAAGAAGACATCATCGAAACGACGACCAAACAACAAAACGCTACTTCGCTTCCGCCGTTTGAGCAACCCGCTCCGGTTGGCGCCGAAATTCCCAACGCAGAATAATTCATTATTTTGCCCCATTCGATGGACAATAATTACATTGTATCGGCACGGAAATATCGCCCCGCCACCTTTCATTCGGTAGTGGGGCAAAAATCGTTGACCACGACGCTCAAAAACGCCATCCAAAACAATAAATTGGCGCATGCCTATTTGTTTTGCGGGCCGCGCGGTGTGGGGAAAACGACTTGCGCCCGCATTTTCGCCAAAACCATCAATTGCATGAACCCGCAAGCGGATGGTGAAGCCTGCAACGAATGCGAATCGTGCAAAGCGTTCAACGAAAACCGTTCCTATAATATCTATGAATTGGATGCGGCGTCGAACAACTCGGTCGATGACATTCGTTCGCTGACCGACCAAGTGCGCATTCCTCCGCAAATCGGACGATACAAAGTGTATATCATCGATGAAGTCCACATGCTTTCCACCGCCGCTTTCAATGCTTTTCTGAAAACATTGGAAGAACCGCCGCATCATGCCGTGTTTATTTTGGCGACCACAGAAAAGCATAAAATTATTCCAACCATTCTTTCACGCTGCCAGATATACGATTTCAGCCGAATTACCATAAACGACATAGTCGAACATTTGGAGTATGTAGCTAAAAGCGAAAACGTTACGGCCGAACGAGAAGCCCTCAACACCATCGCTCAAAAAGCCGACGGCGGTATGCGCGACGCCCTTTCGATTTTCGACCAAGTCGTTAGTTTTTCGGGAGGAAACATTACCTATCAATCGGTTATCGCCAATTTAAATGTATTGGATTACGATTATTATTTCCGGTTGACCGATTTTATTTTAGCCGGAAACATTCCGCAAAGCATCCTAATTTTGGATGAAATTTTGCGCAAAGGCTTCGACGGGCAACATATCGTAACCGGATTGGCCAATTTTTTCCGCGACATCATGGTTTGTAAAGACCCGCAAACACTCGTTTTGTTTGAAGTGGGCAATGCCGTGAAAGCAAAATACGCCACAATGTCGCAAAAATGCGAAAGTCAATTTTTGTACAAAGCGCTCGAATGGTGCAACGAATGTGATTTGAATTACCGGTACAGTAAAAACAAGCGATTGCTTATTGAAATTCTCCTCATCCGGCTCTGCCAATTCAATAATCATCAATCAGCCCCGATTGATGACAAAAAAAAAATAACGATAACGCCTCTGAATCCGGCCGATAAACCCATCGATGCGAATCTCCAATCAACAATTACTACTTCAACGGCGCCGGTAAAAACAGTAGAACCCGTTCGTCCGAATATTGAAAATCAACCGGTAAGCACATCCGGTGGAAACAGTAGATTGCGCGTTTCATTAAAAAAACCCACGGAAACCGTTGCTGCGGAAAATTCGCAAACGGAAAATCAATCGCCCGTAGAAGTATTGAATCGCGCATTTACGCAGGAAGAATTAATTCGCGCATGGAAAAATTTTGCCGAAACGGAAGACGATACGCACCTCAAACATTCAATATTAAGTATCACTCCGAAAATAACGGAACAAAATCAAATTCAAATCGAAACGGTCAATCCCGACCAACACCGTAAATTAACGGATAAATCGACCGACTTACGAGTATTTTTATCCCGGCAATTACAAAACAATCAAATTCGCTTGAATATTGCGATGAGTGATAATTCGGAAAATCAAATTCCTTTCAGTGGAAAAGAAATCTACCAATTCATGGCCGAAAAACGTCCGGTAATTGTCGATTTGGTCAATGAATTTCAATTAAAATTGGCGGATTGACCTTACAAAACCGTTTTTATAAAATCCCTGCTTTTTGAAAAGTGTTTTGAATTTTTCCCAAAGCTTCATCCAATTGTTCAAAAGTATGAGTCGCCATCAACGAAAAGCGAATCAACGTATCGGCCGGAGCCACTGCCGGAGCCACTACGGGATTCACAAATACCCCATTTTCAAACAATTCTTTGGTAAGCCAAAATGTTTTTTCGTTGTCGCGGATAAACAAAGGAATAATCGGCGTGGAAGTATGTCCGATTTCGCAACCCATTGCTCGGAAACGGTCTAATGCATAATGCGTTAATTTCCACAGATGTTCGATGCGTTCGGGTTCGCTGACCATAATATCGAAAGCAGCGCCGGCCGCAGCCGTAGCCGACGGCGTATTGCTCGCGCTGAAAATATACGAGCGGGAAGTATGACGAATATAATCAATCAAAGCTTGTGAACCGGCAATAAATCCACCGATGGAAGCCAATGATTTACTGAACGTTCCCATAATCAAATCCACATCGGGCAACAATCCGAAATGATCGCAAGCGCCTCGCCCTTGACGACCTAAAACGCCCAATCCGTGCGCTTCGTCCACCATAATATTCGCATGGTATTGTTTGGCTAAACGAACAATTTCGGGCAGATTGGCTACGTCGCCTTCCATACTGAAAACGCCGTCCACCACTATCAATTTCACTTTATCGGGAGCGCATTTCTGCAATTGGCTTTCCAAAGAAGCCATATCGTTGTGACGAAATTTCAATTTTTGAGAGAAAGACAAACGATGGCCTTCAATAATGGAAGCGTGATCGCATTCGTCCCACAAGATATAATCTTCGCGACCGGTCAGGCACGAAACCACACCCAAATTCACTTGAAATCCGGTAGAATAGGTAATGGCGTCATCTTTACCCAAAAAATCGGCGATTTTCCGTTCCAATGCGAGATGAATATCCAAGGTACCGTTGAGATAGCGGCTTCCGGCCATCCCTGTACCATATTTTTCAATTGCCTTGATAGCTGCTTCTTTCACTTTGGGATGATTGGTAAGCCCCAAGTATGCATTGGAACCAAACATCAACACTTTTTTCCCGCTGATGATAACTTCGGTATCTTGGTCGCTCTCTAATGCTCTGAAATAAGGATACAATCCTTGCGCTTTGATTTGCTTTGCAGTTTCGCAGATAGGACTTGAGAGTAATTTCTCTTCTAATAAATTCATAAACGAATACAATTAAATTCAATCTTTTGTATTACTTGCTTTTTCCGATTAATAAGGGCGTTTTTGACAAAAATCGGCCGCAAAGATACGCAAAGATTTCTAAAAAAATATTAATCCGGTGAAAAATTCAAGTCGTTTTGTGTTAAAAAACATATTACATCCTCCATTTGCTATCTTTACATAGCAAAACAGCGAATTATTCCTTAAAATCTTTGCATCGAAGCTAAATTGTTTATACTTTTGCGCCCGAATTGCGAAATGGTGCTTTTAAAATTTAACAAATATACAATACTCTTATGAGTAATTCTGCTTTATTTCTGGTCGTATTCCTGACGGCCGTTCTTATGGTAATAGCCGCCTTGGTAATTGCTTGGCTGTTAGCGCCGAAATCCAACAATCTCCTGAAAGGCGAACCTTACGAATGTGGAATTCCCACGCGCGGCTCGTCGTGGACACAATTCAAAGTGGGATATTATCTTTATGCAATTTTGTATTTGGTATTCGATGTGGAAACCGTTTTGCTGTTTCCATGGGCGAGTATCATGCGTAATTTGGGTGTGCAAGGTTTGGTTTGTATGGCATTTTTCTTTGTCATTCTAACCCTCGGTTTGGTTTATGCTTGGAAGAAAGGAGCTTTGGAATGGAAGTAAAAGACATTAAAATCAAAAACATGAAGTACGAGGATTTCAAAGATAACGAAACCCTCGAAGGATATGTAAAAGAATTGCGAGCCAACGGCGTAAACATTGTTATCTCCAAATTAGACGACCTGATTAATTGGGGGCGTTCCAATTCGGTATGGCCGCTCACGTTTGCGACCAGTTGCTGCGGCATCGAATTTATGTGTTTGGGTGCGGCGCGTTACGATTTCGCCCGTTTCGGTTGGGAAGTTACCCGCAATAGTCCGCGTCAAGCTGATGTGGTTTTTTGTTGCGGTACCATCGTCCATAAAATGGCGCCGGTTTTGAAACGCTTGTACGATCAGATGGCCGAACCGAAGTATGTAA
Source organism: Bacteroidia bacterium (assembly GCA_025999115.1). Next base: position 10,907 of record BNWW01000026.1, read on the forward strand.
TGGCTTTCGGAAGTTGCGCTATCAGCGGAGGGCCATTCAAAAAATCGTATCACACAGTCATGGGCGTGGATAAAATTATTCCGGTGGATGTGTATATTCCCGGTTGTCCGCCGCGACCCGATGCCATGATTTACGGTATGATGCAGTTGGCGAGAAAAATAAAGATGCAAGAGTTTTTTAGTTTGGGCGATAAAGGCTTTAAAAGTCAAGAGGGCCTTAATGAGAAAGGAGAAGAAAAATGAAAGTAATCACCGGTTTATTGGCGCAACTGCCTTTCGCCGCCATCGAACAACAGGAAAAAACATGGTTGGTTTCGGTTCCGAAAGAAAAACTTTACGAAACCGCTTCATTATTAAAGAATAACGATAAATTATCTTTCGATTATTTAAATGATATTATTGGATTGGACAACGGCGAAACCTTCGGCGTGATTTATGTTCTTTCTTCCACATTATTTCCTTCCTATATAATAAGATTAAAATCCGAAACGGACGACCGCGAAACACCGCTGCTTGATTCGGTCATTGATTTGTGGTTGTCGGCCGACTTGTACGAACGCGAAGTACATGATTTTTTTGGTATTCGTTTTACGAACAATCCCGATATGCGTCGTTTATTTCTCCGTCAGGATTGGGTAGGATTTCCGTTGCGGAAAGATTATGATACCAATCCCGAAATCAATCCGGTACCGCTTTGCAATGAGGATTTGGAATCGATGGAGAATTTGGATGGAATTGCAAGTCAAGCCTGCAATGACGATGAAACGATTGATTTGAATAGTAAACGATTAGAAGCACATCGTTCGTTGTTTGAAAAAGAAGAATATGTAGTGAATTTCGGACCGCAACACCCTGCTACTCACGGCGTTTTGCATTTACGTGTTTCGTTGGAAGGGGAAATGATTAAGAAAGTGGATCCGAATTTCGGTTATATCCATCGCGGCATCGAGAAGATGTGTGAAGCCTATACTTATCCGCAAATTCCGCACTTGGTCGATCGAATGGATTACCTTTCGGGAACGATTCATCGCCACGGATATTGCTTGGCGGTAGAAAAAGGTTTGCAGTTGGAAGTTCCCGAACGGGCGCATTACATTCGCACCATTATCGACGAATTGACGCGAATCGCTTCTCACTTGTTGGGTTGGGGTTGTATGGCGATGGATATGGGTTCGATTACCGCATTCGTTTACGGAATGCGCGACCGCGAAAAAATCATGGATATTTTCGAGCAAACTTGCGGCGGTCGTTTGATGGCTAATTATGCGGTTATCGGTGGCGTGGCGGCGGATATTCATCCCGAATTTCGGCAAAAAGTCAAAGAGTTCATTCCTTATATGCGGAAGATGTTGAAAGAACATCACTTACTGTTTACCGGCAATCCCATTGCACGGGGACGTATGGAAGGCGTAGGTTACCTGAGCCAAGAACAAGCTATTTCGCTGGGCGCCACAGGCCCTACCGGCCGCGCATCGGGATGGAGCAACGATATTCGTAAAATTGAGCCGTATGCCGCTTACCGTCATGCCGATTTCAAAGAAGTCTTGCGTTCCGACGGTTTGACTTTCGACCGTTACATTATCCGTTTGGACGAAATCGAAGAATCGTTGAAAATCATCGAACAATTGATCGACAATATTCCCGGCGGTGCATACACAGCTAAAACAAAAGCGATTATCAAATTACCGGAAGGTGAATTTCATCAACGAGTGGAAGGTTCGCATGGCGAATTTGATGTTTATATTAACAGTAAAGGCGATAAATATCCCTATCGTGTCAAATTCCGTTCGCCGTGTATGACTTTGGTTAATACGCTGAAACACATTGCTGTAGGCACGAAAGTGGCGGATTTGATTATGTTGGGAGGTTCGTTGGATTATGTTGTACCTTGTATAGATAGATAAAAAATATGTTTCATTTAGATGTAATAACAAAATGGCTCGACGAATTTCTCCGCACCTATTTACCGAATGGGTGGACGTTATTCATTGAGTTTGTGCTGATAGGCGTGGTGATTTTAGCAGCTTATGCAGTACTTGCACTTATCCTGATTTGGCTGGAACGGAAAGTCTGCGCTTTCTTCCAATGCCGTTTAGGACCGACTCGCGTAGGGCCGTTCGGCATTTTGCAGTCGGTAGCCGACATGATTAAAATTCTGTTGAAAGAATTAATCAAAATCGACAAAGTAGATCCTTTATTGTTCCGGTTGGCGGCTTTTTTAGTCATTATCGCTTCGATCGGTACGTTTGGAGCCTTGCCGTTTGATAAGGGATTGCAGGCTGTCGATTTCAATATCGGCGTGTTTTATTTATTGGCGATTTCGTCGCTCGGTGTAGTTGGCATTTTGCTGGCGGGTTGGTCGTCAAACAATAAATACACCATGATCGGCGCAATGCGTTCGGGTGCGCAATTGATTTCTTACGAACTTTCATGCGGATTGGCGTTGATGACGATAGTAATGTTGTCGGGCAGTTTGCAATTGTCGGAAATTGTTGAACAACAAGGTTATGCATGGAATATTTTCCGCGGCGGCATACCGGCGATTATTGCATTCATTATTTATTTGATTGCGGGACACGCCGAAACCAATCGCGGACCATTTGACTTGCCGGAAGCCGAATCGGAACTTACTGCCGGTTATCACACCGAATATTCCGGTATTCAATTCGGATTTTTCTATTTGGCCGAATATCTGAATATGTTCATCATTGCGGCGATTGCAACAACGATGTTCCTTGGCGGATGGATGCCTTTGCATATTCCGGGCTGGGAAACTTTCAACCAATGGATGGATTATATTCCGCCGGTATTGTGGTTTTTCGGAAAAACATTTGCCTGCGTATTTCTCGCTTTGTGGGTGCGCTGGACAATGCCCCGTTTGCGCATCGACCAGTTATTGAATCTGGAATGGAAAATTTTGATGCCTTTGAGTTTAATTAATATAATATTGATGGCGCTTTGGATAATATATGTATAATAGTTATGAATTACATCAAAAACATAATTATCGGGATTTGGCGATTGATGCAGGGAATGTACATTTCAATGCTCAATCTGATTCGCAAAAAAGTAACGGAAGAATATCCCGAAAACCGCGGCAAAGTTTTTCCTCACGAACGGATGCGCGGGGAGTTAATCATGCCCCACAACGAAGCCAACGAACACAAATGTACGGCTTGCGGAATCTGTGAAATGAATTGTCCGAACGGAACGATTCAGGTAATTTCCAAAAAAGAAGTCGATCCGGAAACCGGTAAAGAGAAAAAAGTGTTGGACAGATATTTGTACGACATCGGCAGTTGTATTTTCTGCGCCTTGTGTACCTCTTCTTGTCCGCAAAACGCCATCGAGTGGTCGAACAATTTTGAACACGCGGTTTACAGCCGCCCGACATTGTTGGAACAATTAAATAAGGAAGGTTCAACATTAATGAAAAAAGTGAAATAAAATGGATCCGATAATTAATTTGATTATATTTATTTGTTTGGGCGTAGCAAGTTTGGTATTGTCCATCTTGGCGGTAACGTCTAAAAGTTTATTGCGGTCGGCAGTCTATTTATTGATAATATTGCTTTGTACCGCAGGATTTTATCTTTTATTGAATTACCACTTTCTGGCGGCGGTTCAAGTTTCGGTGTACGCGGGAGGCGTAGCCGTTTTGTTTATTTTCGCTATTTTCCTGACCAGCAACAAGGGCGATGTGATGACGAAACATCAAACACGCAAATACGTGATGGGAGGTTTGGCGGCATTGGCAGGCATTGCGGTAACCGCATTTGTTTTATTCAAGCATCGCTTCCTCTATGCTGCTGATAATGGTGTGGAAGGCGACGTAGAAATTGATATGCAACAAATTGGCAGCGCTTTGATGGGAACGGAAAAATATCAATACTTATTACCATTTGAAGTATTAAGTTTGTTGCTATTGGCTTGTATTATCGGAGGAATATTAATTGCAAGAAAAAAGTAAGCTATGATACGAATGGAATATTATTTAATAATCAGCACATTGATGTTTTTCATCGGGATCTACGGATTTATTACCCGGAAAAACATGATTGCGATGCTGATTTCGTTGGAATTAATTCTCAATGCGGTGGAAATCAATTTTGCGGTATTCAACCGTTTTTTGTTTCCCCAACAATTGGAAGGAATGTTTTTTACCCTGTTCGGTATCGCGATAGCAGCGGCCGAAACGGCTGTGGCACTGGCGATTATCATTAATGCCTACCGTGCGATTGGCAATATTGACGTAAATAACGAAAATAAAATGAAAGGCTGATTATGGAGTACAGTTTATTAATATTAGTTACGCCTTTTGTTCTGTTCTTGGCATTGGGCTTATTGGGAAGCAAATTAAAACCCACCGTAGCTGGAATTATCGGAACACTCGGAATGGGTTTATGCGCAGTTGTAGCTTATACGGTAGCTTACCAGTATTTTTTTCAAATCGGAAAAACCGGCGAATCGTGGCAACCGGATCTGGCTTTGAACTTCCAATGGTTGCATTTTACCGACAAATTGCACATTGATTTGGGTATCTTGCTCGATCCGATTTCGGTGATGATGCTGGTTGTCATCACAACCGTTTCGTTGATGGTGCATATTTACAGTCTGGGTTATATGAAAGGAGAAACCGGATTTCAACGGTATTACGCTTTCCTTTCGTTGTTCAGTTTTTCGATGTTGGGCTTGGTCATTGCACCCAATATCTTTCAAATGTATATTTTTTGGGAATTAGTAGGTGTAAGTTCCTATTCCTTAATCGGATTTTATTATACGAAACCGTCGGCGGTATCTGCTTCCAAAAAAGCGTTTATCGTTACCCGGTTCGCCGATTTGGGATTTTTAGTCGGAATTTTAATATTGTCTTATTATACAGGCACTTTTGACTTCGCAACATTGACGGCAGACCATGCATCAACGGTAGTCAGTTCATTTGCCGGTAAATCTTTTATCGGATTATCATTAGCCACTTGGGCTTTGGCTTTGATTTTCATGGGCGGCGCCGGAAAATCGGCGATGTTTCCGCTACATATTTGGTTGCCCGATGCTATGGAAGGCCCCACTCCGGTTTCAGCATTGATTCACGCGGCGACAATGGTAGTAGCAGGTGTTTATTTAGTTGCACGTTTATTCCCCGTTTATTTCTTTGCGGCACCCGAAGTATTGGAAATGATCGCCTTTATCGGTGCATTTACGGCCTTGTTTGCGGCAATTATAGCGATTACGCAAACCGATATTAAGCGCGTGTTGGCATTTTCGACCATTTCACAAATTGCTTATATGATGGTGGCTTTGGGCGTTTCGGGTTATGGCGACCACGACGGATTGGGCTATATGGCTTCGATGTTCCACTTGTTTACACACGCATTTTTCAAAGCCTTGTTGTTCTTGGGAGCCGGTTCGGTTATCCACGCCGTTCACAGTAACGAAATGAGCGCGATGGGCGGTTTGCACAAATACATGAAAATCACGAGTATTACCTTTTTTATTGCTTGTTTGGCCATTGCAGGAATTTGGCCGTTCTCGGGATTTTTCAGTAAGGACGAAATTTTAGCGGCAGCATTCCATCATCAACCGGTTATTTTCTGGACATTGTGGGTAGTAGCCGGATTAACAGCATTTTATATGTTTCGTTTGTATTTCAGAATTTTCTGGAATACCCCTAAATCCCCTAAAGGGGACTTGGCGACAGCAAAACACGCAGAGACTCATAACCCCCTTCAGGGGGTTGGGGGTAGCAACCACCATAAACCACACGAATCGCCCGCTCCGATGGCTATACCCTTGATTATATTAGCCGTATTTTCGGTATTTACCGGATTTATTCCGTTTGCCGATTTTATCAGCAGCAACAATACGCCATTCCATACGCATATTGATCCGTTAGTGGCGACGTTAAGTATTGCGGTTGCGGTCGTAGGCATCAGCATCGCATTCGTTTTATATTTCAAAGGCAGCCAACAACCGGCGAAAATCGCTCAATCGTTGGGCGGGTTTTACAGAGCCGCATTACACAAATTTTATATGGATGAAATTTGGATGTGGTTTACGCAAACGGTTATTTTCCGCTATATTTGCGAACCGATTAAATGGTTTGACCGCCACATTATCGACGGTTCGATGGATGGATTGGCCTGGATAACGCAAAAATCGTCGACTTCCATCAAAGGCTTGCAATCGGGACAAGTACAATTCTATGCGTGGGTGTTTATCGCCGGTTCGATTTTGATTGCGGCATTGGTTTTATTCTTGTAAAAAATTGAAATCATGAATATATTATCTTTATTCGTAGTTGTTCCAATTCTAATGATCATCGCTTTGTTTTTAAGCAAGGGAATGAAAACGATTCGCGCGGTGATGATAACCGGAGCATCCGTTTTAGTGATTTTGGCAACGATTCTAACTGTAATGTTCTTTCAACAAAGGGCGGCCGGCATTACCGATGAAATGTTATTTGTGTCATCCACGGTATGGTACGCACCTTTAAATATTGCTTATACGATAGGTGTGGATGGCATTTCGGTAGCGATGCTTTGCTTATCGGCCATTATCGTATTTACCGGCGTTTTCTCGTCGTGGAATATGGCGATGGCAAAAGAATATTTTTTGTGGTATTGTTTGTTGTCGGTCGGAGTATTCGGATTTTTTATATCCATCGACTTGTTTACGATGTTTTTGTTTTACGAAGTCGCCTTAATTCCGATGTATCTCTTAATCGGATTGTGGGGAACCGGAAGAAAAGAATATTCCGCCATGAAACTGACTTTGATGTTGATGGGCGGTTCGGCTTTCCTGATGGTCGGCATCATCGGCATTTATTACACATCGGGACATACGACGATGAACATTTTGGAACTCGCGCACTTGCATATTCCGATTGAATATCAACGATGGTTTTTTCCAGCCACTTTCTTGGGATTTGGTGTTTTGGGCGCTTTGTTTCCGTTTCATACTTGGTCACCCGACGGTCATGCTTCGGCGCCGACAGCCGTTTCGATGCTTCACGCCGGCGTTTTAATGAAATTGGGGGGGTACGGTTGTTTCCGCGTAGCCATGTATCTGATGCCCGAAGCAGCACACGAATTGGGTTGGATTTTCTTGATACTCACCGGTATAAGTGTTGTTTACGGTGCATTTAGCGCGGTCGTTCAAACCGACTTGAAATACATTAACGCCTATTCGTCCGTAAGCCATTGCGGCTTAGTACTATTTGCCCTTTTAATGATGAACCAAACGGCCATGACCGGCGCGGTTATGCAAATGTTGTCGCACGGATTAATGACCGCTTTATTCTTCGCATTAATCGGTTTAATTTATGGACGAACACATACGCGCGACATTCGCGAAATGGGCGGTTTGATGAAAATAATGCCTTTCGCTTCAGTTTGTTACGTGATTGCGGGTTTGGCTTCATTGGGACTTCCGGGATTGAGCGGATTTGTAGCGGAAATGACCATTTTTGTCGGCGCATTCGATGCAAAGGATATTTTCCCGTTTGCCGCAACCAACATATTTACAACAACATTTACGATTATCGCTTGTTGTTCGATTGTCATTACAGCGGTATATATTTTACGCACGATCGGCAAAATTCTTTACGGCCCGATTCAAGACCAACACCACGTAGGCTTGCCTGACGCAGCTTGGTATGAAAAAGTGTCGGTTGTCGTGTTGATTGTGGCAATCGCTTTTATTGGAATGTATCCTTCGGGAGCATCCGATTTGATTCACGATAGTTTAACGCCGATAATCGGCAAAATAGCAGGTGTATAATTCATAACTTATAACTCAAAAACATGGATTTCAGTAATTTTTTATATATGGGACAGGAAATAGGATTAATTATCCTGTTTGCACTCCTGTTTTTGTACGATGTTTTTTCATCCGAAAAGGGGAAAAAGTATTTTCAAGGCATCGCGATTAGCCTGTTTGCCGTTTTAACCGCTTACGGATTTTGTCCGTCCATTCAAACGGGAGATGCGTTCGGCGGATTATACAGCAATACCCCGATGATTGTTTTCATGAAAAACATTCTCAATATTGCGACTTTGATTGTCTTCTTGCAAAGCCGTCAGTGGTTATCGTCGGAAGGAACCATTCACAAACAGGGCGAGTTTTACACCATCACGTTGGTAACGCTTTTGGGAATGTATCTGATGGTTTCGGCCGGTAATTTCATGATGCTTTATATCGGAATGGAAACCGCCTCTTTACCCTTGGCGTGCTTAACCGCATTCAATAAATACAAAGAAAAATCGGCCGAAGCCGGTGTAAAATATGTGTTGATTTCGGCCTTTTCGTCGGGAATCATGCTTTTCGGTTTATCGTTCCTCTACGGCAGCTACGGCACGTTGTACTTCGACGATATGGGCGTTAATCTCCAAAGTTCTCTTTTAACCGTTTTAGGTTTTGTCTTCTTCTTCGGCGGACTGGGTTTCAAATTATCTTTGGTTCCTTTCCATTTGTGGACAGCCGATGTGTATGAAGGAGCGCCAACCGCCGTAACCGCATTTTTATCGGTTGTTTCAAAAGGCGCCGCCGCTTTTGCCTTGATTTTCGCCGTTTACAAAGTATTTTGGCCGGTCGATTGGCTTTGGGAACCCGTTTTATGGTGGATTTCGGTTATCACAATTACTTTAGGTAACTTGTTCGCCATCCGTCAAACCGACATCAAACGCTTCTTCGCTTTTTCGTCGATTTCGCAAGCCGGATACATAATATTAGGTATTATTACCGGAACGGGACAAGGAATGGCGGCGATGGTCTATTTCGTTTTGGTTTACTTGTTCTCGAATTTAGCGGCATTCGGTGTAATTGCAGCGGTAGAACACCAAACCAAAGGCGATACACGCATTTCCGCATTCAACGGCCTGTATAAATCGAATCCGAAATTGGCATTTGTCATGACATTGGCGGTATTTTCATTGGGCGGTATTCCCGTTTTCGCCGGATTTTTCAGCAAATTATTCATTTTCATGTCGCTGGGAGCGCAAGGCCAATGGCTACTGTTTTTCATCGCCGCTTTGAATACCGTCATTTCGTTGTATTATTACCTGTTGATTGTAAAAGCGATGTGGTTTGAAGAAAAAGTCGATGCGATAGACACATTCAAAACCGATGCGTACAATCGAATCAGTTTGGTAATCTGCACCGTCGGAATCATTGCAATTGGCTTATTCAGTGGCATTTACAATTACATTAATACATTGGGATTCGGCATTTAAACAAAAGAAGAATGATTATTTTTTCACAATTTTATCAAAAAAAGAAGGGAAATTGTAGAATAAATAAGTACCTTTGACGTTGATTTTCTAATACCGAAAAGAAAAATAAATAGCAAAAGAGTGTTAATGAACAATAAAACATATCAAATAGCGACTTTTTCTGATGGTATTATTACAAAATCGTTATCTTTGCAGGATAAAATTATAAAATTATAAATTAACAATTCAATTTTAAACTTAAAAAGACATCTATTTTTATGGAAGCGAAAACAGTAAAGAGAGAAGGTAAAAAATCTCGTGGAGTTTCAGCATTTTTAGTGATTATCATTGCGCTTGCTTTGGCAGAAGCGTTTTATTTCTTAGTTTTGGGAAAAGGAGCGAACTTTGAAGGAGGCACAACCGAAGGTCATCCGCTCAATATGTTAGGTACAATGTTTAAGGGAGGATTTGTGGTTCCTATCATTTTAACGTTGTTATTAACCGTTATTATTTTGAGTGTTGAACGCTTCTTCGCACTTAACAAAGCCAAAGGCAAAGGCAATTTGATCAATTTCGTTTACGATGTAAAATCCGATTTGCGTAAAGGCGACCTTTCTTCAGCAGAAGCTATCTGCGCCAAACAAAAAGGTTCGGTAGCCGCTATTGTGGATGCAGGTTTGAAAAAATACAAAGAAATGGAAACACAATCTTTGCCGAAAGAAACCAAAATCGAAGAAATCAAAGCGGAAATTGAAGAAGCTACCGCATTGGAATTACCTTCGATGCAACAAAACCTCCCGATTATTGCAACAATCTCTACCTTAGGTACTTTGTTGGGATTATTTGGAACGGTATTGGGTATGATTCGTTCATTCTCGGCTTTAGGTAGTGGTAGTGGTGTGGATGCAACCGCCTTATCTACCGGTATTTCGGAAGCTCTTATCAATACGGCAACCGGTATCGCTACGGGTGCATTGGCTATCATTAGCTATTCTTATTTTAGCGGTAAAATCGACAATATGACGTATGCTATCGACGAAATGGGATTCGCATTGACCCAAACTTATGCCGAAACCCACGAAAAATAATTAAAAAAAGTTATGGCAAAAGTAAAAGTCAAAAAGCAGAACACATTCATCGACATGACGGCGATGAGTGACGTAACAGTGCTTTTGCTTACTTTCTTCATGCTGACATCAACCTTTGTACAAAAAGAACCGATTCAGGTAAATACGCCGGCTTCGGTTTCGGAAATAAAAATTCCGGAAACCAATATTTTAACCATTTTGGTAGATGACAAAGGAAAAATCTTTTTAGGCTTGGATAATCCGGCCGATAAAGCAGCAGCATTACAGGCGGTAGGCGAAGATTACGGCTATACATTTAGTCCTCAACAGGTAAATGCATTCAAAAATCTCGCTACATTCGGTGTTCCGATGGCGGTGATGAAAGAATTTTTGGATCAAACGACCGAACAGCAGGATAAATATATGAAAGATGTAGATAACCCTCGCGTAGGTATTCCGACCGATAGTGTGGCGATAAAAGACGCTGTCGGAAAAGAAATCTCAAAAGACAATGAATTTAAACGTTGGATCGGACACGCGAAACGTGTAGCCCGTGAACGTCAAGAAGGTTTAGTTGCGAGCGGTGTTCAAGGGGAAGTACAGGATTTGCGAATCGCTATTAAAGCCGACCAATCTACCAACTATCCGGTTATTAAAAAAGTAATGGATGATTTGGGGTCAATGCGCGAATACAAGTATTTACTGATTACGAATTTGAGAACGGCTTCGTCCGAAGAATAAGTATTAATCTGACAAAAAACAAAAAAACATGGCAGAAGTACAAACAAACGATCACGGCGAAGGTGGAAAAAATAAACAGAAGAAACAACATTTACGTGTCGATTTCACTCCTATGGTGGATATGAACATGTTGTTGATTACGTTCTTTATGTTTTGTACCACGCTTTTGAAGCCACAAACAATGAACTTGAATATGCCTTCAAAGGAGAATCCGGATCACATTAATGACACAAAAGTGCGGGAATCAACCGCAGTTACGGTTATCTTAGGGGCTGAAAACACGATTTATTATTACGAAGGGATGCCCAAAGAAGACGGTTCGGATTACAAGAATCCTGATTTCTTGAAAGAAACCACTTATAGTGCAGATGGTTTCCGAAGCATTTTACTCAAAAAGAATGCAGGCACCTACGAAAAGATTCAAGAACTGAAAAGTAAAAAAGAGAAAGAGGAAATTACCGAAGAACAATTCAGGGAACAATCCAAGAAAGTGCAAGATGAAGCGAAGACCGCAAAAATCGCACCGACGGTAATGGTAAAGGCTACGGAATTATCTACCTATAGGAATTTGGTGGATGTTTTGGATGAAATGTTGATTTGTAATATCGGCGCTTATGCAATTATCGACATAACCGACGGCGACCGCTATCTCTTGTACGAAAAAACCAAATACGGCGAGTATCTTACAGAGAAGCAACGAGCTGAAGCCGCCCGATAAACTATTAATCTCATAAAAATAAAAAATTATGGTAAGAGATTTTGATTTAACTTCTCAGAAATGGCTAAGTCTCGTTTTTGAGGGGAAAAATAAAGAATACGGTGCGTATGCATTACGCAACGACTCATCGAATCGACATTTGAAATCGTTGATTATCGTTACATTAGTAGGATTGTTGGCTGTATTTCTTCCAAACATCATCCAAGCGGTAATTCCCGAAGGAAGCGAACAAATCACTACTACGGAAGAAGTGAACGTGGTGGATATTAATACCGAAGTACCGGAAGAAAACCAGATTAAGGAAATTGAAAACGTTCCTCCTCCTCCGGCATTAAGAGAAACCATTCAGTTTACACCTCCTGTGATTGCTCATGATGATGAAGTAACCGAAGAAATCGTCAATCAGCAAGATTTGACCGAAACAACGGCAGCCATTTCGGTAGCAACAGTGGAAGGCGGTTCAAAAGACGGTGTGGATATTGCCGATTTGCAAGACCACAAAGTCGTGATTCAAGAAGAAAAACCGGAAATTTTCAACCACGTGGAAGTGATGCCCTCATTCCCCGGCGGCGACAAAGAAATGATGCGCTGGTTATCGGAAAACATCAAATATCCGACGGTAGCGCAAGAACAAGGTATTCAAGGACGTGTTATCCTTCGCTTCGTGGTAAAACCCGACGGTACGGTAGATAATGTAGAAGTACAACGTTCGTTAGATCCGAGTTTGGATAAAGAAGCCGTTCGTGTGGTAAAGAAAATGCCAAAATGGGTTCCGGGAAAACAAAACGGAAATGCTGTATATGTTTATTATACGCTACCCGTATTGTTTAAGTTGCAAAACTAATCAGTTTATGATAGGAGGAAAGTGGCGGGTTTAACCCGCCATGACACCTCCAATAAGTTAAGAAGTTCTTTCTCGTAATGAGTCTTTTTGGTGAAGGTTGCTTTCAAGGCAAACGAGTCATTCCTGCGAAAGCAGGAATCCTTTATTGTTGAAACAACCTTAATAAGTTGATTTTTTACTCACAGTAAAAAAAAGCGTAACACCCTTAAAAAATTAAAAATTATGGCAAAAGACATTAATTTAGATTCGAGAGAATGGTTAAACCTTGTTTTTGAAGGTAGAAACCAATCGTATGGAGCATACGAATTACGAGAAAATTCTTCTAACCGCCATTTGTTGGCGATTGCAGTGGTTATTGCAGCCGGATTAGCTTTACTCTTCCTGCCTCAGTTGGTCATTCCGACAAAAACAATTGTGGGTTCAGCGCCAACAACCGAAAAAACGGAAGTAACAGTTTCGGAAGTAGTAATCCCGCAAAGACCGATGGCTAAACCGGTGGAAATTGTTTCGGCGCCGGCAGTACCAGTACAATCGACCGTACAATTCAATAATCCGACCATAGTTCCCGATCAGTTGGTTGCTCCCGAAGAGGGAATGCGCACTCAAGATGACCTTACCGATATAAACGCAACATTTGGTTCTCGTGATATTGTCGGCAATTCGGAAACAGGTGTTCATCCCGATGATGTAGCACCCACCGTACCGGCGACGGAAGTAGAACCGATAGTGGATTATGTGGACGTCATGCCGATATTTGATAATTTAGCCCAATGGTTAAGCAGCAACATCCGCTACCCGATCGATGCCATTGAATTGGGATATGAAGGAAAAGTGATTGTCCGCTTTGTGGTAGAAATTGACGGTTCGATAGGCAATGTTCAAATTATACGTTCGCTGTATCCCAGTTTAGACAAGGAAGCAGTGCGTGTAATAAAGAAAATGCCGGCTTGGAAACCGGGTATGCAACAAGGTAAAGCAACCAGAGTGTATTACACATTACCCATTCATTTTAGAATACAACATTAAAATTTAAATGACTCTATGAATATCGAAGAACCCCAAAAACAGGGATGGTTTCAAAAATTCGCAATCGGCTTTGAAGCGCTAATGGCTATATTGTATTTGGTTTTTGCGAGTATATTTTTGTTTCCCTCGTGGTATCATATCCAATTGAACTTCAACAAAGGTATATGTACCGGCTTTGGAATTATTTTGGCAGTGTATGGGGTATTCAGAGTAATCAGAGCGATTAAAAAATTGTGAAACAAGCTATTAAAATAAATATAGCCCTTATTTTTCTCTTGTCCGTTGTTTCTTGCAAGCAAAAAGAAACAACGGACAAGTGGGATGATACCGTTCATTCGGGAATTATACAAATTGCTTGCGACGAAAACTTCAAATCCTTGATAGAAAAAGAGATACAAGTATTTGAAGGTCATTTTCCACAAGCGGTTATTTTTCCAATTTATACCAGCGAAACCGAAGCAATCCGTTTATTAACAAGCGATTCCGTTCGTTTCGCATTAACGACGCGCGATTTATACGCTAAAGAAAAATTAAAATTAGACAGTTTACAGATGACAGCTCGCAAGCAACTCGTTGCTTTTGATGGTGTTGCTATGATTATCAATACTTTAAATAAAGATTCCTTATTAAGTATTCCGCAATTGAAACGCATTTTGGCAGGCGAAATAACCGAATGGTCGCAGATTCATTCATCATCGCCCTTGGGAACCATCCGTTTGTTGGTCGATAGCAAAGAATCGGGAATCCTGCGTTATGTGATGGATTCAATTGCCGACAAAAACCGTTTAACCACCAATATCTACTCGCTGAAAAATTACAACGAAGTGATTGAAAAAGTATGTGAAATGCCGAACGCCGCCGGTTTTGTGAGTTTAAATGCACTCAATACCCTACCCGGTGCCGAACAACGAAAAATAAGATTGCTCCGTTTGAGCGAAACCGAACCGGCTACACTGAAAAACAGTTATTTGCCTTATGCAGGCGATTTGATGCAATCGAATTATCCGTTTTGGCGGCCGGTATATGTCCTGTTATCCGATCCGAAAAGCGGATTATCTACCGGATTGAGCGTTTTTCTCGGTTTGGAAGTAGGACAAAAAATCATCATGCAGGAAGGTTTACTTCCGGTAACCGACCCGCAAAATCGCGAAATTCGTGTAATTGATGCTTATCCGAAATAATTATAATAAAAAACAAAATGATATGAACACTAAAAAAAATGCTATTTTAACGGCTTTACTCTTCTCTGCTTTGGGAACATACGCCGGAAACAACGAGAGAGGAATCGACTTGTACAGAGCCGAATTGTATGATGCCGCCAAAGTTTTCTTTGTGGAACAAACGAATCAATCTTCGGAAGAACAAGCTGAAAATTTGTATTACTTGGGACAAACGTATTCCGAATTACAACAAAACGATTCGGCCGCTTATTATTATCAAAAAACCATCGAAACAGCACCCGAATATCCTTTCGGCTATATCGGCGAAGGAAAAATAGCTTTGGCTAAAAATGATGGAAAAACCGCCGGCGATTTATTCAAAAAAGCATTGAGTTTGGCTCCGAAAAAAGATGCTTCGATTGCTACCGCCATTGCCGAAGTGTACATCCATGCCGAACAATACCCTCAAGCCGAAGATGCACTGTCGAAAGCAGAAAAAGCCAATAAAAAATACGCCGGTCTGTTTATGGCGCGCGGCGATATGGCCTTACAACAAAATAAACCCGATCAGGCTTACGGTTGGTACGAACAAGCCAAATATTTCGATCCGAACAATAAATTGGCTTATTTGAAATTGGCAAAAGCTTACGAAAACACCAACAGCGCCGCTTCGTTGGATTATCTCGATCAATTAATTCAAATCGATCCCGAATACATACCGGCTTATGCTTTGATCGGCGATATTAATCGGGCGAGCGGTAAATACGGTCAGGCGCTATCGGCGTATGAAAAATTCATTTCCATTCCGGGCGTTCCCGTTTTACAACACGAACGCTATGCGCAATTACTTTACTTTACGAAACAATATCAAAAATCATTAGACAGAATCGCTTATGTATTGCGATACGATCCGGAGAATCCAGTGATGCACCGTTTGCAAGGCTATAATCATTTTGAATTGGGCGAAACCGCTTTGGCGGCACAGGAATTGGAACAGTTTTTGACAAATAATCCGACGGATAAACACATTTATCTGGATTATATCACCTACGGCCGCGCTTTAGCCAAAGAAAAACAATCGGAAAAAGCGATTGAAATTTTATTGAAAGCCGCCGAATTGGATCCTTCTAAATCGGAAGTATATAAAGAATTAACCACGGCCTACGAAAATCAGAAAAATTATTCCAAAGCGATCCAATATTATCAAAAATATTTTGAAACGGAACAGTCGCCGGTTTCTCTCGACTATTATTTCTATGGACAAGCCAATTATTCGGCAGCCGCTAAATATATTGCCCCCGAATATACGGCAACTCCGGTTTCTCCCGAACAAAAAGTAATCGACGCCGCCGATTTCGATACTTATATTGCCAACGGCAAAGGGGCATTTGAAGAAGTGATTGAACGCTCTCCCAATTCATACTTGGGTTATTTGTGGTTGTCCAACCTTCATACATTGGTCGATTTTAAATATCAGGAAGTCAAAGGAGGCGCTATTCAAGGTGTTGCAAAGCCTTATTTTGAAAAAGCATTGGAAGTCATGCTGGCAAACAATGAAGACGGCAAACGCAACAAAGACATCATTAGCGCATACAACTATTTGGCATCGTATCACATGTTGAGATCCGATAAATTCAAAGAAGATGCAATAAGCGCCGGCGAATATTACAAAAAAATCATTGAAATAGACCCATCCAACGCCGATGCAAAAAAGGCTTTGGATGCTATGCACATTAAATATTGATGGAAAAAAAATTATTATTGGGCGATGAAGCGATTGCACAAGCTGCAATAGATGCCGGATTATCAGGTGTTTACTCCTATCCCGGCACGCCCTCGACCGAAATAACGGAATTTATCCAAGCATCGCAGGCAGCCAAAGAAGGCAAAATCATCGCTCAATGGTGCAGCAATGAAAAAACAGCCGTAGAAACGGCATTCGGAATGTCATACGCCGGAAAACGCGCACTTTCGTGTATGAAACACGTGGGCTTGAATGTAGCCGCCGATGCGTTTATGAATATCGCCATGGCCGGCATCAATGGCGGGATGGTAATCATTACTGCCGACGATCCGTCGATGCATTCTTCTCAAAATGAGCAAGATAACCGGGTTTACGGCGATTTCGCCATGATTCCTGTTTTCGAGCCGGCTAATCAACAGGAAGCCTACGATATGGTTTACGAAGGTTTTGAACTTTCGGAACGATGGGGCTATCCGGTTTTGCTACGCATTACTACCCGGATGGCGCATTCACGAGCAGGCGTACAACGACGGGAATCGCAAAAGCAAAATCCGCTGCATCTGGATAAAACCGATCCGTCGCGCTTCATTCTCTTGCCGGCCAATGCCCGAAAACGGTTTCAAATATTGATCAAAAAACAAGACGAATTTTTGGAGGCATCCGAAAATTCCAAATACAACCAATTATTTTACCCGCTAATCCCATACTCTTCACATCGCTTGGGAATTATTGCTTGCGGAATTGCATTTAACTATTTGCAGGAAAATTTCCCGGACGGATTTGAACATCCGGTTTTAAAAATCAGCCAATATCCGCTTCCGAAAAAACAATTATTGGATTTGACCGATCATTGCGATGAAATTTTAGTCTTGGAAGATGGTTTTCCGGTGGTGGAATCGCAATTAAAAGGTTATTTGGGATTAGGCTTGAAAATACATGGCCGCTTGGACGGAACATTGGACCGCGCCGGCGAACTGACTCCCGATAAAGTGCGAAAAGCCTTGGGATTGACGGTTGTTTCACATTACACCATTCCCGAAATCGTCGCCAACCGCCCGCCCGCCTTATGTAACGGATGCGGCCATCGCGATGTATATCAAGCGCTTAACGATGTATTGAAAGAATACGAAGACGCACAGGTTTTCAGCGACATCGGCTGCTACACTTTGGGGGCATTGCCGCCGTTCCGCGCCATCCATTCCTGTATCGACATGGGCGCTTCCATCACCATGGCGAAAGGCGCTTCCGAATCGGGCGTTTTTCCGGCAGTAGCCGTCATCGGAGATTCCACTTTCACCCATTCGGGAATGACAGGATTGCTCGATTGCGTAAACAACAACGCTAACGTGTTGATTATCATCTCCGACAACGAAACCACCGGCATGACCGGCGGACAAGACTCGGCCGCTACCGGACGGATTCACGCTATTTGCCGCGGCATCGGCGTAGCTTCCGAACACTTGCGAGAGATCGTTCCCTTGAAGAAAAATTACGAAGAAATGAAACAATTAATTCGGGAAGAAATTGAATATCAAGGAGTTTCGGTAATTGTTCCTTGTCGCGAATGTATTCAAACACACGCACGAAAAGTAAAGCAAAACAAACAATGAAAACAGATATAATTTTAGCCGGTGTGGGCGGACAGGGTATTCTTTCTATTGCCGCTGTAATTGGAGAAGCCGCTTTGTCTGAAGGGTTGTATATGAAACAAGCCGAAGTACACGGCATGAGTCAGCGGGGCGGTGACGTTCAATCGCATTTGCGCATCAGCGACCATCCGATAGCTTCCGATTTGATTCCTTTGGGACAAGCCGATATTATTATTTCGCTCGAACCGATGGAAGCTTTACGTTATTTACCTTATTTAAAAGCGAAAGGATGGATTGTAAGCAACAATCGTCCGTTTGAAAATATTCCGAATTATCCGGCTATCGAAATCGTTACAGCGGCTTACAACGCGATTCCACATTCCTTATTAATTGATGTGGAACAAATCGCCCGCGATTTGGGTGCGCCCCGTTCGAGTAATGTGGTTTTGTTGGGTGCCGCATCGCCTTATCTCGGCGTTGATTTCGAGCAATTGGTAAACGGAATCCGGCGAATATTCACTCGCAAAGGCGAAGAAGTGGTTTCCATCAATTTACAGGCTTTGGCAGCCGGAAGGAGCGCAACCGGATAATCATGATTTATCCCCAAAATTTCGAGCAAAAAATCGGCTTCGACAAAATCCGCGAACTCATTTCAAGCCGGTGTTTATCGCCTTTGGGAGACGAAAAAGCGGCCGAAACCGTTTTTTCGTCCCAATACGAAAAGATACAAACACAATTGTGTCAAACCCAAGAGTTTACACAAATTTTGCAGGGAGAAGACAATTTCCCGTCCGACCACTTTTTTGATGTGCGAAACGCCTTGAAAAAAATCCGCATCGAAGGCACTTTTCTGATTGAAAAAGAATTGTTTGACATCCGGCGTTCCTTGGAAACGATTAATGAAATCGTCCTTTTTTTCACCGAAAATCGCGCTGCGGCCATAGCCCCCTTCAGGGAGTTGGGGATCCCAAAATATCCGTATTTAACAAATTTAGCCGCCGAAGTCGCCTCTTTCCCCCACATTACCAAACAAATCGATCAAATTTTAGATAAATTCGGCAACATCAAAGACACGGCATCCCCCGAATTGGGACAAATTCGCCGCCAACTCACGCAAACCCTAAACAGCATCTCAAAAACCCTGAACAGCATTTTGCGATCCGCACAATCAGAGGGTTTGGTGGAGAAAGACGTTACGCCAACTATGCGCGACGGCCGTTTAGTCATCCCCATTTCGCCCGCCTTCAAACGAAAATTGAAAGGAATCGTTCACGACGAATCGGCCACCGGCAAAACGGTTTTCATCGAACCGGCCGAAGTGGTCGAAGCCAACAATAAAATCCGCGAATTGGAAAGCGAAGAAAAACGCGAGATTGTCCGCATTCTCACGACTTTCAGCAACCAAATTCGTCCCGAAATACCGGAAATTTTAAATTCCTATCGCTTTTTGGCCGAAATCGATTTCATCCGTGCCAAAGCGTTGTTTGCCTTGGAAATCGGCGCGATTCTTCCGGTCGTCGAAAACCGACCGCAAGTGGATTGGTTTCGCGCCATCCATCCCCTACTCTATCGTTCGCTCCGAAAACAAAATAAAACAGTGGTGCCGTTGGATATAGCACTTACCCCCCTACCCCCTAAAGGGGGAGTTAGGGACGGCTCACTTGAAAATCGGACTGCGGCCATAGCTCCCTTTAGGGGATTGGGGGTAATCTTATTGATTTCCGGCCCCAACGCCGGAGGCAAATCCGTACTTTTAAAAACTGTCGGCCTGTTGCAATATATGCTTCAATGCGGCTTACTGATTCCTGTGGACGAACGCTCCAAAACCGGTATCTTCAACGATATTTTTCTCGACATCGGCGATGAACAATCCATCGAAAACGACCTTTCGACGTACAGTTCTCACTTGACCAATATGAAATTCATGGTCAAAAACACCACTCCCCAATCGCTCATTTTAATCGACGAATTTGGCGGCGGCACCGAACCGCAAATCGGCGGAGCCATCGCCGAAGCGCTCTTGCATCGTTTTAACGAAAAAAGCGGTTTCGGCGTCATTACCACGCATTATCAAAATTTAAAAACTTACGCCGAAGACCACGAAGGCGTCATCAACGGCGCTATGCTCTACGACCGCCACGAAATGCAACCGCTTTTCAAACTCTCAATCGGCCAACCCGGAAGTTCGTTTGCCGTCGAAATCGCCCGTAAAATCGGCTTACCCGAAGATGTGATCGCAGAAGCCTCCGAAAAAGTCGGCCAAGATTATATCAATATGGATAAGTATTTACAAGATATTGTCCGCGACAAACGCTATTGGGAATCGAAGCGGCAAAACATCCGCCAACAGGAAAAGCGTTTGGAAGAACTTTCCGCCCGTTACGATACCGATATTGAAAAAATAAATCAAGAACGCAAAGAAATTTTGGCGCAAGCCAAAGCGCAAGCCGAACGTTTATTAGCCGACGCTAATGCAAAAATAGAAAAAACCATCCGCGAAATAAAAGAAGCGCAAGCCGAAAAAGAAAAAACGAAAGAAATCCGGCAAAATTTACAAGATTTCAAAACTACCGTCATGGCGGGCTTGACCCGCCACCCCCAGAAAAGCGTTAATAACAAGCAGGGGATGGCGGGTCAAGCCCGCCATGACAGTATGCCCCGCCCCGCCGCAAGTAAGCAATTGACGATTGGCGACCCCGTCCGGCTCAAAGGCCAGCAATCCACCGGCAAGATATTGGAAATCAAAAGCAAAACCGCTATTATAGCTTTTGGCGATTTAAAAACCTCCGTCAAACTTGATCAATTAGAAAAAGTCAGCCACAACCAAATCCGCAAAACGGAAAATCGTATTATCGCACCCGTTTCCAACAATGCAGATGCCATGAACGAAAAAAAATTACACTTCAAACCCGAAATTGATTTACGCGGAATGCGCGGCGACGAAGCCCTGCAAGCCGTAATCTATTATATTGACGACGCCATCCAATGCAACGCCGGCCGCGTGCGAATCCTGCATGGAACCGGCACCGGCGCCTTGCGGCAAATTGTCCGCGAATATTTAAAAACCGTATCCGGCGTGAAACACTTCAAAGACGAACACATTCAAATGGGCGGATCGGGAATTACCGTCGTAGAATTAGAATAATACCTTAAATCCGCAAGCTAATTATTTTGTTTGATAAAAAATATTTTGAGGTAAATTTTTAGCGAAGATTTTGGAAAAAGAAGGATTGAGGAGTGCTTTTTCGGTTAAACATAGTCGTTAGGAGAGA
>BNWW01000027.1 GCA_025999115.1 Bacteroidia bacterium
GTATTGCATCACATCAACGCCTTACGACGGCATTGCGTATCATTCCGATTTAAAAACGGTTAATGTGCTGACCGGCGTTACGACTTTTGTAACGCAAATCAGCGAACGCTTGCGTGCTTTGGCTTGCAGTTTCGACGGAACGTTGTACGGCATCGATATCGACGGCAACCTCTGTACCGTCAACAAAATCACCGGGCAAACCACTGATATCGGTTACACCGAATACTGGCCTGCGCCCGAGTTGCAGTCGATGACGTTTGACCATGCTTCGGGCCGTTTGTTCTGGGCGGCTTATGATGCTTATTACGACAGTTTTTTATTGGATCTTGATTTGATAACCGGACGGGCTACCGAGTTAGGAAGCATCGGCGATAATGCGCAGATTGTGGCGCTTCATTCCGTTTGGCCGCGTTCGGTAGCGATTACGCAACCCGGTTTGGAATCGAAGAATATTACGCTTTATCCCAATCCGGCGAAAGAAGAAGTCTATTTGTCATCGGTTCCCATTGATGCAACGATTCAGGTAATTGATCTTTCCGGTCGTGTATTGCAATCGCAGCAAGCGGAAAGTGAGCAAGTGAGATTATCATTAAAGGTCAAAAGCGGTATTTATTTCATTCGGATAAAAGACAACGGAACGCAGGTTACGCGGAAGTTGATTGTGAAATAAACAAGCGCTTGATATAAAATCATTAAAACTTAATAAATAGTTTATGAAAAGATTCATGTTGTGTTTAACAGTCCTGATGATTGTCGTACAAGCTCAATCCGTTTCCGTGTATGATGCAGACTTTACCGTGAAGACGATTGACGGCGAAGATTTTCCGCTTTCTAACTTGAAAGGCAAAAAAGTGATGTTTGTTAATGTAGCTTCCAAGTGTGGACTGACGCCGCAGTATGTGCAGTTGCAGGCTTTGTATGAGAAATATGCAAAGGATAATTTCGTGATTGTGGGTTTCCCTGCGAATAATTTTGGCAAGCAGGAACCGGGTAGCAATGAAGAAATTAAGGAGTTTTGTAGCCGAAACTACGGTGTTACTTTTCCGATGATGGAAAAAATTTCCGTGAAAGGAGAAGATATTTATCCTCTGTATCAATGGCTTACTTCTAAAGAACAGAACGGTGTGGCGGATTCCGAAGTAACTTGGAATTTTCAGAAATATCTGATAGATGAAGAAGGCAAGTTGGTAAAAATGATTCCCCCTAATGTTTTGCCTGATACAGAGGATGTGATTCGTTGGATACGTCCGTAAACAGAATAACTTACTCTTTATCCAATCCTTTGACCGTTTCCGCCAACCGGATAAATTCCCGGCGGTAGCCTTGTTCGTCGTTATCCAAAGCGGTTTTGGCCAATGCAATTACTTTATTGTAATCGGCTGCGCCTTTCCATTCCGAACGAGTCAATAATTGGCCGAACATGGCGACGGCGGCGGCAAAACGGAAATCGGAAGAAACGTTGTTTTGTTTATCGTCCGTTATGGCTAATTCGATTTTACGGCTATTGTTTCCGGCCGGTTCTTTATAGCGTAATTTAATGGTGAGCAATTCGTTCGATCCGGTATAAACCTTTTTTTGCTTCTTTTCCGTTTGACTGTATTTCAGCGGATCGATACTGCCGGCGGCGTTGAAAGGGATTCCAGTCGGCACGATTTCGTAAAAAGCGGTTACATTGTGTCCCGCGCCCATATCACCGGCATCTTTGGCATCATTGTTGAAATCTTCATCTTTCAGCAAACGGCTTTCGTAACCGATTAAGCGATAGGCTTGTACGTGTTCGGGATTAAATTCGATTTGCAATTTTACATCTTTGGCTACCGTATAAAGCGTACCACCAAATTCGCCGACCAAGGTTTTGTTCGCTTCTTGCAAATTGTCGATGTAGGCATGATTTCCGTTTCCTTTTTCGGCCAAGGTTTGCATACGGTTGTCTTTGTAATTGCCCATGCCATAGCCTAATACAGTTAAAAATACCCCGGATTGACGTTCTTTTTCAATCAATTTTTCCAATCCTTCGGGAGAAGAAACACCTACGTTAAAATCGCCGTCGGTGCAAAGGATGATCCGGTTATTGCCGTTTTTAATGAAATTCTTTTGTGCGATTTTATAGGCTAATTGAATGCCTGCGCCGCCTGCAGTGGAACCGCCTGCCGATAAATTATCCAAAGCTTCGCGAATTTTCTGTTTGTTGCTGCCGGAGGTAGACGGCAATACTTCTCCCGCCGAACCGGCATAGACCACGATGGCCACCCGGTCTTGTTCGCGTAAATTGTTGATTAACAGTTTAAGCGACGATTTTACCAAATCCAAACGTGTGGGGCCGGACATCGAACCCGAAACATCAATCAAAAAAACAAAATTGGATGTGGGCAGTTTATTATCGGCTATTTCCTTGGCTTTGATGCCGATACGCAACAAACGATGATTGGTATTCCATGGACATTCGCCGGTTTCGGTAGAAATTTTTACAGGATCGTTGCCTGACGGTTTAGCATAATCGTATGAAAAATAGTTAATTAACTCTTCAGTGCGAATCGCATCGGCCGGCGGCAATTGTCCTTGATTGATGAAACGGCGCATATTGCCGTAGGAAGCGGCATCCACATCAATCGAGAATGTCGAAAGTGGTGTTTCGGCTGCCGATTTGAATTGATTTTCGGTTTTGGAAAGATATTCTTCTTCGGAATGATATATTTCCTCTTGGATGTATTGATCGGCACAAATGGACATAACACTGCCCGTAAGCATCTTTTTATCCGCAGTTCTTCCATAAGCGACAACCATCACTTCGTTTAATGATTGATCTTTAGCCACTAACGCGATTTCATCCGTAGCGATTTCCATCTCTTCATTTTTTGCGTTGATTTGTTTCGTCGAACATCCGACATACGAAAACATCATCCCTGCAACACTCAAAAGCATCATTGCTTTCATTCCTTTCGATTTCATAAAATTGAATATTAAAATGTTAAACATAAATCTAAAAATATACTGTATAGATGCAATCGAAACGAAAATTCCATAAATCCGGAAAAAAATTTTATATTTGCACAAAAAATCGAATTTGTTCAAACGGAAAGACATACAAAAACAGAGTGATGAGGAATTGTTGTCGCACTATAAAAATTCGGGCGAAACGGAATATTTCGGCGAATTGTATAATCGATATATTCCTATGTTGTATGGAGTTAGTTTGAATTATTTAGAAGATGCCGGAAAATCGGAAAATGCGGTAATGCAACTATTTGAAGAATTGCTTCCGAAAATCGGGCAATATGAAATCGAGGTTTTTCGGACATGGATTTACACGGTAATCAAAAATCATTGTTTGCAAATTTTGCGGAAAGAAAAACATCAAATTACGGTAGAATTGAAACCCGATTTTATGGAATCCGACGAAATTTTGCATCTATTGGATAGCGAAACGGACGATGACAAACAAACCGCCGTTTTGCAACAATGTATCGAAAAACTTCCCGAACGGCAACGAATTGCGATTGTCCGTTTTTTCATGGACGAACAATCCTATGCAGAAGTAGTGGATACAACCGGATATAACTTGAATCAAGTGAAAAGTTATATTCAAAACGGAAAACGAAATTTGAAGATTTGCATAGAAAAAAACAGCTGATGAATTTAAATCATTACATACGCGGTGTGAGAAAAGGAAAGGAAATCAATCGCCTCGAAAAAGCGGCGATGAACGATTCTTTTTTGGCCGATGCGATGAGCGGTTACGATAAAACAGATGGCAATCACGAGCAACAGATAGAAGCGCTACGCCGTCGTATCTATCTGAAAACCAAACAAAAAAATGTCGCTTTGCGTAATTGGAGCATTGCGGCAAGTATCCTTCTTATATTGGGAATCGGCGGAATGTTTTTCTTTCAAGCGCCCGATTTTCAAACTAAAGAACAGGAATTTGCGTGTGAAGAAATACAAAATTTTGAGTTCCCACTTTCAAATGAAAATGAGGAAAAATTGGTTGAAAATAAAATCAATGACCTGCGACCGGCGCAAAAAAAATTAATAGCTCAAGCAGATGTTGTGAAAAAAGACAGAGTTGCAGTACAGATTGAAGCCGATGCCATTATAACACAAGATGAAGTCATAGAAGCAATGGCAGTTGATGAAAAACAAGAAGTTAAAATCGAATCTATGGCACAAATAGAAGTTAGCGAAAAGCCCTGCAAATTCAAAGATTATTTGAAACGGGAAATGATTGCGCCGACAGATGAAAACGGAAAAAAAATAAAAGGGAAAGTAAAACTTTCTTTTTCGGTTGATGAAAACGGGCGGGCTTATGATATTGTTGTGGTTAAATCGTTGGCGGCGTTGGCGGATACGGAGGCGATTCGGTTGGTTGGCGGATTTGGGGGATGGGAGAAAGGATTGAAGCAAACCGTTTCCATCGGATTTTAATAATCGTTTTCAATGGAACCTAATTTTTTACAATTTTCCAGATTAATTGGTGCTGTAACTTTTGCATTAATGACAACGGGACACAGAGATAATTGAATCATGAATAAAATAATTTAACAATGCACAATCCTATTATATATTGGTTACTATTCTTTTTCGGATTGCTTCTCGCATGGCTTTCAGAAGAAAAACAGACTCTGGGACTTGAAAATCTTCAACATCGCGAATATGTTTTACCCGATTTCAATGTGATTGTGGCCGATAAAGTGCGGATTTTTGTGATGGAAAACGAGCAGAATAGTCTTGTCATTTATTTTCCGAAAGGCCAAACGGTACCGAGTAAATTTTATCGAATGAAAAACGATACGCTTTATCTCAGCGGCACTACCGCCAAAATGACGATTTATTGCAAGCGAGTTCCCTCCGTGATTGTCAAAAATCGTAGTGGTGTAAAATTCGAGGGTTTTCCCCGGGATAGTTTATTGTTGCGCGACAATCTGCTACGTTATGAGTAGCACTGTTTATTCGGTTTGGATAATCATTAAAATTCTATTCAATCCTCAAAAAGCTCTTGCAGGTCGATTTTTAATCCTTTAAAGATGCCAACCGGAACTTTTCTTTCGTATTCGTAAGTCGTCCCTTTGTTGTATTTCCCATCTTTCTGCAAAAGAAAAACGGTAACTGCTTTTTCTCTCGGATAAACGATCCAATATTCTTTTACGCCGGCTTCTTCGTATAAATTGAATTTTTCATACATGTCTTTTTTTGCCGTTGAGGGGGATTGTACTTCCACTATTAAATCCGGAGCGCCGATGCATCCGGCTTTATCCAATTTAGACGGATCGCAGACTACACAAATATCCGGTTGAACCACCGTATAAATTTTATCATCGGCCGTTTCTCCATCTTTTGGGAAGCGCACATCGAAAGGCGCATGAAAGACTTTACATTCCCCTTTTCTCCTCTTAATATAATTCCACAATCTGTTAAAAACAGAACCGGAGGCTTGTGCATGATACATCGTTGGCGCACTCAATAAATCAAATGCCACGCCATGAATCAACTCTCGACGTTGACCGTCCATCCAAGACATATAATCGGCATAAGTGTAGCGAACCGGATTTTCCAATCCATATACCGTTGGCGGTTCTTTTACACAAAGTGTTTTTTGTTGTTTATCCAACGCTTCTTCGGTTGGATAAGGTTTCATTTGCTTTCCCATTGGTTATAAAATTTTTACAAAAATAATATTGTTGTTTTACAATCTCCCATCCGCCCACCGCCGGTCAATCACAGCTTTCGTATCAAAAATCACAGCTCCTCGCCGATGATATTTTTCGAAATCAAAATCTTGAAATTCGGTGTGCGCCACCGCTAAAATCACGGCCTCGTATTTTTTATCCGGATCAATCGACGAAAGCGGGCGAATGGCGTATGCCCGTTCCAATTCATCGGCCGAAACCCACGGATCGTAAATATCCACCGAAATATCAAATTCCCGCAATTCGTTGTAAATATCCACCACCTTCGTATTGCGGGTGTCGGGACAATTTTCTTTGAACGTTACGCCCAAAATCAGAGCCGAAGCGCCTTTTATTTTATGGTCTTTCCGAATCATCAATTTAACCACTTTGTCGGCGATGAAAGGTGCGATGCTGTTGTTGACTTGCCGTCCCGAAAGGATAACTTGTGGGATATAACCCAATTTCTCGGCTTTGTCGGCCAAATAATACGGATCCACGCTGATGCAATGGCCACCCACTAATCCGGGACGATATTTTAGAAAATTCCATTTCGTTCCGGCGGCTTCCAAGACTTCGGTGGTGTCGATGCCCATCCGGTCGAAAATCAAAGCCAATTCGTTTACAAACGAAATATTGACGTCGCGTTGCGTATTTTCGATGATTTTGGAGGCTTCCGCCACTTTAATGCTCGACGCCTTATGCGTGCCGGCCGTGATAATTGAAGCGTACAGTGCGTCGATGCGATCGGCGATTTCGGGCGTGGAACCCGATGTTACTTTCTTGATTTTCGTGAGTGTATTGACTTTGTCGCCCGGATTGATGCGCTCGGGACTGTAGCCTGCAAAAAAATCGCAATTCAATTTCAAACCCGAAACTTTTTCGATTGCCGGAACGCAATCTTCTTCGGTGCAACCCGGATAAGTCGTTGATTCGTATATGATTATGTCGCCTTTGGAAATTACTCGTCCCAACATTTCGGAAGCTTTCAACAAGGGTTGCAAATCGGGGGAATTGAACCGGTCGATCGGAGTAGGAACGGTAACAATGTAAATATTGCATGTTTTCAAATCGTTTTCATCGCACGAAAAAACTAAATTTTCCGCTTTTTGCAATTCCTCCGGCAATGCCGATAAGGTATGATCTTCGTGGCCTTGCAATTCAGCAATCCGCCGGGAATTAATATCATAACCCAACACCGGATATTTTTCGGCGAAAGCGAGCGCCAGAGGCAATCCCACATATCCTAAACCGATGACGGCGATTCGATCGTTTGTCATTTTTCTATTTTGCTGATTTCACCCGCTCCACTGACCGATGCGTTGATTTTATCGGGATTTCCACGGTATTTCACGTCGCCGGACCCACTTATCGAAGCATTTAATTTACGAGTTACAAAAGCCTTGACGTCGCCTGTGCCCGTGATGTTACATTCCAATTCTTCAGTCAAAAAATCAAGCGCATTTATATCGCCCGATCCTGTAATGTGAAAATCAGCAGAGGTAGCTGCTCCGGCAATGTTTACGTCACCTGCTCCCGTAATACACAAACGGAAATTTTCGCAAAATAAACTATCCGCTTTTACATCGCCGGATCCGGTAATTTCAATATCCAGTTTTTTCGCATTCACTTCGTTTTCCAAGCAAATATCTCCGGAGCCGGTAAGGCGAATTTCGTTTAGTTTTTTAGAATTTGTATAAATTACACAATAACTGGGATTTAGATTCGAATCGTTGCTCTGATCAATAATCAAACGTTTCCCTTCGGATGAAAAACGCAGTAACGGAAAAATATTTTCATCGACTGAAACTTGCAAAAACGGCTCATTTTGAGCGGATTGCCGGTAAACCAAATCAGCGCCAACGCGCAATTCGATACTTTCATAGTCATCAATCGACAATGTTTTGCTGACAATATTGTAATTGCCTTTTATCGTTTTGTTATGGAACACACACGACGAATTGAAGATCGGAAAAAGTACAAATCCGAGAATAAATAATGGAGTAAATCGTTTCATTGATATTAAATTTAAAAAATCCGGTACAAAAATAGGTAATTATTTGATAAACAAAAAGAGCCGATGAAGCATCGACTCTTTTTATTCGTCCAAACAGTCAAAAAATTACTTTTTGCCGCAAGATTTGCTTTCCGATTTAGCTGCTTTTTCTTTGCAACAAGCAGTTTTCTGCTCTTTTTTGCATTCTTCTTTAGCTTCTTTCTTTTCGGAACATTCTTCTTTCTTTTGTTTGCAACATTCCTTTTTCGGTTGCTCTTGAGTGTCTTTTTTCGCATCTTGGGCGCTCATTGACACTGACATGGCCAACATCATTACTAATGATAATACTACTTTTCTCATTGTTTTCTCTAAAATTAAATTAAAAAATCGCTGCAAAGATAAGATATTTCCAAATAATTCGTACATTTGTTTCCGTTAATAAAATAAAACGAATAATAATGAAAGATAATTATTGCGTAATTATGGGAGGTGGCATCGGCAGTCGTTTTTGGCCGTTTAGCCGCGAAAATCAACCCAAACAGTTTTTAGATTTTTTCGGAACCGGACGTTCTTTGTTACAACAAACTTTCGATCGCTTCAAGCGTATTATTCCCGTTGAAAATATTTACATTGCGACCAACGAAATGTATGCCGCTTTGGTCAAACAACAATTGCCCGAACTGACCGGCGACCAAATTTTATTGGAACCCACGCGGCGAAATACGGCGCCCTGCATTGCTTACGCTTCATATCACATCCGCGCCATCAATCCGAAAGCGAATATTGTAGTTACGCCGGCCGACCATTTGATTCTCGAAGAACACAATTTTTTGCGGAACATTCAAACCGGTCTGAATTTTGTGAAAAATTATCCGGCCCTGGTTACTTTGGGCGTGAAGCCGAATCGTCCCGAAACCGGTTACGGCTATATTCAAACCACCAATAAGGACTCGGAAAGCCTTTTAAAAGTGAAAGCGTTTACCGAAAAACCGAATCTTGAAATGGCTAAAGTTTTCTTTGAGTCGGGCGATTTTTTCTGGAATTCCGGGATTTTTATTTGGAACGTACAAACCATTCTGCAAGCATTTACCGATCATTTGCCCGATATTTACACCCGTTTTTCAAAAGGCGAAGGCAAATACGGCACCGCCGAAGAAAAAGACTTTATTCAGGAAGAGTACCCGATGTGCCAGAATATTTCGATTGATTACGGCGTGATGGAAAAAGCCGACAACGTGTATATGCTCACGGCCGAATTCGGTTGGTCGGATTTGGGAACTTGGGGTTCGCTCTACGATTTGGCGCAAAAAGACGAACATCAAAACGCTACCTTGAAATGCAAAAGCCATTTCATTGAAAGCCACAACAATTTGATAACTTTGGCCGACGGCAAATTAGCAGTCGTGCAAGGTTTGGACGATTATATCGTGGTAGAATCGAATAATGTACTCTTAATTTGCAAAAAATCGGAAGAACAACGCATCAAACAATTTGTCGCCGACGTAAACATCAAATATGGAGAAACTTATTTATAGTCTTGCCGTATTCCTCCTCTTTACCGCCTGCTCCTCTTTTGAGAATCAAGTCGAAGAAGCCGTCCACCGCCAAATGCAATTATTCCCCCAATCGCATTTGCAGGATTTATACAAAAACTTCTTCCAAGACCGTTTCGGTCCGGGGCATCTGATTCCCGATTCGGCGATGGCGGGCGAATACCTGCGTTCCGAACTTTCCGAATATTCTTGTTATCAACCGCTTATCGAAGAATTAGGATGGGAAGGAAATTTCGTGCGCATCAGCTTGGAAGCCGTTGTCAACAACCGAATTTCGCAAGAGCAATATATCCGGGCATTTGTCGAAAGCGCCAATACCACGCCGTCTGTCGCCCTCGAAGATTGGAATCGCGAATGGAATCGCATTTTGACCGTCATCGAAAAGATGAATTTGCAATTGCCGGATTTTGAAGCGGAAAAAGCGAAACTTCAGAATTTAATCGATTCGGGAAAATACGCCGTTCATCACAGCGAAACGTTTGAGGAAGCTTACCGGCCGCATTACCGGGTGATTCGGAAGAAAGTGGGGGAAACGCTGCTTTTAAAATAACCAAATTTGGTTATTTCGGAAAAATATATTAATTTTGTAGTCGAAAAAATACAATGTTATGTACGAACAATATGCAAATTTTACCACAACGCCGGCCGGGGCTGTATTGAAACACATTTTGAAAAAAGAAAATATTTCGCAAAAAGAAATAGCCCTGCGTTCAGACATTCTTCCGCAAAGAATCAACGATTTAATCAACGGAAAGCGTAAGTTTACGCCCGAAACTTCCATTAAATTAGAAAAAACGTTGGGAATCAATGAATTGGGAATGTTCTGCAAAATCCAAACCAATTTCGATGTTTATAATTATCAAAATGAGCA
This sequence comes from Bacteroidia bacterium, assembly GCA_025999115.1. The sequence continues at coordinate 10,084 of BNWW01000027.1, forward strand.
GGAGTTGAAAATTACGCCGGATTTGAGTAAAATTCACAAAGCGCTTTTTTGGGATGTAATTTTTGAAAGTATCAATTGGGTTAGAGATTATAAGTGGATTATCCAGCGTGTTTTTGAATATGGTACCAAAGAAGAAATGCGTGAAATTATACGTTTTTATGGCAAAGTTCAAGTTAAAACCGTTTTAAATTCGATTACGGAAACGTGGTGGCACAGCCGTAGAGAAGCAAAACGTAAAAAAATGAAAATATGAATTTGTATTACAATACAGTTTCTCCCCTTTTGCGCGAAGTGCTGCAAAAACTGATGGCGACACCTGATTTTAATGATTTTGTTCTTGTTGGCGGTACGGCTTTGGCATTACAGTTAGGGCATCGTGAATCTATTGATATCGACCTTTTTACAGGCATTCAATCATCTTGAACAAATTGAATTACGCACGCAAATCAACTGTTTCAAAGGTAATTATTGGGAGCTAATCGTTCAAGATTTAAAAACAACAGTGGAACAATTCCGAAAAAATCAAGGATTATAAAATAAAATTTAAACAATAAAAATCATGCAGGTAAACGCAAAATTTGATCACTACAATTGCAACGTTTTCGATTTGGAACGCAGTCTCTCGTTCTACGAAAAGGCGCTCAATTTACACGTACACCATCAACAAAAAGCGGCCGACGGTTCGTATATCATTACGTTTCTGACCGATTTCGCAAGCTCTTTCCTCTTAGAAATTACTTGGTTGCGCGATTGGGAAAAACCCTACGAAATGGGCGATAACGAGCAACACCTCGCGATGCGCGTTCCCGCCGAAGAATACGAACAAGTATTCCAATACCACAAGGAAAACGCTTGGGTCTGCTACGAAAATCCTGCCATGGGCATCTATTTTATCGAAGATCCCGACGGATATTGGATTGAAATATTACCCGTTCGATAAAAATTCAGGAGAAATGACATCTTCCTTTCGCAAACAATACGCCGTTTTGTAAATTATACATGGCAAAAATGCGTATTATTGCAGAAATATTTATATCTTTGCGCGCCTTTTAGAAAGGAAACTACAACAATTATTCAAAATTATATGGACAAAAAACGAGTTTACTTATTCGGCAACGGACAGGCCGAAGGTCGAGCAGACATGAAAAACCTCTTGGGAGGTAAAGGTGCTAACTTAGCCGAAATGAATTTGATCGGCGTACCTGTTCCTCCGGGTTTCACGATTACTACCGAAGTTTGTACCGAGTACAACAAATTAGGTCAAGATGCTGTTATTAAATTGATTAAAGCTGAAGTGGAAGGCGCTATCAAACAAGTGGAAAGCGCTACCGGCACCGGCTTTGGCGATAAAAACAATCCTTGTTTAGTTTCCGTTCGTTCCGGTGCCCGCGTTTCGATGCCGGGTATGATGGACACCGTGTTGAACCTTGGTTTGAACGACGAAGCCGTGGAAGGCATCGCCAAAAAATCGGGCAACGAACGCTTCGCATGGGATTCCTACCGTCGTTTCGTGCAAATGTACGGCGACGTGGTTTTGGGCATGAAACCCGAATCCAAATTGGAAATCGACCCGTTTGAAGAAATCATGGAAGAACTGAAAAAAGCGCGCGGCATCGAATTGGATACCGAATTTACCGTTGTCGATTTGAAAGAATTGGTTGCTAAATTCAAAACTGCCGTGAAAAAACAAACCGGCAAAGATTTCCCCGATTCTCCTTGGGAGCAATTGTGGGGCGCTGTTTGTGCCGTGTTCGATTCTTGGATGAACGAACGCGCTATTCTTTATCGCCAAATGTATCGCATTCCCGAAGAATGGGGAACCGCTGTAAACGTTCAAGCAATGGTTTACGGAAATATGGGATTGACTTCCGCTACCGGTGTCGCTTTTACCCGCGATGCCGCAACCGGCGAAGACATTTTCAACGGCGAATATTTGATAAACGCTCAGGGCGAAGATGTGGTGGCCGGTATTCGTACCCCGCAACAAATCACAATCGAAGGTTCGAAACGTTGGGCGGCTCAACAAGGTATTTCCGAAGAAGAACGTGCCGCAAAATATCCTTCTCTCGAAGAAGCCATGCCGGCTTGCGCCAAAGATTTGATTGAAACCCAACAAAAATTGGAAGATTACTTTAAAGATATGCAAGACCTCGAATTTACCATTCAAGACGGTAAATTATGGTTGTTGCAAACCCGTAACGGAAAACGCACCGGTGCTGCCATGGTTCGCATTGCCGTAGAAATGTTGAAACAAGGCATCATCAACGAAAAAACCGCCTTGTTGCGCCAAGAACCCGAAAAATTGGATGAATTATTGCATCCGGTATTCAAAAAATCGGCTTTGGCGGCTGCAAAATCCATCACCAAAGGCCTGCCCGCTTCTCCGGGCGCGGCTACCGGAAAAATCGTTTTCCATGCCGACGAAGCGGAAGAATGGGTGTCCCGCGGCGAAAAAGTCGTTCTCTGCCGCATCGAAACTTCTCCCGAAGATTTGCGTGGTATGGCTGTGGCCGAAGGAATTATGACTGCTCGCGGTGGTATGACTTCTCACGCGGCCGTTGTAGCTCGCGGTATGGGAAAATGCTGCGTATCAGCTGCCAATGGTGTTCAAATTGATTACAAAGCCAAAACGTTGTCCGTTGGCGACCAAACCTTGAACGAAGGGGATTGGATTTCCTTGAACGGCTCTACCGGTTTGGTTTATGCCGGAAAAATCGAAACCCAAGCAGCCGAATTAAGCGGCGACTTTGGCGAATTGATGACTTTGGCTGATAAATATGCCCGTTTGAAAGTACGCACCAATGCCGATACGCCTCGCGATGCGGAAGTAGCTCGCAATTTCGGCGCACAAGGCATCGGTCTTTGCCGTACGGAACACATGTTCTTCGAAGGTGACAAAATTATCGCCATGCGCGAAATGATTTTGGCGAAAGACGAAACCGGACGTCGCGCCGCTTTGGCGAAATTATTGCCTTTGCAACGCGCCGACTTTACCGGAATTTTCGAAGCCATGGCCGGACTGCCCGTAACGGTTCGTTTGTTAGATCCGCCTTTGCACGAGTTTGTTCCTCACGATGAAAAAGGTCAACAGGAAATGGCTCAGGTAATGGGCGTTCCTTTTGAAGAAATTCACAAACGGGTAGAAGGTTTGCTGGAACAAAATCCGATGTTGGGACTTCGCGGTTGCCGTTTGGGTAACTTGTATCCCGAAATTACCGAAATGCAATCCCGCGCGATTATCGAAGCCGCTTTGGATTTGAAGAAAAAAGGCGTTGAAACGCATCCTGAAATCATGGTGCCGCTGACCGGTATTTTACATGAATTTGTTCCTCAGAAGAAAATTATCGAAGAAACGATCCAAGCCGTATTCAAAGAAAGAGGCGAATCGATCGAATATAAAATCGGTACGATGATTGAAATTCCGCGTGCGGCATTAACGGCTCATCGCATTGCTACCGAGGCGGAATTTTTCTCATTCGGTACCAACGACTTAACCCAGATGACTTTCGGTTACAGTCGCGACGACGTGGCTAAATTCTTGCCGATGTATTTGGATAAAGGCATCTTGAAAGAAGACCCGTTTGCGGTATTAGATCAAAAAGGCGTGGGGCAATTGGTGGAATTGGCTACGACAAGAGGTCGCGAAATCAGACCGGATTTGAAATGCGGTATTTGCGGTGAACACGGTGGTGAGCCGAGTTCCGTGAAATTCTGCCACAAAGTAGGTTTGAATTATGTAAGTTGTTCACCGTTCCGCGTGCCTATCGCACGATTGGCAGCGGCGCAGGCAGCTATTGAACAAGCGTAATAAAAATTAAAAACAACAAATAACAATTATGATGTCAAAAATTAAATTTTTAGGATTAGTGTGGATTTCAGCTGTTTTGGCTCTTTCATTTACTTCTTGTGGAGGAGACGACAATGAAACCGTTAAACCCGGTTATGAACAAAACATCACGGGTAATTATGTGGGAAGTGTAGTATCTTCAGACGGTTCTATTAATATACCTGACGTTACACTTCAAATAACAGCAGGCAAGAAAATCAATGAAGCGATTGTTAACACAACCATTGATTTATCTTTATTTGGATTTCCTCCGTTGAATGTTACCGGACCGCTTACCGTATCGCAAGGAAAAGAAGGATATGTAGTAGAAGGAGAAATTGTTGCTCCTTTAGTAATAGAAGGTATGCCTATTGCCCTGCCTATTCCGGTAGCTCTTAATGGAACAATTGTTGAAGGAAATGCGAATATTGCTATTTCGGTACTTTTATCTAAGTTGCCTATTCCGGAAGGAATGCCCATTCCTGCCATTGATATCAACTTGGCTTTTGTGGGAGAAACGGCTGCTGTAGCTCCTAAGTAGCCTGATCCGGTAAATACTTCTATGAAAAAGTTCGGTAATAAAAAGTTGCCGGACTTTTTCTAATTATATTACAAATGAGAAAAAATACACTTCTTTTGTCCTTTTTTATACCGCTAATGTGGGTTTCCTGTATTCAGGATGCGTCCTTGAATCCGGAAGCGGATATTTTAACTTTTACCTGTCCGCAGGAGCAACTGCGGGCAATGCCTGAAATTTATAACGATCATATTGTGGTATATCCCAATGCAGGAGTAGATGTTAATAAATTAGTATATACGCTCACGCTCACGCCCGGCGCGGAATTTGTTAAAATACCCAAAGAAACCGTCAATGATACGGTCTTTTATATCAAGGTAACTGCGGAAGATAAACAGCATAGTAAAACCTATTCGATTATTCAGGTAGGCGATACGTTTCCTTCTGTTTTTACTTTTGAGCAATGGATACAGTATAGTACCGGTTTCTTGTATGAAAATCCGAAAGATAATGGTTTTCAATGGTTTTCCAGTAATAATGGCGCCGCTACAGTTTTCAATAATAGAAATCTGCCGGCTGATAAATACCCTGTCAGACGAGTTGCCGGACGGGAGGGTACAGGATATGCTGTGGCTATGGTAACCTCGGAAGGCCCCGGCGATATATTGGGAGTGAAATATATCCCTTGTTTAGCAGGTTCCACTTATTTGGGCGGATTTAATCTGCTGAATGGGCTGTCCGATCCTTTGAGTTCAATCTTGTTTGGTGTTCCTTTCAATACCGGAAAACCAGAAAAATTTACCGGTTATTACAAATATATGGAAGGCGCGGGTCCCTATATCAGCGTAAAATCCAAAAACGAATCGTTGATTGAGCCTGATAGAAAAGATTCTTGCGCTATTTATGCCGTTTTGTTTGAACCGGATACAAATCATCCTTTTTTAGATGGAAATACGATCGATTCTTCTCCGAATATAGTGGCAAAGGCGCAGATTTCCAAAGCGGAACAAATGCCCACTTCAGGAATGGATTTTCATTATTTTGAGGCCGGTTTTATATATCGTAAAACATTTGACCGGAGTAAGTTATCTAATAATCAATATAAATTGACCATTGTTTTTTCTTCGGCTGTTAATGGCGATTATTATCAAGGGCGCATTGGAAATACATTAATTGTAGATGATGTTACAATTATTTGTCAACAACAAAACACGGAAGAATGAAAAAAGCACTTCAAATAATAGCTTGTATAGCGGTGTTATTCGCGACCGTTCTTCCGGTCGATGCACAACAGGAATTACCGGCTCCTTTCTGGGAGTTTAAAATCAATGCCGGTTATAATATAGGCGGCACCTCTCCCATTCCTTTATCGGCAGAGGTTCGTAAAATAGAAAAATATACTCCGGTGGCATTTCCCCCGCATGTGGCATTGGAAGCAACCCGGTGGTTCAATGACCGCTGGGGCTTGACGGCGCAATTAACCTTGGATCTCAAAGGTTTTAATGTCAAAGACAGCGTTTTGAATCTGTGGACGGAAATGGAAATGAAAGACGGTTATTATACCGGAACATTTACCGGACACAATGAAACGAATATCAAAAATACCTACCTGACGATGCCTGTCATGGCGTCCTACCGGCTTTCGGATCCATGGTTGTTGCAGGCAGGTATCTATGCGGCATGGATGTATGCCGCCGATTTCAAAGGAACGGCTTCCAACGGATATATCCGGGAGGGAGGGCCTACAGGCGAAAAAACATTAGTAGACATCGCCCGTTTCGATTTTTCGGAAAAACAGCGATCGTTCGACTGCGGATTATTGGCGGCTGCCGAATGGAAGTTTGCCCGTAATTTTGCCTTACGAGGACAATTGGCGTGGGGATTGACACCCATTTTTCCGTCATCATTTACCGGTATGCCCTTCAAAATGTACAATATTTATGGTACGCTCGGTGTCAGCTACCTTTTGAAAAAACTGCAATAAACGATGGAAAACGATTTTCATATTGATGTAGCGGAGATTTTGCAATCGAAAGCGCCTAAACGCTACCGAAAAATACCCAAATTCGCCATTCAGTGGTTTGCCAAATTGATTTGTCAAGATTTAATCAATCAAACGTTAAAGGAAAATGCGGGGCTGACCGGCGTTGCTTTTATGGAAAATATGGTGCGGAATTTTCAGATTACGATACACTTGACAGGAACGGAAAACCTGCCGGAAGCCGGTCATCGTTGCATTTTTGCCTCCAATCATCCTTTAGGTGGATTCGATGGAATCGCGCTGTCGACGGTGTTGGGTAAACAGTACGATGGGAAAATCCGGTATTTAGTCAATGACATTTTGTATTTCATTGAGCCGTTGAAAGAAATTTTTATTCCGGTTAATAAACACGGAGCGCAAGGAAAAGCAGCCGCATTGCAATTAAATGAAGCTTTTTCGTCTGAAAATCAGATAATTACATTTCCTGCAGGATTGTGTTCGCGCAAAACCAAAGGCGTGATTCGCGACCCGGAATGGAAGAAAAATTTCATTTCCAAAGCCGTTGAATACCAACGCGATGTGATTCCCGTTTATTTTGAAGCCAAAAATTCTAACTTTTTTTATTCGATAGCCAATATTCGTAAATTTTTTAAGATAAAATTTAATATAGAAATGTTATTTTTGCCCCGCGAAATGTTTAGAGCGAAACAGTCAACATTTTTGATTCATTTTGGAAAGCCTGTGCCGTGGCAAAGATTCGATTCGTCGAAAACACCGAAGCAATGGGCGAAAGTGATTGAGAATGAAGTATATAACACCCTTTGAAAACAACAACGATAACGAAATGGAAGAGGTAATTCCAAAAATCGACAGGGCGTTGCTGAAAGCGGAATTAACACCCGACAAACTTTTTCGGAAAACGAATAAGTGCGGTAACGAAATTTATTTGTTCACAGCCCACAATGCACCGAATTTGATGCTTGAAGTGGGTCGTTTGCGCGAAATCGCTTTTCGTTATTACGGCGGCGGCACGGGCAAAGCAGCTGATATTGACGAATTTGACGAAATGTCGAATCCATACAAACAATTGATTGTGTGGGATCCGAAAGAAGAGGAAATTCTGGGCGGCTATCGTTTTCGTTGCGGAAATGAAATCACTTACGACGAATCGGGACAGCCCAACAACATCGCTACTTGTGAATTGTTCCGGTTTTCGCCGCAATTTATCGAAACGTATGTTCCAAAATTGGTAGAATTGGGTCGATCGTTTGTCTCGTTGGATTATCAGTCGAGTAAATTCGGCGCCAAAAGCCTGTTTGCGTTGGATAATTTGTGGGATGGTTTGGGTGCCTTGTCGGTTATCGACCCCGATTTTCGTTATTTTTTCGGAAAAATGACCATGTATAACGATTACAATACCGAAGCTCGCAACATGATTCTTTTCTTTTTGGATAAATATTTTAAGGATAAGGAAAATTTAGTGGTTCCGATTAAACCGTTGGAAACCAACACGGATCACGATCGTTTGGAAGAATTATTTAATCAACAAAATTACAAAGAAGATTATAAGGTATTGAATGTCGAAGTGCGCAAATACAGCATCAATATTCCGCCTTTGGTTAGCGCCTACATGAATCTTTCGCCGAGTATGCGTGTGTTCGGAACGGCCGTCAATCAAGGTTTCGGCGATGTGGAAGAAACCGGCATTTTAATTGATTTTGAAGATATTTTTGAGGATAAAAAGCAGCGTCATGTCGAATCGTTTTTGAAAGAACGGCCGACGAAGAAGCTTTTGCAACACCTGCGCCTCACGATTGCGGGAATAAAAGCGCGGAGAAAAGTTAAATTTTAGAACGAACACCATTGCCAATCACTTCGGCATTCTTTTGGGATGTGTAGAGACGCAATGCATTGCGTCTCTACACATCCACATCGCTATTTTCTGTTGGTTTTACGAATAATTTAAAGGTATATAAAAACTTTTCGTTACAAGTGTCAGTTAATTCCGGTAAAAAGTTTTGTACTTTGCGATAACGGTAATATTCCAACATTACAAAAGATATGAATAAGTAGGTATGCGCACTTTCTCCAACTCTTCTTTTGTAATCGTTTTAAAGTGATATATCCGGTTACCTTTGGCGGTGTATTCAATCACTTCTTTGTCTGTTTCTTGCTTTGAACCAAACAATTGTTTTTGTGTGTTTGTCATTATTGACCCCATAGTTGTATGTTTTTAATTTTATGTGCAAAGTTTTTGATTATAACTTTTTTCTATGCAATTTCATCACAAAAAATGGAGAGGGAAGAAACATTCCATGGGCTATCATGTGCGTTGTGTTCGGCGTTTATGAAGAATTAAAAAATTTCCTCCAACACCCCTATCGCTTTCCCCACCGTATCAATCTTCTCCACACTCAACAGTCGCCGGTTATTTCTCTCCGAAAGTTGCGTGCGCTTGTAATTATTCTTCACAAATTCAAGTAATTTATCGAAGGCATTACTTTGATAATAAGGCGATTCGGGATTTGTAATCAGATGGAAAACCATTTTTCCGTTTTTGAGAGTGATTTTTTCAATGCCCAGCGATTTGGCCATCCGGCGTAAACGCACCACTTTAATCAGTTCTTCGCCTTGCGGGGGAATCGAGCCGAAGCGGTCGTTGAGTTTCCGGCGGAAGTCTTCGATATCGTCTTCGTTTTCCATGCCGTCCAATTCGCGATACAAAAGGATACGTTCCGAATCGTTGGGAATGTAGGCTGCGGGAAACAGGAGCTCCAAATCGCTCTCCACATTGGTTTCCGTAACGTAACCTGATCCGCTGTCCTGCTGATTTTCATCTTTATACAAATCTGAAAATTCTTCATTTTTCAATTCTTGGACGGCTTCGGTCAGAATTTTCTGATACGTTTCGTAACCCAAATCGGCGATAAACCCGCTTTGCTCGGCGCCCAACATATTGCCGGCGCCGCGAATATCCAAATCCTGCATCGCAATATGAATGCCGCTGCCCAATTCCGAAAAGTTTTCGATGGCTTGCAGGCGGCGACGGGCTTCGGGCGTTAAATCCGACAATGGCGGTGAAAGCAAGTAACAGAAAGCTTTCCGGTTGCTCCGACCCACACGCCCGCGCAATTGATGCAAATCGCTCAAACCGAAATGTTGAGCGCTGTTTACAATAATGGTATTGGCGTTCGGGATATCAATGCCGTTTTCCACAATCGAAGTGGCCAACAAGACATCGTATTCATAATTAGCAAAATCGCTGATAATGGCTTCTAATTGAGAAGGTTCCATTTGTCCGTGGCCGATGGCGACCCGTGCATCGGGGACTTCTTTCCGAATCAAATTGGCCAAATCCTGCAAATTGGAGATTCGATTATTGACGAAAAACACTTGTCCGTTACGGCTCATTTCAAAATTGATGGCTTCGCGGATAATGTCGCTGCCGAAACGATGTACTTCGGTTTGAATCGGGTAGCGGTTGGGAGGAGGAGTGGTGATATTCGATAAATCGCGGGCGCCCATCAAACTGAATTGTAGTGTGCGTGGAATGGGAGTCGCAGTCAGCGTAAGCGTATCAACATTGATTTTCAATTGTTTCAATTTTTCTTTCACGCCGACACCAAATTTTTGTTCTTCGTCGATAATCAACAATCCCAAATCCTTGAATTGTACTTCTTTGCCGATTAATTTATGCGTGCCGACCAGAATGTCGATTTTCCCGTTTTTTAGTTGGTCGAGAATTTCTTTCGTCGCTTTGGCGGTGCGTGCGCGGGATAAATATTCGACCGTAACCGGAAAATCGGCCAACCGTTCTTTGAACGTATTGTAATGTTGATAAGCCAAAAGCGTAGTCGGCACTAACACAGCCACTTGCTTGCCGTCAACCGCAGCTTTGAACGCGGCGCGAATCGCTACTTCGGTTTTCCCGAAACCCACGTCGCCGCAAACCAGACGATCCATCGGCCGCAAAGATTCCATGTCCTGTTTGATGTCGTTGGTGGCTTTCAATTGGTCGGGCGTGTCTTCGTAGAGGAACGAGGCCTCCAATTCTTTTTGCAAATACGTGTCGGGCGAAAAAGCAAATCCCTGTTCGTCGCGGCGTTTGGAATACAGTAAAATCAAATCTTTGGCGATGTCTTTGACTTTTTTCTTGGTTTTTTCCTTCAAATTTTCCCACGCACCTGAACCGAGTTTATTCAATCGCGGCGGTTCGCCCTCTTTGCCTTTGTATTTCGAAATTTTATGCAGGTTGTGGATGCTGACGAAAATAATGTCGTCGTTCAGGAAAGTCATTTTAATCATTTCCTGCATGGTTCCGTTGATGTCGGTACGCACCAATCCGCCGAATTTTCCAACGCCGTGGTCGATATGTACCAAAAAATCGCCCAATTGGAATTGTTGTAACTCTTTGAGCGACAAGGCCAATTTTCCCGAACGCGCTTTGTCGGATTTTAAATTGTATTTGTGGAAACGGTCGAATAATTGATGGTCGGTAAACAGGCAAATTTTGGCCGTGTGGTCTATAAAACCTTCGTGCAAGGTTTGGAGAATAGGTGTAAAACGGATATTGTCGCCGCGGTCTTCAAAAATCGATTCGATGCGGCGGATTTGTTTTTCGTTGTTGCTTAAAATGTAGAGGCTGTAGTCTTTTTCCAGAAATTCTTTGAAAGAAGAAGCTACAAGGTCGAAGTTTTTGTGGTAGGAAAATTGCGGTTCCATTGAAAAAGAGATAACCCCTAAATCCCCTAAAGGGGACTTGCGCAACAAGACATTCTGCGGTTCTGCTCCCCCTTTAGGGGGGGTGGGGGTCAAATGAATCTTGTGATATTTTGATGTCAGTTTTCTAATTTCCTCTTCCGGTGTCAAAAACGCACGGATTTGTTCAAGCGATGAAAAAGTTTCCTCATTCGTCAAAGTCGGTTCCTCGTTCCAAAGCGCACGAAATTTTTCATATACCCAATTTTCGTTTCGGAAAACAAGATTCGTATTTTCGGGAAGATAGGCAAACAAGGTCGTTTCAACTTCGTCCGATTGCGAAGAAACAATGGAAAACGTATTCACTTTTTCTTTCGACAATTGCGATTCTACATCGAAAGAACGGATACTTTCCACTTCATCGCTAAAAAAATCAATACGATAAGGATTTTCGTTGGCATACGAAAAAACATCGATAATTGATCCGCGCACGGCATATTGTCCCGGTTCATACACGTAATCGACTCGCTCGAATCCGTAAGAATCCAAAACGTCTTCTACAAACAAACTGTCAATTTTCTCATTTACATGAAGCGATAAAGTGTTATTCTGTAACGAATTAACAGAAACAACCTTTTCCGCCAACGCCTCCGGATAAGTAATAATCAATTTTTTAATTCCTAACTCATAACTCCTAACTCCTAACTCATTCAACGCTTCCATCCGCATAATCTCATTTACCGGATCTTTTTGGCTGTATCGAATATTCCGTTTGAACAACGAAGGAAAAAACAACACATTTTCTTCGCTCAAAATCCGGCAACAATCGTGATAAAAATAACCGGCTTCTTCCAAATCATTTAAAATACAGAGCATAGATTCGCTTTCCGATTGTGAAAAAATCGAAGTGCAAACCATACTTACTGCGGAACCGGCCAAACCTTTTAAATAAATATCCGAACTTCCGTTTTCTTTCAGCAGTGAAAGTATCGCCTTCACACCGGCATGAGCGGTATAAAGGTTTTGAAGAATTACGTCTTTCAAACTTTTAAAATTTGGGGACAAAGATACGCAGGAATCACAAAAAATTTATATTTTTGCCGGACATTTTATTCAATAAAATATTAATACATTATGCAGTTTACTCAAAAAATCAAGTTGTGGTGGATACAATCGCAGTCTTTCCTGCGCCGTTTGGCTAATCTGAACGAAGATACCGATGTTGCCGCAACCATCGATAATATCCAAAAAGGTATTGTTTTCAAGGGAACCAATGTCTGGATTCTCTTTTTCGCCATCATCATCGCTTCTGTCGGTTTAAATGTGAATGCGACGGCGGTCATTATCGGCGCGATGTTGATTTCGCCGCTCATGGGGCCAATCAACGGCATCGGTTTGGCAATCGGTATTTTCGACACGGCCTTGTTAAGACATTCGCTTAAAAACCTGCTGGTCATGATGTTGATTAGTTTGACGGCATCGACGGCTTATTTTTTTATTTCGCCTTTGAGCGATGCACAGTCTGAATTGTTGGCGCGGACAAGTCCCTCGATTTATGATGTGCTGATTGCCTTTTTCGGCGGTTTTGCGGGCATCATTGCCCTTTCGCGTAAGGAAGGAAAATTAGTTATTGCTTCCGGTGTGGCGATTGCAACCGCTTTGATGCCGCCACTCTGTACGGCCGGATTTGGCTTGGCGACCGGACAATTGAATTATTTTATCGGCGCGTTTTATCTGTTTTTCATCAATTCGTTTTTCATTGCGTTGGCTACGTTTATCATGGTGCGCTACTTGCAATTTCCTGAAAAACAATATATTGACGGTCATACGAGGCGCATCATGAAGCGTTATATTACGGTGTTTGCGACGGTGGTAATTATCCCCAGCGTGTTTATGGCGTGGTCGATGATTGCCGAGAGTCGTTTCCAGAGCAAGGCGATGCGTTATGTGCAGGAAATTCAGAAGGAGGAAATGTTTGATGAAACGGAAATTATCAAAGTGCAACGGAATTATACTTCAAAGAAACAAGAAATTTTGTTTTCGCTGGTAGGTAAACCGTTAGAACATAGACAAATCGAACGATTACAAAACCGATTGCCGGATTTTGGATTGGATAAAACAAATTTAATCATCAAACAAATGTCGGGAACCGTGGATGTCGATTTTCAAGCCAATGTATTGAGTAATCTTTTGGATAAAAAAGAGAAAACGATTGCCGAAAAAGAGGCCGAAATCGAACAATTGACGACGGAATTAACTAAAATCCGAAATTCGCAAGTCGATAATTTGCAATTGGCGCGTGAATTGGCTGTTGAATATTCCGGAATCAAGCGTTTTTCCATTGCTACGCATACGGTTTATACCGATATTACGGCCGCAACTTCCGATACGATTCCGACGTTGTTTATCGAATTGCGTAATCGAGGAAATGTTGATACGGATAAATTGGCCGAATGGCTGAAAGTTCGGTTGAATATCAAGCGGTTGACAGTTGTGGTAATGGAATAAAAAGTCTCCACTGATTGCGCTGTTCTTACGGGAAGCGGGGGAAGCTCGAATAGAGATTTATTTTTTCATTCAATTCTTCACCATTGGACGATTTTTTGCTCGTTGTATAGGTTGCAACTCCAATAGACATCTTGCCGGATTTTAAGGGATATTCGACCACCGTTCTGTTTTTTTCCTTGCAAATGACAATTGGAACATTGTTTGGATAACGACTCCAATGAGATGAATTGTTTGCTTCTCCGCAAAAAGACATTGCATAATAATCGTAAGTTCTTTCGGACAAGCGACATTCATTGTTCAAATATTTATCAGACTCAATTAAATCCTGTTCCTCATTCAAATACAACAAATTGGAAAACCATAGTTCATGACTCGTTCTTTTCGCATTGTCGATTAATATATTTCTGCGCTCAACTTTGTTTCGAAATAATTAAGAAATTCCTCTTGTTTGTCGGGATTAAATGGTAATACCCCTTGCTTTAAAACTGCTACCTTATAGCCACGAATACGAAGTTCATAAACTGCAAATAAATCGCAAATATCCGTACAAACGCCAACTAATTCTATTTTGTCGGGATTTAATTCCTGTAAAATGGACTCCAACCCCGTTTGATACATAATACTCAGTGTATGTTTATGCAATATGAGAGCATTCTTTTTATAATTCGACAGAGTGTCAATAATTTCCGCTTCGGGCGTTCCATCCATACAATGTGGAGGATATGGGTCGTTTATTTCAGGGTCGGAAAGTTTATGACTGTCACATATAAAAATGACCTTATCGTTATTTGATTGATATTCTTCTATTTGTTTTTTGATATATGTTTCAATTTCAGGATTGTAGTTTGGCAAAGAAAGTGGATAGCCTTCTCTACAAAATCCATTGAGCATATCAATAATTATCAGTACTTTCATTATTTCTTCTTTTCAAATTTAAATTCTTCAACTTTCATTGGCACGCCAATATCTGCTTGCCCATTTTCTTTGTACGCTTCGGTAGATAAAATATGTTCGGGTACTTTATTATTCCACCAACACGCATCAAAATCATTCTGTTTTTCTAAACCGTTTATAGACAATATATATTTCTCCATTGCAAAATGAGCAAAATCTTTCACATCATCATTGTAGTTAATTGCAGTATTTGGGGGATATTTATAGTCAGGCAAAGCATAATAATGTCCCTTCTGATTTTCCACAATATGCTTAATAGCCTCTTTCCAACGTTCATTATTAGCAGTAGAGGTAAATAAAAGCATAGTATTATTATCAATTAAATTTAAAGATTTCAACGCTTTTACTGTATGAACAATACCATTTCCATAATGACAGATTAGTACAGCACGAGGCGACTGTGGAAACTTTGATTTTTGACTGTTGATAAATTCTTTAATTTTGGTTTCATCTGCATCTTTTGGAAGAGTACCAAATTCGTGAAAATTATACCCGAGGGTTTCTTCCCATCGTTTCTTAAACGATTCGGCAGCACTTTTTCCGTATGCATCACCAACAACGATTGCAGTTGCATCTTTTATATCAGTATTTTCTTTACCTTTTTTAGCGAGTACATCGCCTTCTTCATTACTTCTAACATAATAACGATATACTTTATTCTTTTTCGTTTTTACGTCGGGCGACGAGGTTACAGCACACACTAATATAGAATTATTTTTTTCAAACTCTTTATCGTTTATAAAATGATTAGATAAACATTCATTAACCGTACTCATGGTTGAGTAAAAATACTTTGTTCCTTTTGATAATTCTTCTTTCACTTTTTTAATTGCAAAAGTTGTATCATTTTTGTGGTCAATAAAGACAAAATGAAAGTTTTTAGTTTTATCTTCATTCTTTGTGATAAAATCAATAACTCCCTCTAATTGCAATTTTCCATCTTCTAATGCTGCTTGCGATTTTGAAGAAGACCAAGGCAATAAAACTACAATGCGTTGTGTTTTTGATTCTATTTTTGACGTAATATGCGGATATAAATTCAGCGTTAATAAAACACCAAATAGTAATACGCATAAATATGATTGCCATGTTTTTGACTTTTTGATACTCAAAAAGCCCCAAATAGCAACAATAACTAATGTAACCCATTTAATAATAGGTAGCCATTCAAAGAATGAATTAGGGAAAATATTTTTAGGTAATAGTTGTATTACAATACCGATTACACTAATTATTCCCCAAAAATCTGTTTTTTCAAATTTGTAACTCATAATATTTTATTTAATTAGTCTTCCGTTTTTAAATTTTCATTCGACCAATGTATCCATTTGTGTTGTATTTTCTCTGTTATCCAATTTAAAAAGAACCCGATAACGCCAATCAATAAGACCAATGCAAAAACATTTACATTATCGTGATTGGTATTTTCCTTGTCTAAAAGTGTGCCAATACCAATAGAACTTTCCGAAATGCCAATGTGCATATATTCGAGTACCGTAACAATCACCAATCCGTAAGAAAGCGCAACACGAAATCCCGAAAAAATATCTGGAAGCGTTTCAAATAAAGTCAGTTTGATTTTTTCTATACGGTAACGCTTCGGTTGCATTTGCTTGGAAGCGATAATATCAAAAAAATGCAGCCGTTCCAAATCCTGTTTTTGTATTCCGGTGCGCACACCGAACATAATCATCAGGGCTGTAGGGTAAATTGTTAACAGATATATATTTATTGTATCGCCACTTCCAAAAATAATTGCCAAAATTGGAATTAAGAATGTTACAGGAATAGAGCGTAGAAAATCTACTGTCGGCTGAGTGTATGCCCATTTATTTTTGCTTCCGAAAAGAAAGCCGAACAGAAGCCCTGAAATTATCGCAAAAAACAAAGATATTGTTAAGGTAAGCAGGGTAATACCCAATGCTTTCAAAACAGAAACATCTGTAAATTGCAGGAAAAAACGGCAGATAATATCTACAATACACGGCATTTTCGTCTGATTCTCAGGATCCAAATATACCCAAAGGCAAATTACAGCATAGATAATTCCGAGAACCCCTGCAAGTATTACAATGCCCAACAGAGTTCGCAAGTTAGTCCTGTTTGGTACAATTTTTTTCATATTCTTCCTTTATTTTCTTTTTATATTCATTGAATTGAGGCAATAACAGTAATTCTCCCGGATTGTCCAATTTATTTTTATCCTCTTCCGTTGTAAGTTGGTCGGCATATTTTTTGAAATTGTCGGTTTCCAAAGGTACAATTTTCCCTTCTTTATCAAGAAAAACAACCCTGTCTGCCATAACAGCGGCCTCATCTATACTGTGAGTAACTAACAGTACCGTTGTTTGGTTATCAATAAAATATCGGCGAAGAAACTGCCATAGAGTTTCTGTTGTTTTGAAATCAAGACCGGCAAAAGGTTCATCCAATAACACAATTTCAGGTTTAACTGATAATGCCATTACCACCGATACACGTTTTTTTTCTCCCCCTGACAATTTAAGCGGATAACTTTTTAACAAATGTTGCAAATTAAACGCAGTGATACAATCATTGCAGAATTGTTTATTTTCGTCCGTTAGATTGTCTCTTAATTCGAGCGGATAATAAAGATTATCTTCTATTGTTTTCCACGGAAACAGTGCTTTATAGGCATCTTGGGGCAGATAGGCGATAGAATCATTAATTGATTTTTCATCTATTTCCACAGAGTTTATTTTGATACTGCCGCTTTGTTTTTGTTCATACGAGGCAATTAACCGCAGCAAAGTAGATTTTCCTTTGCCACTATCGCCCATCAATGCTACCCTTTCCCCTTTTTCAACAGAAAAATTCACACTGTTCAGAGTGTTTTCATCTTTTGTCGGGTATTTAAAAGACAAATCGGATATTTCTATCGCTTTATTACTCATAACTATTGCAAAGTAATACTGTTAATATTGGGAATATCCTTGATTTCATTCAATACCTTTAATGCTTCCAAATACTTTTGAAGTTCCGCCTTGTTTACTTCCGTTGATTGCGACATTGGCATAATATTCATTTTAGAGGCAATCTGCACATCATAACCAACGGCTTTTACTAAAATTTCCCTTGCTTTCACAGGATTTTCCCTGATAAATACAATGGCTTTGTCTATGGCTTTCAAATAAGATTTCAATAATTCGGGATTTCTTTCTGCCCAAGTAGAATTAGCGGCAGCACAACCGATAGGACTTGGTGAATAATGCAGAGCATAAATGGAAGGACAAATTTTCCGAAAACCATTTTTGATAATACCTGTTGTCAAATTTGGCTCGTAAGTATATAATGCGTCAATATGACCGCCTTCCAGTTGCTGAATGTGTGCGGACGGCGCTACGTCATTAAATTCAGGCAAGGGCAATCCAGGACATTGTTCTTTAAAGATAGTCGTTAAAAAATTACGGGAAGTACTGCCCGGAAATATCCCGACTTTCTTGCCCGACAAGTCCTTGAGCGAATCAATTTTTGAATCACTTCTGACCACAATGGCATCAAAACCGTTTTCTACGGTAATATCGCTTACAGAATAAATCTTTACCAAATCGGTATTGGTTTTAGATTTTTCATTTGCCTTCAACAGAGAAGTAATTGAAAGTTCTATTGCGGCATTGATATGACCTGCAACTAAATTGTCTGCCATAAGGTCGCTCGTTTTGATTTCGCTTTCCTTAATCTTTACGCCTTCCTGCTCATAATAACCCTGGTCTTTTGCGACGAAGTGCGCAAGACTTGATACCATTGGCAGATAACCAATTTTGACTACATCGTTCTTACATGATTGCAACAGGAGAACGAAAACTAATAAAACTATGGCTGTTAATTTGAATGTCTTCATTTTGTTATTTGTTATTGATAAATTATTTTTCTCACTCTCTTCCTAAATCGTCAGTACCTTTTCCCAAAAACGTCAAGACCTTTTCTCCAAAACGTACTGACGTTTTCCCAAAATCCTCCTTACATTTTTTCAAACTTCAGATTGTTCAACATTTCCTTCAAATCAATGCCCGGACGGAAAAGCACTTTCTTTGATTTAATCAAAGAAGACGTGTATTTTTCCTTTGTCTCGGTACCACCGCTTCCAAGTCCTATCTGAAAAGAGCCAAAATCGCCGAAACGAACGATTTTCCCTTCATTCAGTTGGTCGATTAATACTTGTGTCAAACCTTCCAACACGGCCAAGGTGTCGGCATGGTTTACCGTACTGCGTTGTGTGATTTCCTTACCTAATGCTTTGAGGGTAATTTCTCCCGTACTCTTAGCATTTGCATACCATTTCTTCGGGTCACTTGGTCTTGCCGGATTCCCCTTTTCTACTAAAACATACTTTACAGACATAATAATTTGATTTAAAAATAAAACAATATAAAACAGTAAAAGCCATCCTAAAATAAGATAGCTTTTCTTGTAAATTTTCTTGTAAATGATTATCTTGGCGCGCGTTACGTGCGCATATTATATTAAGGTGTTGGCCTGCCCTTGTGTGTGTTTAACAAAATATCCCAAACCACCAAATATTCAGGCATAAAAAAAGCAACTTATCCGGAGAATTTGGGAAAGCCACCTGCGTATTAGTTTCGTTTTTTGACAAATATTTCATTAATCCCTTTACTTTTCTTCAAAAATACGCCACAAAATTAATTATTTTTTCATTGATAACAAGTATTTGTTAATTATTTTGTTACGCTACAAAGTTTTTTCATTTATCACCGAACCACTTCAAAACCACCTGATTTTGCTCCTCCACCGTTAAATCGGAATTATCCAACACAACAGCATCCTCCGCTTGGCGCAAAGGCCCGTCTTTCCGCGTAGAATCAATAAAATCGCGTTTCGCAAGGTTTTGCAATACTTCTTCAAAAGTAGCTGTTTCACCTTTGGCCTTTAATTCATTCAAACGGCGTTGAGCGCGGATTTCAGGCGAGGCGGTAACAAAAATTTTTAATTCGGCTTGGGGAAAAACGATGGTGCCGATGTCGCGACCATCCATCACAATGCCCTTTTCCAAACCCATCGCTTGTTGTTGGCGAACCATCGCTTCGCGTACGAAACCGACTGCTGCAACGGGACTTACCTTGTCGGCCACCGCCATCGAACGAATCTCTTTTTCAACATTGATTCCGTTGAGATAAGTATCTGCGCGACCGGTTTCGGGATTGATTACAAAGGTAATCCTGATTTGGTCAATTGCTTCTTTCAAGCTGTCCAAATCCAAATAATCGCCTTGGAAAAGTCCATTTTGCATACAATATAAAGTTACAGTGCGGTACATGGCGCCACTGTCGATGTAAGTATATCCGATGGTTTTTGCCAAATCTTTGGCAATGGTGCTTTTTCCGCACGAAGAATGCCCGTCAATGGCAATCACTATTTTTTTTGTCATAATCCTTTGTCTGTGAAACTGGTAGCTAAACTCAACATAAACGAAGTGGCGGCGGTATTGTATTTTCCGATGGCGCAACTGATGTCGAAGCCGGTCACGCGCAAACCGAATCCGGCCGAAAAACCGTTGAGGCGGCCGCCTTCTTCCAAAAACATATCTGAGCCGCGTTTGACATTGTAGCCTACGCCGACCCAAAAATTATCCGAAGGAATAAATTCAACGCCCAAAGTCAAATGCTTCCAAGTGGTTTTGAAAAACGAATCTCCTTGCGAATAAATATCATCGAATTGCCACTGTTTCAAATTGATAGCTGTGATGGAAACGCGAATCGGCGCATGCAGGAATTTTTGCGTAACGCCCATCCGGATATCCCAAGGTAAGGCATATAATTCTTCGTTGTAGGCTTTGATTTGCCGGCCGAGGTTTTTACCGACCAATCCCCACGAAAAACCGCTGGCTTCGTTGTAATAACTCAATCCCAAATCAACACCCAAACCGATAGCCGTATTGTGGTAATAATTGGAATAGAAGAATTTAGCGGTAATTCCGCCGCGCAATTTCGATGTAATATCGTGGGCGAAAAATACGGTTCCACATACATCGTTGGCATTCAAATCGCCCACCACGATATTATCGGCTGTCGTTTCCAACATTTTCCCGTAATTGGCATACAACGCGCCGATGCCGATGGATGAACGGCTGTTTAATTTCTTGGTAAAAGTAACATTGCCCACGCCAATATCGGCAATATACGACAGGTAACTAACCAACAGCGTTTTATCCATTTCATAACCGAGAAATGCCGGATTGTCGTAAATTAACGACGCATCGTTTTCGATAACCGACAAATTAACACCGCCCACCGCCGACGAACGAGCCGAATGCGGCAGCAGGAGGTAATCAAACGTTGATTTCCCGCTTTGCGCCCAAGCCGTAGTCCCGGCAAGGATAGAGAAAATAATGATAAAAATTTTACGCATCATTCATTATAAACGCAAAAAACAGGAAAGAATTGTGTTACTTTTTCGTTCCGCCCGAATTAACATCTTTGATAATTTGCAGCGATTTTTCGAAAGCTTTCACTTGTGCGGGAGTCAATTGAGCTTTCACTTTTTCGATACTGGCAATTTGGTCTTTGTATTGACCGGCTAATTGCGTGTATTTCACCGGGTTTTTAGCGATATTGTTATACGCATCGGCGTATTCTTTCGCAAAAGCTTGAAACTGTTTCAGCACTTCGGCCG